>CAYLNM010000015.1:0-36907 GCA_964385045.1 uncultured Isosphaeraceae bacterium
CTTTGGGAGCAGGAGGTCGCTGGTTCGAATCCAGTCGCCCCGATTGCGATCGCCGGGAGTGGATGCTCGCACTCCGAGGCTTCGCCCGCGGCGAGTTCCGTCGCGTCTCGTGGTCCGAGCCCTCGGTGTCGCGACGTCTCGAGGCGGTCGAGACCCCGCCGTCGACGAACCGGGACGTCCGGCCGCGCGAGCTGCCACCGACGGGGGGCGGCCCCCTCCGCACCTCGCCGCTCGATATCCTCTCGCCCCCGCCGGCCGCCTCGGCCCGTGCCGGCGCGCGGAGATCGACCGAGCATGCGACACGACGCTTCCGGGACCGCGACGCTCGCGCTGTGCCTTCCCGCCGGCTCCGCCTTCGCCGCGGCGACCACGAGCGCCGCCGAGACGCCCCTCCCTTCCCTCGAGTCGGCGATGCTCGCCGACGCCGCGACCCGGTCCTCGCTCGCGGCCGCCTCCGGCGGCGCCGGCCACGACGAGGGCTTCTTCCTCGAGGACGCCGAGGGGCGATTCCGGCTGGACTTCAGCGGGCTGATCGAGTTCCGCTTCACCGGCACCCTCGTCGACGACGACGGGGGCACGGACGAGGACGCCAGCGTGAGCGGCTTCGAGCTCCCGACGGTCGAGTTCGAGCTCGCCGGCCACGTGCTCGACCTCCGGCTGCTCTACGCCGTCGAGGCGGAGTTCGACGGGGACGAGGACGGCACGCTCATGCTCGCCGAGCTGCTCGTGGGCTACGAGCTCGACGAGGGCCTCACGGTCGCCGTCGGCCAGGTCCAGCTCCCCGTCGTGTGGGAGGACGTTCTCGACGGCGAGGACGCCCTCGCGGTCGACACCAGCGTGGTCGCCAACCTCTTCGCTCCCGGCGACGCCCAGGCGGTGTGGGTCGAGGCGACGGGCGAGCGTGCCCGCGGCTGGCTCGGCTTCGGCTTCGGCGCCGAGTCGGAGAACCTGCCGTTCGACGAAGCCCCCGCCGAGCACGCGTTCACGGGGCGAGCCGAGCTGCTGCTCGCGGGCGACTGGGACGGCCTCGAGTCGATGAGCTCGCCGCCCGGCAGCGAGCTGGCGGCCAAGCTCGGGGTCGCCGGCCACTGGCAGGAGAACCGCGACCGGTCCGCCGGCGCGGACCCGGCGCCGCTGCCCTACACGGTCGATCTGCAGGTCGCGGGCGACGGGTGGAACGCCCACGCCGCCTACGTCGGCCGATTCCTCGACGCTCCGGCCGGCGACGAGGACTTCCACGACATCGGTCTCGTCGTGCAGGGCGGCGTCTTCCTGCCGGGCACGGACGTGGAGCTCTTCGCCCGCTACGACGTCGTGATCCCCGACGGCGACCGGGAGCTCGACGACACGTTCGGCACGATCACGGCCGGTGCGAGCTGGTACGTCCCCCGCCGCGCGGCCCGGCTCAGCGTCGACGTGCAGTGGTTCCTCGACGACCCCGCCGGCAACGAGCTCGTGCGCGACTTCGCCGCGGACGATGGGCCGGGTCTCGGGCTGTTGCCGTCCGACGAGCCGGGGCGCCTCACGCTCCGGGGCCAGCTCCAGCTGCCGTTCTGAGGCCGGCGGCCGACGCGTCCGCCGCGCGACGACCCGCTTCCACCGGCCCCTCACACCGTCCGCGGCGCCCACGCCGCCATCGCCCGGATCATCCGTGCCTGCAGCCGCAGCGCCGGGATCCGCAGCCGCGGCTCGCATCCGGCCACGCAGCAGAACTCCCGCCACGCCCGCACGGTCGCGGTGACGGGCACGGCCCGAGGCCGCTCCCGGCCCAGGGGCAGGGTCGCCACGACGTCCGCCCACGGCCCCTCGGCCGAGCGGGGCCCGCAGGCCACCGCGTCGAGCAGCTCCACGTCCACGTTCAGGGTGATCGTCCGGTGCATGCGTCGCCTCCCTTGGGTTCCACGGCCCGCCGCGCCGTGCGGGCCCGGGACAGGACAACGAGAGACGTGGCCCGAGTCCTTGCCGTCGGCGTGGAAATGGCGAATCCGGGCCGGATGGGCGCCTTCGCCGAGGGACGCGGCCCTCGATCGCGTCTCCCTCTGCCGGGCCGTCGTGCCCGCACCCGCGCCGGACCTGCGCGGGGCGTTCGGTACGATCGCCCGCGGAGGGGAGCGCTTCGCCCGGCGGAGGCTCCGGAGACCGCGACGCGGGCGCCACGGCTGCGCCCGCGCCGGACGAAGCACGGGACGGAACCATGGACCTCATCGACTTCGCCCTGCCGGTGGGCTGGCTCGCGCTCGGCGCCCTGATCGCCTGGGCCGTCGGCCGGCTCGGGCGCGACCGCGGCGTCGAGCGTCTGGCGTCGGACCTCGAGCGGCGCGACGCCGCCCTGGCCGAACGGCTCGAGGCCGCCACCGCCGCCACCGAGCGCCGGCTCGAGGCGGCGATCGAGCAGCGGCACGCCACCCTCGCCGCCGCGGTCGAGCGGACCCTCGGCTCGATCGGCGGCCCCGCGCCGGTGGAGGACGACGCGGCCGCCCGTGCGCACGGCCGCCGGCGCCGCGTCGCCCCCGAGCTGTTCGCCGCGGTGCGCGACCTGCACCGCGCGGCCGGCGACCTGGTGGACGAGCTGCACGGATGGCCCGACGGCATCGACCCGCCCGATCTCTGGGACGCGGTCGACACCGCTCGCGCGCGGCTGCACGCGACGTTCGCCCGCACCCGGATCCACCTGCCGACGCCGGTCGACACCCGCATCGCCGAGTACCGCCGGCTCGTGAAGGAGTGCCTCACCGCGCAGCGCGCCTCGGAGCAGCTGGCCGACGCGCGCCCGCAGGCGGCGCGGTTCGCGGGCGAGCGGGCGGCGGAGCTCCTCCGCGCGGCCGACGAGCACTTCCGCCGGATCGAGGACGACCTGCGGGGGATGATCGAGGCCGGCGGCGGCGTCGACGAGGCCGGCAGCGGCGCCACCGGCCCCGCCGCCTCGGCGTCCGGCGCGGGCGGGGAGGCGTCGCGGCCCGCCGCCCCGGGTGCAGGCGGTCCGAATGTCGATCAGCCCGGCGACGGCGGGATCCGCCCCCGCCCCCGCCGCGGGCCGACCGTCACCTTCGAGTCCGATCTGCTCGACGACGACGAGTCCGATGCATCCGATCCCGGCGAGGGCAGCCGCAACGGCGGCGGAGATCCCGGCGACACGCGACGTCCCGGGGACTGACGGCGCACGGCGTCGCCCGACGGCTGCGGTCGCCTCCCCGCGGCTCCGGGCGGCTCCGGGCGGCCGACACCGTGCGGCGCGGAGGCCGCGCGACGACGGCGCCGCCGCACCGCGGCCCCGGCTACGCTCCGGCGTGCGCCCCGCCGACTCCCAGCCCGCCCTCGACGCCGACGTGCTCGCGGACGCCGCGCTGATCGACCGCGGCGCCGCCTGGCGGCTGCCGCGGATGCTCGCCGCGATCACGGCGGCCGCGCCGGCCGCGTGCGGCCGCGACGAGACCCTCGCCGCGGCCTCGCACGCCCTCGTGGTCGAGCCCGGCCGTGGACTGGTCGGCCGCGCGGTGGCCGGCCTCCTGCCCGCCGGGAGCCGCGTCACGGTGATCGCGGGCCTCGCCGAGGACGGGCCCGCCGCGCCGGGGGCGACCCTCGACGAGGCCTTCGTGGAGCGCCGCCGCGGCGCCGCGGACGTGGACCTGCGGGCCGCGTCGCCCGCCGGCTGGCCGCTGGAGGCCGACGAGGCGGGGACGGTCGACCTGGCGGTGATCGCGGGCGGGCTCGCGCCGGAGCGCGAGCTGGACCCGCTCCTCGAGGAGGCCCGCGCGGCCCTGCGGCCGCACGGCCGGCTGGTCCTGGTCGACGACGACGCGGCGGCGCTGGCGATGCACCCGCCGGTGCCGCTGTTCGAGGCGGCGTGGCGGCGGCGGCTGACGCGGCGCGCGGCCCGCGGTCACGACGCGGCGATGGTTCGCCGGGTGCCGGAGCGGCTCGACCGGCACCGCCTGCGGCCGGTCTCGGCCGGGATGCTCATGCACGGCGGGGTCGCGGGGGAGTCGGACTTCGCGGGCGTGATCGCCCTGCTGGCCGACCTGCTCGTGGACGGCCCGGCCGGTCCCGTCGCGGGCGAGCTCCGCTTCGAGGCCGCGGCCGCGGCGGACGAGACCGAGGGCGCCGCGGCGGAGGTCCGCGGCGCGATCGACGCCCTCGCCCGCTGGTCGCGGCGTCCGGGGGCCGCGGCGTGGTGGCCGCTGCTCTGGGTGGCGGCGGAGCGGGCGGACTGACCGCTCGCGCCGCCCGCCGACGACTCACCGGGACCGACCGCTCCGACCCGCGCGATCGAGCGCCCGCCGCTCGCGGGCGAGCGCCTCGACGAAGTCCGGACGCCGGAACGCCGGCGCCGACGAGGGTCCGGCCGCGGACTGCCAGAGCCGCACGCGATCGTCGCGAACGAGGGCGCGGCCGCCGCGCGACGGCGCTGCGGGACGCTGCTCGGCCATCCGGGCCGCCTCGGCGAATCGCGCCCGCTTCGTCAGCTCGGCCGTCTCCGCCCGCATCGCCTCGACGCGCAGGATCTCCAGCCGGGTGCGTGCCGCTTCGGCCAGCCGCCCCGGATCGACCATGACCCAGCCGATCGCCCGGCCGTCGGCATGCACCGTCATCCGCTCGGCCGCGGCCGCCTCGGCGTCCGGACCGCCTTCGGCGCCGGCATCGGCCGCGGGCGGGGTGCTCGTCCACCGTCCCCGTCGATCCTCGACCGGGCGGTTCAGGGCGGTGCGGACCTCGTCGTGGTGGGCGACCAGGGATCCGGTCGGCATCGGTGGCGCCGGCGGCGGCTCGGAGGCCGGCTCGAGCGTCCAGTGGACGAGCGCGATCATCGCCGGCACGGCGGGCG
Organism: uncultured Isosphaeraceae bacterium; assembly: GCA_964385045.1. Taxonomy (GTDB): domain Bacteria; phylum Planctomycetota; class Phycisphaerae; order Phycisphaerales; family SM1A02; genus CAYLNM01. The sequence goes on from CAYLNM010000015.1 coordinate 4,823, forward strand.
CGGTGATGAGGAGGCCGAGCCTTCGCGGATGGGTGCACCAGAGCATGACGTCTCCCGGTCGTTCTTCGGATGTGCGGAATGGCTTCCCGGAGAGCGTGCCCGCCCCGATCGCCTCGGCAAGTGGCGCGGGCGGCGATCCCGTCGGCATGCCGACCGAGGACCCGGTCGTGCGGACTGCACCGTCGGGAGGGCCGGCCCCGAAGCGATGGCCCGCGAGGCCGGCTCCGGCCCGCCCGCTCACCCCGCCGGGGGCCGGATCGGGCAGGCGGGCCGCTATGCTGCCCGGGGCGTCCGGGAACCCCGCGGGCATGGACCGGCGGAGTCGCTTCTCGCCCCGGCCTGCCTCGCCCCGCGTGTCGCGTCGGCACGGCCACCCGCCCGCTCCGCGCGCGGCGTTCCGTCGCCGGCGGCGGGGTCGGCGGCCCCCACGCGGCGTCCCGGCGCCGCCTCCCCGTCCCCGTCCCTCGGTCCCCGAGTCCGGAGGCCCCCGTGCCCGTCACCCGCCTTCCCCGTCACGCGACCACCGGCCTGCCCGCGTTCGCCGCGCTGGCCGCCCTCGCGACCATCTCCGCCGCGCTCGCCGCGCCCTCGCCCGTCGAGGCCGCCGAGTCCGCCGAAGCCGCCGAGGCCGCCGGGGCCGCCGAGGCCGCCGGGGCCGCCGACGCCGACCGCGGCGTCGCCTCCGCCCCCGAGCGACCCCGCGATCCCTTCGTCTTCCGGTGCGTCCTCGACGAGAACCCGCGCATGGTCGTGGTCGCGCTCGCCGAGGATCTCTCCCTCGCCTACGACGCCGACGCGGGCGAGCTCGCCCTCGCGTGGGCGGGCGACGTGAAGCTGCAGGGTGCCGTCTACGACACCACGCACGGACCGCAGCCGGTCCACGAGGGCCGTCCGCATCTCGTCGCGCGATCCGGTCCCGCCTGGATGCTCGCCGGACCGGACGGCACGCCGGTGGCGGCCGACGTCACCTGGCTCGGCTACCGCCTCGACGGCCCCGTCGTGCACCTGCGCTTCCGCCTCGAGGCCGACGGCGTCGAGCCGGTCGTCGTGACCGAGATCCCCGAGGTCCGCCGCGACGCCGGACGCCTCCGGCTGGAGCGCGTCCTCCGCGTCGAGGGCGACACGGCCGCGATGATCGTCGGCCCCGACCTCGCCCCCGCGGCCGACGGCGACGCCCCCGGGCCCGCGCCGCTCGACACGAGCGGTCCGACGCCGCGCCGCCACGCGAGCGGCGCCCTGCTCGTGCCGCTGCCGCCGGGCAACGAGACCACCGTCACGATCCCCATCCCGTCCGCGGACGACTGACCGCCGCCACTTTCGCCGCTCGGTCTCCCCGGCCGGCCGCGCCCGCCGGCCGCCCGCCCGCCCCTCCCCTTCGCCGTCCCGCGGCGTCCGATGCCATCCTCCCATGCCCCACGCCACCCACCACGCCTCCGATCGTCCCCTCGCCCTCCCGCTCGTCCGGCGGCTCGTCGCCCGCACCGCGCCCCTCGCCGCGCTCACCGCTGCGCTGACGCTCGCCCTCGCGCCGGCCGGGGCCGCGACCGCCGCCGCCGACGCCGACGCCGACGCCGCGGCCGCCGCGGCCACCGCTTCACAGCCCGGGACGGGCCCCGACGCCCCCGTCGCCGACCCACCGCCGCTCGAGCCCGGCGCCTCGGTCCGCCTCTACCAGCTCGACCGCGGCCTCTCCCGGCTCGCCGAGCTCGTGCCGGGCCAGACGCCCAACCGGGCGTGGATCGCGCCGGTCATCGACCTCACCGACGCCACGCAGGAGGAGCCGCGGACCTTCGGCCCGATCACCGAGCAGTTCCTCGTCACCATCACCGGCTGGATCCGCGTCGACGAGGCCGGCGAGCACCGCTTCCGCCTGTGGTCCGACGACGGCTCGCGGATGAGTCTCAACGACTCGGCCCTGATCGACAACGACGGGCTCCACGGAGCCCAGCCGTCCTCGGGCCGCCGCGACCTGCTCCCGGGCCTGCACGCCTTCGCGATCGAGATGTTCGAGAACTCGGGTGACGCGATGGTCCGACTCGAGTGGATGCCGCCGGGCACCGACGAGTGGGTCACCGTCCCCGCCGACCGGCTCTTCTGCCGCCGCGGCGAGGTGCGGGTGACCGCGCCGGGCCCGAAGAAGGTCCTGCAGCCGCTCATGCGCGGCCGGCCCGGCGACGGCCGGCCGCTCGAGGACGTGCACCCCTCCTTCCGCGTGGTCGACCTGCGTCCCGAGGGCTTCGAGCCGCGGGTGGGCGGCCTCGACTGGCTGCCCGACGGCCGCATGGTCGTCTGCACCTGGGACGAGGTGGGCGCGGTCTACCTGCTCGACGGGACCGACGGCGACGGCCCCGGGGACGTCACCGTCACCCGCATCGCCGCCGGACTCGCCGAGCCGCTCGGCCTCAAGGTGGTGGACGGACGCATCTTCGTCCTGCAGAAGCAGGAGCTCACCGAGCTGATCGACCACGACGGCGACGACGTGATCGACGAGTATCGCGCCGCCGTCAGCGGCTGGGACGTCACGAGCAACTTCCACGAGTTCGCCTTCGGGCTCGAGGAGGACGAGGGCGCGCTCCTCGCCGCCCTCGCCATCGCCATCGACCCCGGCGGCCGCAGCACCCAGCCGCAGGTGCCGGATCGCGGCAGCGTGATCGCCATGTGGCCGGACGAGGGCACCTACGCGATCGTCGCCCGCGGCCTCCGCACGCCCAACGGCATCGGCCGCGGGGCCCTCGGACGGCTCTACGTCACCGACAACCAGGGCGACTGGCTGCCGGTGAGCAAGGTGGTGGCGGTCGAGGAGGGTGCGTTCTACGGCTCGCAGGCGGTGGGCGGCGCCTCCGACGCCGAGCTCCCGGTGACGCCGCCGGTGGTCTGGCTGCCGCAGAACGAGATCGGCAACTCCCCCGGCGAGGTCGCGCCGCTCGAGCACGGGCCGTACGCCGGGCAGCAGGTGCACGGCGACATCACCCACGGTGGCCTCAAGCGGGTCTTCGTGGAGGAGGTCGACGGCGTCCTGCAGGGCGCGGTCTTCCGCTTCACCCAGGGCCTCGAGGCCGGCGTCAACCGCGTGCGGCTCGGCCCGCCGCCGGCCGGCGCCCCCGCCGGCGCCCCGGGCAGCCTCTACGTCGGCGGCATCGGCTCCACCGGCAACTGGGGACAGTCGGGCAAGCTCTGGCACGGCCTGCAGCGGCTCGACTGGACCGGCGACCCGGTCTTCGAGATGGCCGAGGTCCGGGCCCGCACCAACGGCCTCGAGCTCGCGCTCACGAGTCCCGCCGCTCTCGGCAGCGGCGAGCGGCCGCGGGCGTACGCCGTGACCCGCTACCGCTACGAGCCCACCGCGGACTACGGCGGTCCGAAGCTCGACGAGACGGACCTCCCGGTGCGCTCCGTCACGATGTCGGACGACCGGCGGACGATCTTCCTCGAGCTCGGCGAGGACGCCATGCTCGGCGACCACGTCTACCACCTGCGGCTCGTGGGGCCGTGGCGGGACGCGGAGGACCGCCGGCCATGGACCACCGAGGCGTGGTACACGATGAACCGCGTGCCCCGCGGACAGCGGGTGACGCCGGACCCGGCGGCGGTGGCGAGCCGGGCGAACGAGCTCACCGAGGCCGAGCGGGCCGCGGGCTTCCGGCTGCTCTTCGACGGCGAGCGCACCGACGGCTGGATGGCCTACGGCGGGGGTCCCGTCGGGTCCGGCTGGCGGATCGAGGATGGGGCGCTCGTCCGGGCCGCGGGGGGTGCCGGCGACCTGGTGACCGAGGAGATCTTCGGCGACTTCGAGCTGCGGCTCGAGTGGGCGGTCGCCCCGGGCGGCAACAGCGGGATCTTCTTCCACGTCGGCGACGGCCGCGGCTCGGTCTGGGAGACCGGCCCCGAGATGCAGATCCTCGACAACGAGCGGCACGCCGACGGGCAGAGTCCGCTGACCAGCGCCGGCTCGTGCTACGCGCTGTACCCCCCCGAGTACGACGCGACCTATCCGCCGGGCGAGTGGAACGAGGTCCGCATCGTGTCGGACGGCGCGGTGGCGGAGTTCTGGCTCAACGGCGAGCTGCAGTGCCGGTTCGACCGCGACTCCGAGCAGTGGGCGGAGCTGGTGGCCGGGAGCAAGTTCGCCCCGATGCCGGACTTCGGCCGCCTGCGGGAGGGCCGCATCGCACTGCAGGACCACGGCGACGAGGTACGCTTCCGGTCGATCCGCATCCGGACGCCCTGACCGCTCAGGCGTCTTCGGCCGTCCCCGCACCGTGCCACTCCGCCGGCACCGGGCGGAAGCGCCGGGCCAGCTACGCCCCGCGCACGAGGAGAACGGCCAGCGCGCTCCCGGCCACGAGCGGCACGTGCTCCCGCCGGGGAAGGAGCACCCGGCTCGTGGACACGGTCCGCTGCGACACCGGCACCACGGTGCCGGGCGGAAGCGGCAGGTAGGCGTACGAGTCGACCTGCACGGCGCGGCCGCGCTGCGAGCTCGTCGTCGTGCCGCCGGCCCGGCCGCCGCCGAGGTGCTGCGGCGACTCGGTGGCGATCACCCCCGCCGCGTTCGAGGGCCCGCCCGCGATCCGGTCGGCCAGCGGCAGCACCGCCCGGGCGGCCGTGCCGAGGGTCGATCGGTCCGCGGGAAGGTAGACGTCGTCCCCGAGGATCGCCGGCAGCCGCGCCTCGTCGGTCGCGACGACCGGAGCCGCCATCACGTCGGCATCGGGCGGCGCCTCGGCGAGGCCCGGGCGGCCCCAGGCCGACTCGGGGGGCGACGCCGACGGCGTGCGTCCGAGCCCGATCCAGCGGGCCCGGCGGTCGATCCGAAGGACCGGCCGCGCGAGACCGTCCTCGCCCGCCACGCCGATGAAGGTGGCGACGCGCGTCGTCCGGATCGAAGGCATCGCCGTCGGCGGCAGCACGAGCACGATCACGATCCAGGGGAGGCAGAGCATCGCGGCGAAGAGCCCCCGGAGCACGAAGTCGCGCCGGTGCGGCCAGGAGGCGTCGCGGATCCCGACGGCCGCCAGATCGGCCCCGCACTCGCTGCAGGGCCGGCTCGCATCGTCGATCGCGTAGCCGCACCGCGGGCAGACCGGCTCGGTCAGCGGGCGGCGGGCGACGCGGTGCCGGCGTCGCCACAGCCCGGCGGCTCCCGCGATCACGACGACGAGGCCGATCGCGGCGACGATCAGGGGAACGAGGTTGCCGCCCATGAGGTCCTCCGGTCTGCGGCGAGGGGACGAGCCCGACGTCGCCGAGCATGCGATCGAACGGGGGCCGAGGGAAGCGGCGTGGGAGGTCCCGGCCCGGCCCCGCGCGGGCTCATGAGCCGCGGGGTCGATCGTCGGCCGCCGCGGCCGCGGCGCGATGCGTCTCCGCCACCTCCGCATCCGCCACCTCCGGCCAGGTGCCCGCTCGGCTGAGATGACGCATTCGCCCGTGCTGGCGCAGGTCGCGACCGACGAGCATCGACCGGACGAGCAGCGACGCGGCCGCCGGCAGGACGAGCGGCAGCAGGATCGACGGATCGACGAGCTCGTCGAGCATCGCGGAGTCGAGGATCGCCACCGTGCCGGGGGCCGCCGCTGGGTACCGGCCCCGCCAGGTCACCGCCCACCGCTCCCGCCAGAACCGCACGTCTCCGGCCGCGACGTCGTCGAGCCCGTCCAACGGCACCCCGCCGGACAGGCGCTGCACCGCCGGCCAGTCGCCGCGGACCAGAGCGAGCGCCGCCTCGGTCGCCTCGGGGGCGAGCCTCCGGGCCTCGGCCTCGTCGACCGGCTCCCAGCCGGCGCTCGCCGAGCCACCGCGGAGCATCGCGGCGGCGGGGAGCGTTGCGTCGGGAACGGCCGGTCGCCGCCTCGACGGCCCCGTTGCCCGCTCGAGGCGAACGTCGATCGCGGGCGGAGGCGGCCCGGTGAGGACGGGCATGCCCGGGCGCATGCTCATCGCCCCCGGCGATCCGATGCTCGCACCCGCGACGTCGCGCTCGATCCGGCGATACGAGACGCGGAGCGTCTCGACGTACGCGCCGTCGGCGGTGCGCACGCCGACCGTCGCCCAGCGTCGCCGCTCGAGCTCGGCCGCCGGACCCCGGGGCCCGTGGGTCTGCATCAGGACGAGCAGCGCCTGCGAGAGCCCGACGATCGCCACCGTGCGCACCGCCCACACCACGGGTCTCGGCCACGTGACGTCCGCGATCGCCTGGCCCTCGAGCCGCCGCCCGCACTCCGGACAGCTCGTCGATGCGGCCGTCACTCGGTGCCGGCACCATCGACAGGCGGGCACGAGGAGCGGGCGCACCTGCGTCCGCCGCCACGTCGCCACCAGCACCGCGATGGCGGCGAGGGCGATGGCGGCGGAGAGGCCTCCGTGCCAGACGCTCGTGCCGCCTCCGTCCCGTGCTCGTTCCCCGTGACGAGGGCGGCGGGCATCGCCCTCCCCGTCGCGGCCCCGCGCGGCCGAGGGGGCGGCGACCGGCTCACGGGCGGCGCGCTCGAGGGTCATCGGATGGGCGGGAACGGGCATGCCGCACGAGTCACACCGTGCAGATCCGGACCGCCTCGGCGAGGCTGGCCATCGGGTCCCGCGAGGGGATGAACTCCTGCCCGAGGTAGCCCGTGAATCCCGCGTCCGCGATCGCCCGGCAGATCCGCGGGTAGAAGAGCTCCTGGGTGTCGTCGATCTCCCGCCGCCCGGGCACGCCGCCGGTGTGGAAGTGCCCGATGCGGTCGAGGTGCTCGAGCACGGTCGCGATCACGTCGCCCTCCATGATCTGCATGTGGTAGATGTCGTAGAGCAGTCGGAACCGGTCGCTGCCGACCCGCTCGACCAGCTCCACGCCCCACGGCGTGCGGTCGCACATGTAGCCGCCGTGATCGCGCTTGCTGTTGAGCAGCTCCATCACCACCGTGACCCCGAGCTCCTCGGCCAGCGGCATGATCCGACGCAGGCCCGTCGCGCACGCCGCGAGGCCGTCGTCGTCGGACAGGCCGGCCTCCCGGTTGCCCGAGAAGACGATCATCTGCGGCAGGCCCGCGGCCGCGACCCTGGGCAGGAGCTCCTCGGAGCGGGCCACGAGCCCGTCGTGAAGGTCGGTGCGGTTCCAGCCGCGGGTGATCCCGCCGGGTCCGTTGGCCACTGCGCACGTCAGCCCGAACCGCGTCGGCACGTCCCACTCGTCCTCCGAGAGCAGCTCGACCGAGGCGAGCCCGAGCCGGGCCGCCTCGCGGCAGAGGTCCTCGAGCGGCATCGAGCCGTAGCACCAGCGGCAGACGGACTGCTTCAGGCGGCCCCCCCTGGCGTCCGGGGCGTCCGGGGCGTCCGGGGCGTCCGACGACGCCGCGTCCTGCGTCCGGCGGTCGCCGGCCGCGAGCGCCGCCGGGGCGAGCGCGCCGGCCGCGGTCGCCGAGGCGAGGAAGCGGCGCCGGTCCAGTCCGCCGGTCGACCCGGTCGGGCCGGTCGAGCCGGGCGGGCCGGGCCGATCGCGGCGGCCGGGTCGGGGGCGATGCTCGTCGGTCATGCTCGGGCTCCGCTGGTGCCTCGCGGCAGGTCATCACGATACCGGCTCGTCCGGCGGACCGGCCGCGGCGTCCGACGCCGGGTCGCCGGGCCGCGTGCCCGGGGGCGTCGCTCGCGGGCCGGCCACGGACCACGGCACCGGCCGTCGCCGCCGATGGTCCCGCACGAGCCAGCCGATCGCCAGCGCCGCCGCCCCACCGACCACGGCCGTCGCCACGGGCCGGGGCCACCGGGCGGGCGGCCGCCAGCTGCGCAGCCGCGACGTTCCCCCCGCCGCCCGCATCCGCCGCCCCGGCGACACCCGCGCCTCGCCCGCCGCGCGCTCGGCGAGGCCGCGGACGTCGATCGCGGCGCCGTCGACAGCGGCGCGGGCGAGCGCGACCGCCACCATCGCCGCGCCGTCCACCGGCACCGCCTCGTCGCCGGGCAGCGCCCGCCGCAGCGCCGCGGCGACGGCCGCTGGCTCGCGTCCGGCCAGCTCGGTCGACGCCGCCCGGAGCAGTTCCACGTCGGGCGTGCCGGAGCGTCGCACGATCACCTCGCCGGGGCCGAGCTCGCCGGGCGACGGAGTCCCGTGGCCGCGGGCGAAGGCGTGCCGCACGATCTCGAGCCTCGACCCGGACGGGTCGCTCCCCGGGCCCCGGAGCGTCGCCTGCTGCTCCAGCTTCCAGGTCGGGGGGCGGAGCGCCTCCACGCCCCGGTGGGCGTGCGGCACGAGGAACCCGGCCGCGAGCAGGACCAGGCACGCGCGGGCCAGCAGCAGCGGCGTGCGCGCCGGGTCCCGCCGGTCGACGACGCCGCCCCGCTCGAGATCGTGCCCGCACTCGGGGCAGGCCGCCCCGGCGACGCCGGCGAGCCGGTAGCGGCAGCGCGGACACGCCGGCTCGTCGATCGGACGAACCGCTCGGTCGAGACCGAGGCCCGAGCGGACGAGCAGCACGAGTCCGAGGCCCGCCGCGAGCGCGGCGGCGGCGAGCGACAGGACGTCCGCGTTCACGGCGCACCCGTCCCGCCCACCGGCCGTCGTGACCCGCCGCGGGCCGCCCGCCGGCTCAGCCCCAGTTCGCCAGCATCACGAGCAGGTCGCCGAAGCCCACGAGCCCGCTGCCGTCGAGGTCGCCGGCCGGGTCCGCGGTGCCCCACAGCTCCTGCATCAGGATCATGAGGTCGTCGCCGCTCACCGCCCCGTCCCCGTCGAGGTCGCCGAGCACCGATCCGCACGCGTCCGGCACGCCGTCCCCGTCGGCGTCCGGGGCCCCGAGGGCGATCTCCTCGAGATCCGGCGTGCCGTCGCCGTCGCAGTCCTCCAGCGGCGCCGAGTACCGGTCGAGGAACAGACCGACGTCGACCTGGTCGATCGACGCGTCGCCGTCGAGGTCCATCACCTCGAGCCCCGGCGCGACCGTCCCGGCCTCGAGGCCCTCGAGCAGCACCGCGAAGTCGGCGAGCGTCCACTGGCCGTCGCCGTCGGCGTCGCCGAGCCGGTCGGGATGGTGGACCGTCCACCGCTGCCCGGCCGGGTATCCGGTCAGGGTGCGGGAGGAGCCCCACGCCCACTCCACGAGCAGCTCGTCGACGACCGTCGCCGCGCCGAGCCCGAAGAACGCCGTCATCTGGTGCTGCGACTTGTAGCTGGTGCCGTTGACGAGCTCGCGGACCTGCGCGGTGCGGCCGGTGGTCGCGGTGAGGTGGACGTTGGTGGTCCAGCGGTCGCCCTCCGGCCCGCGGACGTCGAAGGCGGCCCACGACCGCTCCGCGCCCTCCTGGTTCACGTACAGCTTCACCGGCTGCAGTCGGTCGGAGACGAGCAGGTCGACGTCGCCGTCGCCGTCGACGTCGGCCATCGCGACGCCGAAGCTCACCCCGTCCCCGCCCACGCCCATCGCCTCGCCCATCTCCACCATCGGCGGCGTGCCCGGGTTGCGGTAGAGGCGGTTGGGGATCTGGAAGTTCATGTTGCCGACGTAGAGGTCGAGCCGGGCGTCGTTGTCGAAGTCGAGGAAGACCGCCCCCCACGAGGTCGCGAAGCTCTCGACGCCCCACGTGGCGGCGTCCTCGACGTAGGTGCCGTCGCCCTGGTTCAGCAGCAGCACGTTGCCCGGGGTGTTGTTGTCGGTGACGTACACGTCCTCGAAGCCGTTCCCGTCCACGTCGCCGAGCGCGATGCACATCGCGTCGACGCAGGCGAGGGCGTTGGCGGCGTCGGTGACGTCCACGAACGTCCCGCCGACGTTCTCGAACAGCAGGTTGCGGTAGTGCAGGCTCTCGCAGTGCTGCCCGTAGGTGTTGGTCAGGTAGAGGTCCGGGTCGCCGTCGCGGTCGTAGTCCATGAACGTCGACTGGAACGTCAGCTGATCCGCGGCCCCCACGCCGTGCCGCTCGGTGACGTCGACGAAGGTCCCGTCGCCGAGGTTGCGGTAGAGCGTGTTGCGGCCCTCGTGGTTCGACACGTAGAGGTCGAGCCACCCGTCGCCGTCGAAGTCGCCCCAGGTCGGACCGCCGTCCTCGGTGCCCAGCGCAGCCACCCCGGCCACCTCGGTGACGTCGGTGAAGGTCCAGTCGCCGTCGTTGCGGAACAGGACGTTCGGCCGGCCCCAGCGGGCGACGTAGAGGTCGAGGTCCCCGTCGCGATCGTAGTCGGCCGCCGCCACCGCCGAGGGATTGAGCAGGTCGGGCAGCACGCCGGTGCGGTCCACGAAGTGGCCGGTGCCGTCGTTCTCGAACACCCCGATCACCCCGCCGCTCGCCCCGATCGCCACGATGTCGGGGTCGCCGTCGGCGTCGAGGTCGGCGAACGTGATGCCGTCGCCGAAGGGCTGCTGCTGATCCGGCACGTACGACACCCCACGGGCCGCCGCCTCCTCGGTGAACGGGGCCAGGTCGGGCCCATCGGGAGCCGGCCGGGCCGCGGCGGTTCCGGTGCCCCCAACGCCGCCCGCGCATGCGACAGCCGTTCCCAGGACGATGATCGCCCTTCGCATGAGTCTCTCCACGACAGTGTCACTCGGCCCCGCTGCGCCGGGACCGGTCCTCACGAACAGCTCGTCGGCGGCGCACCTCCCCGGCCCGCCGCCGACGCCTCGATCGCGATGCTACCGTCGCGCCCGCGGGATCGGAACCGTCGACTGCCGGATCGGCGTGATTCGTCCGGGGCGTCCCGGGATCCGCGGCCCGGGCGCGGAGGACGTCGCGGCGGACCGCGGGACCGGGTCGCCGCGCCGCCAGTCGCGGACGACCACCAGCAGCCCCAGCGCCACGCCGAGTCCGCACGCGATCGTCGCCGCCAAGGGCGGCCAGGCGGCGGGCCGCCGGCGCCAGACCACGTCGTCTCGCGATCCGACCACGCGCACGTCGCGGGGTCCCGCCGCCTCGGCCACCACCTGCCGGAGGCGGCGACTCGTCGCGCGGGGATCGCCGCCGCCGAGGCCCCGGGCGAGCCGGCTCGCCAGCGCGCCGGCCACGTCGGCCGGGACCCGGAAGCGCGTGTCCTCGGTCGCGCGCCGAACGTCCGCCGCCAGGTCCTCCGCCGACCGGCCCGCGAGGGCCGCCTCACTCCCGCCGACGAGCTCGAGGTCGGCCGCCCCGATCAGGACGACCGACACGCGCCCGGGCCCGAAGTCCGCCCGGTCCGGCTCCCGCCAGCCGTGCCGGACGCGGGTGCGACCGATCCGAAGCCGGTCCGCGGCGGGACCTCCGCCACCGGATACGGTCCCCGCCGCCATCGGCGCCCCCGCGGTCCCGGGCACCGCCGCGGCCCCGGGCCCCGCCGCGGCCCCCGGCGCCCCCGCGGCCCCGAGCTCGACCACGGTCGCCTCGACCGTCCAGGTCCATGCGCTCGGACGCAGGCCGTCGAACGCGGCCACGAGCGGCATCCACGCCACGACGGCCAGCAGCAGCAGCGTGGTGAGGCGGGCGAGGGCGAGCGGCCGCCGCGGCGGATCGCGGTGGTCCACCACGCCGGTGGTCTCGAGGTCGCGGCCGCACTCGGGGCATCGCGGCCCGGCCACGCGGGCCACCTCGTAGCGGCACCGCGCGCACACCGGCCGCGTCACCGGTCGCACGGGACGCGCCGCCCGCCCCCGCCGCCGCACGAGCGGCAGCGCGAGCACCACCAGGGCCACGAGCAGGAGCAGGCCGAGCACGCTCGGCACCATCGTCGGCATGCGGGGAGCGTCGAGCGGGCGCGGCGACGAGTCAAGCCGCCGCGGCTCCCGCCGGGGCCGCCCCGCGACGGCGGGGGGCGAGACTCAGGCGAGCAGGTCCAGCACCTCGGCGACCTGCTCGTCGGCGATCTTCAGGACCGCGGCCGCCGCCACCGTGCGGCCCTCGAGCTCGAGGGCGTCGAGGGCCCGGCCGAGCTCGGGCGAGGCGGCCCCGCCGGCCGGCAGGACCTCCTTCGTCAGCCGCGCGTCGGCGGCGGCCCGAAGGCCGGCGGCGACGGGGGCGAGCGAGGGACCGGCGGAGGAGACGTCCATGATGGCGACCTCGGTCAGTCTCGGGCCGCGATCCAGCGCGTCGTCGCCGGGCCCCGGCGAGCACGGCCCCGGCGGACGGGCGGTGCCGGTCCCGCGCCGGCGGTGCGCGGCAGACGGTCGGGCGCGGCCCGCCGACGTCCGCGGGGCCGGGGAGGCCCACGACGCCGCGCCGCCGCGACGCCCCGCCCGGCTCACCCCCCGCCGCGCCGCCCTCACGCCCCCGGCAGCCGCGTCCGACCCGGCACCGCGACCGGACGGACCGGCAGGTCGCCCATCGCGTAGGCGGGCGGCGAGAGGTCGAGGTCGGCCGCGAGGGCCGCGTCCCACTCGAGCGTCCGCCCGGTGTACGCGCTCAGCCGGCCGAGGATCGCGGTCATCGTGGACTCGGCGACGGCCCGGGCCTCGTTGCGGCCGGCCCCCGCGCGGATCGAGGCGTGCAGGTTCACGTGCTCCTGCACGTACGGGTTCGGGTCCTCGCCCTCGAACCACCAGTCGTCCGCGCCCTCGATCGTCCCCCGGCCCGGCGAGAGCACGCACGTGCCCTCGGTGCCGCGGAACACCTCCTCCACGCGGGCCGAGGTGCCGTCCTGCTGGCGGCAGAGGCTCGTGACCGTCACGCCCCCGGGGTACTCGTACTCGATCGCGAAGTGGTCGTAGACGTTGCCGTAGGCCGGGTCGGTGCGCACCTCGCGGCCGCCCATGCCCGTCGCCCGCACGGGGTGCGTCCCGATCACCCAGTTGCACACGTCGAGGTTGTGCACGTGCTGCTCGACCACGTGGTCGCCGCTGAGCCACGTGAAGTACAGCCAGTTGCGGAGCTGCCACTCCATGTCGGACCAGTCCGCCTCGCGCGGCTTCATCCAGAGGCCGCCCTGGTTCCAGTAGCAGCTCGCGCTCACCACGCGGCCGATCGCCCCCGCCTCGAGGCGGCCGATCGTCTCGAGGTACGACCGCTGATGCCGCCGCTGGGTGCCGGCGACGACCGACAGTCCCTGCCGGGTCGCCGACTCGCCGGCCGCCAGCACCCGCCGGACCCCGGCCGGGTCCACCGCCACCGGCTTCTCCATGAAGACGTGCGTCCCCGCGGCGACCGCGGCCTCGAAGTGCAGGGGGCGGAAGTGCGGCGGCGTGGCCAGGATCACGAGGTCCACGTCCTCGAGCTCGAGCAGTCGCTCGAAGGCGTCGAAGCCCGTGAAGCAGCGGTCCTCGGGCACGACGCCGCGCTCGCCGCGGGCCGCGAGGTGACCCCGGGCCGACGCGAGCCGATCGGCGAAGACGTCCGCCATCGCCACGATCCGGGCGTCGTCCGATGCCTCGAGCGCGTTCACCGCGGCCCCGGTGCCGCGTCCGCCGCATCCGATCACCCCGATCCGCAGTGCGCTCGGGCGCCCGGCGGCGGCCGGGCGCGCGGCGGCGACGAGTCCGGCGCCCGAGGCGCCCACCGCGGCGGCGGTGCCCATGAATCGGCGGCGAGTCAGTCGGGGGTCGGTGCGCATCTCGAGATTCCGGCAAATCGTCCACGGCGTGCGCGACCTCGTGCCGCGCGGGACCTCGAGCGTACCGGGCGCACCGCGTGAACGGAATCGCTCCCGCGCGCATCGTGGTAGCCTCCCGCTCCATGACGCGACTCGTTCGACCCGCGTGCGCGCTCGGCCTCCTCGCCGCCGCGCTGGCCTGCTTCCCCCAACCCGCCCCCGCCCAGCCCGTCGAGCCGGTCAACGGCCCGCGGCCGGTGCACCTCGCGCGGCACGCGATCGTCGGTGCGACGGTGATCCCCGAGCCCGGCGTCCGGGTGGAGGACGCGACGATCCTCGTCGACGGCGACACGATCGTCGCGATGGGCCCGGACCTCGAGGTCCCGGCGGGCTACCGCACCTGGGACGCGAGCGGCCACGTCGTGCACGCCGGCCTCCTCGAGCCGTGGCACGAGGTGTCGACGCCGGCCCCGGACGAGGACGCCGAGGGCACCCACTGGAACGCGATGGTGCGAGCCCAGGGCTCGGCCCTCGCGAGCACCGACCTCGACGCCGGCACCCGCGCGCGGATGCGGGCGATGGGGATCGCCCTCGTGCACCTGGTGCCCGACGACGGCGTGCTCCGCGGCACCGGCGCGGTGGTGACCACGGCCGAGGACCGCGGCGGCGATCCCGCCGCCCGCGTGGTGCGGGCCGAGACGGGCCACGTCGCGGCCCTGCAGACCGGCCGCGGCCGCGGCCGCTCGGCCTACCCCGGCTCGAAGATGGGCGCGATCGCGCTGCTCCGGCAGTCGCTCGCCGACGCCGAGTGGCGCCGGGCCGCGGTGGCCGCCCACGAGCGCCATCCCGAGCTGAACGAGCGGCCCGCCCCCGACGACGCCATCGCCACCCTCGGACGCGACCTGCCGCTGATGTTCGCGGTCGGCGACGAGCTCGACGCCCTCCGCGTCGCCCGCGCGGCGGCGGAGTTCGGCCGCGACGCGGTCGTCCGCGGCAGCGGCGACGAGTGGCGCCGCCTCGAGGCGATCGCCGGCACCGGCCTGCCCTTCATCGTGCCGCTCGCGGTCGCGGACGCCCCCGCCGTCGACACCGTGAGCGACCAGCGGCGGGCGACGCTCCGCGATCTCGTGGCGTGGGAGCAGACCCCGACCAACGTGCGTCGCCTGCTCGACGCGGGCGTCGAGGTCAGCCTGACCACCGGTTCGCTCCCCCGCGGCCAGCGGTTCGAGCGCAGCCTCCGCACCCACCTCGAGCACGGCCTCGCCGTCGACGAGGTGCTCGCGGCGATGACCGTGACGCCCGCCCGCCGGCTCGGCGTCGACGACCGCTACGGCCGCGTGCGCGTCGGAGGCTCCGCCACCCTCGTGGTGCTCGACGGCGAGCCCTTCCACGAGGACGCCGAGGTCCGCGACCTGTGGATCGACGGCCGCCGGCACGAGGTGTCCGCCCCGCCCGCGGCGACGTTCGAGGGCCGCTGGACGGTGACCTCGGCCGAGCCCGCCGTGGCCGGGACCGTGACGATCGAGGAGGGACCGGCGCTGTCGTGGACGCCGGCGCCCGCGGAAGCGGGCGACGACGACGCGCCTCGGGAGGACGCCGCGGACGCGGGCGACGCCGGCGCCGACGCCGACACGGACGCCGAGACCGAGGCCGAACCGGCCCCCGGGCCCGAGGCCGTCCGCGGCACCCGGGTGCGCCGCCTCGAGAACCGCGTGCACGCGATGCTCGCGGGTGCCGCCTTCGGCGTCGACGTCCCGGTGCCGGTGACCGCGGTGCTCGAGGGCGGCGTCATCCACGGCGACGCCCTGCTCCCCGGCGGGCGACTGGTGGCCTGGACCGGCACCCCGGCCGCGGACGAGGCGGCGGGGGACGAGGGCGAGAGCGACGAGGATCCCGCGACCGCGGACGAGGACGCGGGACCGCTTCCGGTCCCGGACCTGCCCGGCCTGCCGGTGGGCGCCTTCGCCTTCGACGCGATCCCGCCGCAGGAGACGGTCGCCCTCGTCGGGGCCACCGTCTGGACGAGCGGTCCCGCCGGCACCATCCGCGACGGCGCGGTGGTCTTCGCCGAGGGCCGGCTGGTCGCGGTCGGCCCCGCCGGCGACGTGGCGATTCCCGCGGGCGCCCGCGTGATCGACGCCGCCGGGATGCACGTGACGCCCGGCATCATCGACTGCCACAGCCACACCGGCATCTCCGGCGGCGTCAACGAGGGCACGCAGTCGGTCACCTGCGAGGTCCGGATCGCCGACGTCATCAATCCCGACGACATCGACTGGTACCGCCAGCTCGCCGGCGGTGTCACCGCGGTGAGCCAGCTCCACGGCTCGGCCAACCCGATCGGCGGCCAGAACAGCGTGGTCAAGCTCCGCTGGGGCGCCGTCCATCCCGACGACATGCGGCTGGCGGGCGCCCGACCCGGGGTCAAGTGGGCCCTGGGCGAGAACGTCAAGCAGTCCAACTGGGGCGACGGCTTCCGCACCCGCTACCCGCAGACGCGGATGGGCGTCGAGGGCATCCAGTACGCCTCCCTGCTCGCCGGCCGCGCGTACGGCCGCCGCATGGAGGCGTGGGCGGCGATGCCCGAGGCCGAGCGGGCGCGGCTCGCCCCACCCCGCCGGGACCTCGAGCTCGAGGCGATGTGGGAGACGGTGCGCGGCGACCGGCTCATCCACTGCCACTCGTACCGCCAGGACGAGATCCTCATGCTCAGCCGCCTCGCGGGCGAGTTCGGCTTCCGCATCGGCACCTTCCAGCACGTCCTCGAGGGCTACAAGGTCGCCGACGCGATCGCCGAGCACGCCATCGGCGCCTCGGCCTTCAGCGACTGGTGGGCCTTCAAGATCGAGGTCTACGACGCGATCCCGTCCAACGGCTCGATCATGCACGAGGCCGGCGTCACGGTGTCGTTCAACAGCGACTCGGACGAGCTCGCCCGCCGCATGGCGGCCGAGGCGGCCAAGGCGGTGAAGTACGGCGGCGTCCCGATGGACGAGGCGCTGAAGTTCGTCACCCTCAACGCCGCGATCCAGCTCGACGTCGCCGACCGCATCGGCTCGCTCGAGGTGGGCAAGGACGCGGACGTGGTGGTCTGGAACGGCCACCCGCTCTCGAGCCTCTCGCGGGTCGAGCGCACCTTCGTGGACGGACGCGAGTACTTCTCGCGGGACCGCGACGCGGAGCTGCGGGCCATCACCCGCCGCGAGCGGGAGCGGATCATCGCGAAGGTCATCGAGGGCCGCGACCGCAGCGGCTCCGACGACGGCGACGGCGACGGTGACGGCGGCGAGGCGGGCGGACCGGGCCGCGACCTCGTCGACGGCCCGCCGGCCGCGATCGCGCTGGCCGACCGCGACCACGACGGCGGCTTCGGCAACGCCCGCGACCACACGCACTCGCCGGAGGAGCTCGCCCGGCTCAAGGCCGAGTGGACGTTCCTCGTCCGCAACGGCATCGAGCCCCGCGGGGCCCGCCCCGGCGACTGCGGCTGCACCATCCACGACCTGCTGCTCGAGGAGCGCTGAGCCATGCCCGTGCCCCCCACCATCCCCACCCGCCGCGGCCCCGCCCGCGGGCTCGCGGCGTGCCTCGCCGCGGCCCTCGTCCTCGCCCTCGCCCCCGCGGCCCGCGGACAGGACGTCACGCCCAAGGCCCCGCCGTCGCAGGCGGTGCCGCTGGTGGTCGTCAACGCGACGATCGTGCCGGTGGCGGGCGCGACGATCGAGAACGGGACGCTGATCGCCGAGGACGGCGTGGTCACGTGGCTCGGCCCCACCGCCGACGCCCCGGCCACGCCCGCCGGCTCGACCGTGGTCGACGCCCGGAACCGCCGGCTCTACCCCGGCCTCGTCGCCGCCAACACGATCATGGGCCTGATGGAGATCGGGGCCGTGCGGGCGACGCGGGACGAGAACGAGGTCGGCGAGGTGACGCCCGAGGCCCGCGCGATCGTCGCGGTGAACCCGGACTCGACGCTCATCCCCGTGACCCGCTCCAACGGCATCCTCACCGCGTGCACCCTGCCCGTGGGCGGGCTGGTCCCGGGCCGGGCCGCGGTGCTGCGGCTCGAGGGCTGGACGTGGGAGGAGATGGCGGTGGAGGCCGACGCCGGCCTGTGCCTGAACTGGCCGATCCTGCGGCCGATCGAGGCGTGGTGGATGGACGACTCGCCGCAGGAGCAGCTCGACCGGGCGGCGGGCGAGCTCCGCGAGATCGCGGCCCTCTTCGACCGGGCCGAGGCCTACGCCGCGGCGCGGGCCGCCGATCCCGAGCTGCCGGTGGACGTGCGGATGGAGGCGATGCTCCCGGCGATCCGCGGCGAGACGCCCGTCTTCGTGCGGGCCAACGAGCTCGACCAGATCCGCTCCGCCGCGACCTTCTGCGCCGAGCGCGGGCTGCGGGGCGTGATCGTGGGCGGGGCCGACGCCGACGCCGCGGCCGACCTGCTCGTGCGGCACGACATCCCCGTGATCCTCACCGGCACCCACCGGCTGCCCACGAGCCGCCACGACGACTACGACTCGTCCTTCACCCTGCCGGCACGCCTCGAGGCGGCCGGCGTCCGCTGGTGCCTCGCCTCCAGCGGCGGGTCCTTCGACACCCCGCACGAGCGGAACCTGCCGTACCACGCCGCGATCGCGGTCGCCCACGGGCTCGACCCCGACGTCGCCCTGCGGTCGATCACCGCCTCGGCGGCCGAGGTGCTCGGGGTGGGCGACCGGCTCGGCACCCTCGAGGTCGGCAAGG
This sequence comes from uncultured Isosphaeraceae bacterium, assembly GCA_964385045.1. GTDB lineage: Bacteria > Planctomycetota > Phycisphaerae > Phycisphaerales > SM1A02 > CAYLNM01. The sequence goes on from CAYLNM010000015.1 coordinate 23,031, forward strand.
CGGCGACGATGTTCCTCGCCGACGGCGACGTCCTCGAGATCACCACGCGGGTGACGGACGCCTGGATCGACGGGCGGACCGTCGTCCTCGACGACAAGCACAAGCAGCTCGACCGCAAGTACCGCGAGCGGTATCGCCAGCTGCGGCAGCGGGCGGCGGCGGGCGGCTGAGCAACGCTCGCGCGGCGGCGGGGACTCCCGCCACTCGGCCGTCGCCCGGCGGCGGAGGCGTCCGCCGCGTGGACGCGGCGTGCGCGCCGACCCGCAGGGAGCGCGCCGAGGGCGGCGCCGGCGACGCTCAGCCCGCCGCGACCTCGTCCGACGCCGCGGCCACGCCGTCGAATGCCTCGGCCGCGGCCGCCTCGATCGCGGCCTGCTCCGCGGCCGTCAGCGGCAGCGCGTCGAGCTCCGCCCGCCAGGCGAGCCACCGCGATCGCTGCTCGGCCCCGTCCGGGTCGAGGTAGGCGAGCCCGCCCGCATCGCCCCACGCCTCGGCGAGGCGGGCGGCGATGAAGCGGTTGCCGTTCATGCTGCCCTCGAGGACGTAGAGCCAGCCGAGGAGCGACGTCGGGTCCTCGGCGGCGCGGCGATCGATCCGGGCCACGACGTCCCGGGTCGCGGGCCCGGCGTGGGCGGCGGCGTCCGCGGCCCGCACCGGCGCCGGCAGGCGACCGGCGGCCGCGGCGGCGGCGACGTCGCGCTCGAGGTTCGCCACGTGGCGGCCGTGCCCGGCCACGAGCGCGTCGAGCCCGTCGAGGTCGCCGCGGGCCACCACCAGCCGCCGCAGTCCCTGCTCCAGCGCGGCGTGCAGCGCGAGCATGACGAGCGCCCAGCGGGCGTGCCGCTCGCGCTCGATCGTGGCCGCGGCGAGCGCGCGCTGGAGCGGCCGCTCCTCGGCCCGGCGGTGCCGGGCGGCGGTGGCGGACTTGAGGCGATCGGCGAGGCCGGCGGCGGACGGCGTGGTGGGCATCGCGGGGAGGCTCCGGGCAGACCGCCGCAGGGTACCGTGCGGCGTCCGGCCGGCCGGGGACCCCGGCGGACGGACGAGGGCCCGACGTCGCGCGCCGATCCCGTGGCTACGCTCCCGTCCCATGACCAGCCTCGCCGCCCGTGCCCGCGACCTGCTCACCGCCGAGGACGACGGCCGAGTGTGCCGCGACATTCCCGACGCGGCCTGCCACGAGCAGCCCCGCAACTTCGCCCTCCACGTCGCGAGCCTCGGGGCGACCAAGACCGGCGACGGCCTGGTGGATCCCAAGCTCGTCCTCGGCTGGCTGCTGCCCGCCCTCGGCGCCCCCACCGCGCTCGTGGGCCTGCTGGTGCCGCTCCGGGAGGCCGGGTCGCTGCTGCCGCAGCTGGTCATCTCGGGCTGGATTCGCCGTCGGGCCCGCCGCAAGCTCGTGTGGGCCGGCGGCAGCCTCGTGCAGGGCCTCGCGGTCCTCGGGATGGCCGGGGCCGCGGTGGGACTCGAGGGAGCGACCGCGGGCTGGACGATCCTGGGCCTGCTCGCCGTCTTCGCCCTCGCCCGATCCTTCTGCTCGGTGGCCTACAAGGACGTCCTCGGCAAGACCGTCTCCAAGGCGACCCGCGGCACCGCCACCGGCACCGCCGCCACCGTCGCCTCGGCCGCGGTGCTCGCCTTCGGGGCCCTGCTCGCGTTCGGCGTGATCCCGCTCACGCCGGGAAGCATCGCCGGAGCGCTGCTCGTGGCCGCGGCGCTGTGGCTCGCGGCGGCGGGCCTGTTCACCGCCCTCGCCGAGGAGCCCGGCGCGACCGAGGGCGGCGGGCGGCCGATCGCCGTCGCCCGCGAGCACCTGGGCCTGCTGCGGTCCGACCCGCAGCTCCGCCGCTTCATCCTCGTCCGCGGCCTGCTCACCGCCACCGCCATCGCCCCGCCGTACGTGCTGCTGCTCGGGGCCGGTGGCGACGAGGGACCCGAGTCCGACGGCACCGGACTCGGAACCCTCGGCCCCGCGGTCCTCGCCTCGGCCCTCGCCGGCATCGGCAGCACGTACGTCTGGGGCCGGCTCGCCGACCGCTCGAGCCGCCGGGTGCTGGTGCGGGCGGCGGTGGCGGGCGCGGTCGCGCTCGCCGCCGCGGCGGCGGTCGCGGCCGCCGAGCCGGGACCGCGGCTCGCGGCGTGGCTCGTCCCCGCGCTGCTGCTCGTCCTGATGACCGCGTACCAGGGCGTGCGGCTCGGACGCTCGACCCACCTCGTCGACATGGCGACCGCCGACACGCGAGCGGCCTACACCGCCCTGTCCAACACCGCGATCGGCGTGGTGCTCCTCGGCACCGGGGCCTTCGCCGCCCTCGCCGGGCTCGCGGGCGCCGCGGTCACGCTCGCCGCCCTCGCGGCGATGTGCGTCCTCGCGGCCTGGATCGGCCGCGGACTCGAGGAGGTGCAGGCGCGGGCCGACTGAGGGCCGGAGCCGGCCGCGGGCCGCCGGTCGGGCGGCGCCCGCCGCGTGCCGTGCGCCGCGGGTCGCGCGCCGGTCGTCCCCGCGTGCCGCGTGCCGCGGGTCGCGGGTCGCCCGCCGACCGCCGCCGCCGCCCGCCGCGCCCGCGCCGCTCAGCCGCCTCCGCCCACCGTCCGGATCGACCGCAGGACCGGCGGATCCTCGTCGGCCCGGATCGCCGCCACGAGGGCCGGGATCCCGAGGGCGTCGATCTCCTCGGGCGACCAGCGTCGCGCCGCGAGCACCTCCGGCAGCCGCTCGAGCCGCGGGAGCTCCGAACGGGCCGCCCCGCCGTAGACCCGCAGGGCGTCGAGGCACGGCCGCACGCGGCTCCGCATGCCCCACCGGTCGGGATCGACCAGGTCCAGGCACGCCGGCAGCCCCTCGGCGATGCGGTGGCGGGCGAGGACCGCGAGCCCGGTCAGCCGGATGCCATCGGCGAACATGATCCCGCTCGGGGCCGGCTCCATCACCGCGCGATGGATCGCGGGCAGCAGCGGCTCGATCTCCTCGGAGGACAGGTTCCGGTACACCGAGCCGAGCGTCCCGCGGGCCCGGCCGTCCTCGTTGGCGAGCCCCGCCCGCACCGCCTCGTACAGGAGCTCGCGGTCGACCCCCTCCAGGGACCGCGACAGCAGGCCGTCCCGCCGGTCGAACAGGGCGAAGCACAGGTACCGCTCCTCCATGCCGCGCGGGTCCGTCTCCGGGTCCTCGCGGGCGAGCATGCGGAGCAGCCTCGGGACGGCCGGCACCGCGGCGTCCCCCACCGCGGCCAGCGCCTCGGCCGCCCGGACCCGCACCCACAGCGACCCGTCGTCCAGCGCAGCCCGCAGCGCCGGCACCGCGTCCGCGGCCCGCGGGCCGAGGGCGATGATCGCCGCGCACGCCCCGAGCCGTCCGTACTCCTCGTCCCCGCGGAGCAGGGCGACGAGCCGCGGGACGACGTCCAGCTCCCGGCGGGCGAGCTCGCCGGCCGATCGCTCCCGCACCACCGGCGACCAGCTCGACAGCCCCGCGAGGATCGCGGCGTCCGGACGCGACGCGTAGCCGGCGAGCCGCGTGCGCGGGCCCCAGCCGCGACCGTCGTCGATCAGGGTCTCGGCCGCCTCCGCGTCGAGCGGCGGCGTGATGGGGTCCGGACGCCCGGCGAGGTGCAGGGACCGGGTGCCGTGCGCGTAGGCGAGCAGGTAGGCCCCCGTGGCGTCCCACCCGCCGTAGCTGTCGGGCCGCCGCTGCGGCGGCCCCTGGTGCCGGAAGCTGCCGTCCCACCGCCGGGCGAGGTCGTAGGCCCACCCGAACTCGGCCATCCACGCCCCGGTCGCCCGCGGGCCCGAGCGGGCCACGCCGGGCATCGCCCACAGCATGTTGAAGAAGTTGCCGGTGTGACCGGTGTCACGGGCGTATCCGTGGCAGGCGACGCTCATCCGCGAGAAGTACTCGGTGGCCTCCGCGTCCCCGAGCAGGTGGAACAGCACCGCCGCGATGCCGTTCTTCCCGTTGTCGTCGTGCGTCTCGGTCCACGGGTGGTGGTCGCCGTAGGGCACGCTGCCCTTGCCGACGTAGAAGCGGATGACGCGGGCGCTGCGCTCGATCGCGGCGTCGAGTGCCTCCGACTGCACGCCGGCCTCTCGGGCGAGGGCGAGGGCGACGGTGAGCGGCACCCCGGTGGCGTGCATCATGCCGTAGCCGGCGAGCCGCCCGCTCGGCTGCACGAAGCGGTGCCCCCACGAGCCGATCGCACTCTGCCCGCGGACGATCTCCATCGTGATCCGCTCGAGAGCCGGCATCGCCCGCTCGTCGCCGGTGGCGAGGACGTACTCGGCCAGCAGCATCGCCTGCGGGAAGTACCACCAGGAGTGGAGCTGCCGGCGGTCGGGATCGGAGTACGCCGCCGCCCGCTCGACCTGCGCTCGCACCAGCGGCAGGTGCTCGGGCCGGCCGCCCGCCAGCAACGCGAGCGCGTTCAGCGACCGCTCCATCGGATTGCCCGCGTCCGGGTCCGCCCGCATCCGGCGCGCGATCGCGTCGCATCCTCGCTCGAGGATCCGGCGCGACTTGTCGCAGTCGAAGGGGGCGGTCGGGGCGTACGCCCCCATGAACCGCAGCCGCAGCACGAGCGTCTCGGTGCGGCCGTCGCGCCAGCGACGCAGGCGCAGGCGACCGTCGCCGGCCTCCGCCCGTCCGATCGCGCGGCCAAGCTCGACCCGCGGATCGAACGCGAAGGGCGCGTCGTCGACGCCGAGGATCACGTCGCCGGGCCGCAGGCGGCCGTCGGCGGGCGAGCCCGCGTCCACCTCGGTGACGAGGACCTGCCGCGCGGTGGTGGTCTCGAGTCCCTCGCTGTGCATCCAGCCGCGGAGGCCGGTGGGCCCGAGCGTCCAGTCGTGCGTCGCCCCCTCGGGGACCGGCTCGCCCCGGGTGAAGTCGGGGTTGGGCAGGCCGCGGCCGGGCGCGGCGGTGGCGGCGGCGGCGACGCTCGTCGCCGCGAGAACGACGAGGACCACGACGAGGACGACGACGGGGACGGGTGCACGTGCGCCGGGCGACGCGGCTCCGGCGGCGACGCGGCGCGAGCGAGGAGCGTGGCTCACGCGGGGTCCTTCCGGTCGGGGGCGAGGGCCTCCGCGAACGCCCGGCCGATGCGGCCGAGGATGCGGGCGGAGCCCAGGTAGTGGTAGGCGCGGTCGGAGGTGCTCTCGCGGAGCAGCGCCCGCTCGCGCTCGTCGAAGCGTTCGGCCATGAGCGACGCCCGGGCCGCCGCCGCCGCCTCGGCGTCCATCCGGCCCGCGCGGACCTCGGCCTCGAGCTCCTCGAGCCTCGGGGCGAGCGCGGCCTCGCGGGCCCGCAGGGCATCGACCTCGACGTCCCAGTGCGGCGCGGTGCGGACCGCGGTCACGCCCTCGAGCTCCGGCCGCGCCGCGACGGCCGCCATCGCCTCGCGGAAGCCGCGGTGGATCGGGACGAAGCGCCGCCGGTCCGGCGGGTACGACGCCAGCGGGCCCCCCACGCCCATCACGCCGATCACGACCGGCATCGCCGGGGCCTCGAGGTCGCGCCGCACGTCCGCGACGAGGGTGGCGAGCAGCTCGGTGTACGCGTCGTAGCCGCCGGGCCGGCCCCGCTCCGGGTAGACCGTCGCGTCGACCATGTCGTTCCAGCCCTGGAACCAGACGAAGCCGGCCAGCTCCCATCCCTCGACCGGGTCGTACGCCGGATGGTGGATCCCCGGCTCGGCGAGGACCGTGCGCACGTGCTCGATCATCGCGCGATAGGCGCGGCCCGTCGCCCGTTCCTTCTCCGCCCGCGCCGCCTCCACGTCCTCGCCCCGCTGCCGGATCCGCGCGAGCTCGGCCTCGCCGAAGACGTACGGCCCCGCGCTCGGAGGACGGAAGTCGGTGTGCAGGCTCCGGCCGCCCCAGGCGGTCTTGACGATCAGGATCGGATCGTCCGTCCACCGCTCGAGGCTCAGGCCGAAGGCGAGCTCGGGGCCGATCCTCGGCGGGATGCCGCTGCCCGCCCCGTAGCCGACGGTCAGCGGCCCGAGGCGCGGCTCGTCGGCGCCGCCGATGGACGAGATCCAGGTCCGCTCGCTCGTGCGCGGCCTGCCCTGCTCGTCCACGATCAGCCCGTGCAGCTCGGCGGTGTCGGCGTCGAGCCGCATCGCCTCGAGCGTCCGCAGGTGGGCGTGCCCCTGCATGTTGGACTGACCGGCGAGGACGTAGACCTTCAGTGGACCCGCGAGGGCGGGACCGGCCGGCAGCGCGAGCACGAGCAGCAGCATCGCCGCCGCGAGGCGTCGCGCCGCGGCGGCCGGGAGGACGGGAACATGGCGCACGGCGCCTCCTTCACGGATGGCGCGGACCGACGCGCCGGTCGCCCCCGGACCCCCGGACCCCCGGACCCCCGGGCCCCCGGGCCCCCCGTCCCCCGGGGAGCCGGGACGTCAGCTCGCGATGATCCGGTCCATGCGCTCGGCGACGTCGCGCAGCCGCTCCGCCCCGCCGCCCCGCACCTCGGCCGCCATCCAGCCGCCGGTGTACGGGACCGCGTCGAGGGCCCGCATCACGGCCGGCCAGTCGCAGTCGCCTTCGAGCAGCTCGACGCCGAAGCCGGCCCAGCGGCCCTCCTCGTCGAGCTTCCGGCGGCTGTACTCCTTCACGTCGAGCCGGCGGATCCGCTCGCCCAGGACCTCGATCCACTGCTCGGGCCAGCCGTAGGCGACGATGTTGCCCACGTCGAAGTGCCAGCCGCAGACCTCGGGGTCGAGCTCGTCGGTGTAGCGGGCCGCCTCCAGCGGGCTCAGCAGGAAGTTGTTCCAGACGTTCTCGATCGAGATCCGCACCCCGAGCTCGCGGGCGAGCGGCAGCACGGCGCGGATGCCCGCCTGCGAGCGGGCGTACGCGTCGGCGTACGAGACCTGCTTGCTCACCACCGCCGGCACCAGCAGGACGCTGTCGCCGCCGTAGGTCCGGCAGTCCCGGATCGCGGTCCGCAGCCCCGCCACGCCCTCGGCCCGCACCGCGGGGTCCGGATGCGAGAGCGGCTTCGCCCAGTGCACGCTGTCGACGACGCCGGGGATCTCGATCCCGGTCGCCGCCTTCGCCGCGAGCACCTCGTCGGGATCGAGGTCGTTGGGACTGTCCATCTCGACGCCGTCGAAGCCGCAGTCGCGGGCGAGCCGGAACTTCGCCTCCACCGTCGCCCCCTCGCCGATCATGCCCCACTTGAGGGCCTTGCGGATCGGCCGCGGCTCCTCGGGCGCGCGGGCTCGCCGCGCCGCCGCCGTGCCCGCCTCCGGCTGCCCGGCCGCCCCCGCCGCCGGCGTCAGCTCCAGCGCCGGCTGCGACATGCCGGCCCCGGCGAGCTTGCCCAGCACCACCGAGCCGACGGCCACCTGGAAGAGGTCTCGACGGGAGAGGTCGGTCACGGCGCGTCTCCTGCGGGCACGGGCGAGGGTCGGGTCCGGAGGGTCGGGGACGCCGCGGAGCCGGCGGGGGCGGACGGCGCGGGCGGCGCGGACGAGCGTCGGCGGATCAGGCGAAGGGCGTCCGGCCCGGCACCGGCCGCGGCCGCACCGGCATCGGGCCCCACGCGGGCACGTCGGGCCCGAGGACCTCCTCGGAGGCGAGGGCCCGGTCCCACTCGAGCACCTGCCCGGTGTACGCGGCCATGCGGCCCATGATCGACATCATGGTGCTCCGCATCATCCACTCGCCGTCGTTGCGGGCGTCGCCGGCGCGGATCGAGCGGAAGAGCTCGTCGTGCTCGTTCTGGTACATGTCGCCCCGCGGCCCGTCGTAGGACCAGCGGACGTCGCCGTCGTGCGAGCGGACCTCGTGCACCGGCTTCCATCCGTTGACCTCGGCCCAGCCCTCGGTGCCGTAGACGTAGTCGCTGTTGTCGCTCGGCGTGCGGTCGATCTGGCGGCAGGTGTGGAAGGCCCGCGTCCCGTCGTCGTACTCGTAGATCACGGTGAAGTGGTCGTACACGTCGCCGGACGCGGCCCCGCGGCGGGCGGCTGAGCCGCCGAGGGCGGTGCAGCGCACGGGGGTCCGGTCGCCGGTGGCCCACGCGAGCCGGTCCACGCTGTGGCAGGCCTGCTCGACGATGTGGTCGCCGCTGAGCCAGCAGAAGTGCCACCAGTTGCGGAGCTGCCACTCGGTGTCCGACCAGTGGTCCTGCCGCGGATTCTGGCGCAGGGTGCCGCTGTGATAGGTGGTGTGGACGCTGAGGACGCGGCCGACCGCCCCCCGGTTGATCTGGTCGAAGACCGCCCGCTCCGCGTCGCCGTACCGCCAGCAGAAGCCGGAGACGACGCTCAGCCCCTTGGCCTTCGCCTTCTCGCACGCGGCCATGCAGCGGCGCACGCCGGGAGCGTCCACCGCCATCGGCTTCTCGGTGAAGACGTGGGCCCCGGCCTCGACCGCCGCCTCGAGGTGGGCGGGCCGGAAGCCGGGCGGGGTGGCCAGGAGCACGACGTCGACGCCCGCGTCGAGCAGCCGCTCGTACGCCTCGAACCCGAGGAACCGGCGCTCGGCGGGCACCCGGATCCGCTCGTCGGCCCCCGAGCCGATCGCCTGCCGCAGGTTCGCGTGGGCCGACTCGATCCGTTCGGGGAACACGTCGGCCATGGCCCAGAGGACCGCCCCCGCGTCGGCGTTCAGGGCCTGGAAGGCGGCCCCGGTGCCGCGGCCGCCGCATCCGATCAGGCCGACCTTGAGCGGCGCGCGGTCGGCGCCCGCGTCCTCGTCCCGCCCGGCGGCGAGCGAGGGGCCGGCGAGCGAGCCGGCGGCGGCCACCGCGGCGGTGCCCTGCACGAACGTGCGGCGGTCGACGTGCGGGCCGGCGGGGCCGGAGGCCGTGGTCTCGGGACGGGGATCGGTCATTCGGGTGCCTCCTCGGGGATGGATGCGTCGTCGCGTGCGGCGGGGCCGTCCGCGGCGCGGGCGTCGTTCGGGTCGACGTCCGGGGCGTCCGGGGAGTCCGTCGCGCCCGCGGCCTCGCCCGCCGGACCGGCCGGCGCGGGGCCCTCGCAGACGATGCGGAAGCCGACCATCGGGCCGTCGCTCAGCCACCAGCGGCTCTTGGGGATCTGCGGGTCGCTGGAGTTCCACGCCGGCGTCTGGTCGGTGGACGCGTCGATGCGGAGCCGGTTCGGACTGTCGCGCCAGGAGCCGCCCTTGGTGGTCGGCTCGCCGTCGCGGCCGTCGACCCACTCCGCGACGTTGCCCAGCATGTCGTGCAGCCCCAGCGGCGTGGGCGTCCGGCGACCGACGGGGTGCGGCGTGCCGCGGGCGTTGGCCCGGAACCACGCGACCTCCGGCAGGCGGAGCCGGTCGACGCCGTTGACGAACGGGCCTTGCTCGAGCGTGCCGTCGGGCCGCAGGCGGGCCGCCCGCTCCCACTCGTCCTCGGTGGGCAGGCGGTAGGTGCGGCCGGTCCGCTCGCTCAGCCACGCGCAGAACTTCGTCGCCGCGTGGTGGGTGAGGCTGATCGCGGCGTAGCCCTGGTGGCCGAACCCGCGGTCGGGCGGCAGGTAGGGCTTGCTCGGCCGGCTCTCGGTGTCGGCCCACGCCTGCGCCTCGTCCTCGAGCTCGAGATCGAGCCGGTACACGAAGACGTCGTAGACCTCCCACGGGATCTCGGTGCGGCTGATCCAGAAGGTCGGGATCGAGCCGTCGTCGGGGCCGGGCACCGGGACCATCTCGATCTCGGCCGCGGCCTCGGCCACGGGCTCGGCGAAGGCGGTCGGCGTCGCGGGAGCGGATGCGGGGGCGGCCCCGTCCGTCGCGGGAGTCGGCGGCTCGTCCGCGGCCGCGAGCGCGACGCCCGCGGACGCCGCGAGGACCACGGTCGCCGCCCGTACCATCGAGGCCATGTCTGCCGAACGCATCGTCGCCCTCCGCCCCGGTCCGCTCCTCGCCGCCGCCCCGGCTCTCGTCGTGGCCATCGCCGTGGCCATCCTGCCGGCCGTCGCCGTCGCCGCCGGCGCCGCGGCTGCGGCCCCGGCCGTCACGGGGGCCGTCGTTCAGCTCGACGCCCGGCCCGTCGCCCGGCCCGTCGCCAAGCCCGTCGCCAAGCCCGTCGCCAAGCCCGGCCCGACGATCCTCGAGTCTACTCGGGTCGTGATGGGGGTCCAAGCGTCACTGCGGGTGGCGGTGGCGGACGGGGCGGACCCTGCGGATGCCGAGGCCGCGATGCGGGCCGCGTGGTCGCGACTGGCCGCCCTCGAGGCGGTGATGAGCGACTACCGGACCGACTCGGAGCTGAGCCGGCTCAACGCCCGGGCGGGCGACGGCCCGGTGCCGGTGTCCGGCGAGCTCACGGCGGTCCTCGCCCGGTCGGCCGCCCTCGCGGACGAGACCGGCGGGGCGTTCGACGTGACGGTCGGCCCGCTGGTGGATCAGTGGCGGGCGACCCGGCGGACGGGACGCCTGGCCCCCGCGGCCGAGCGCACGGCGGCCCGCGGGCTCGTCGGCCGGGAGCTCCTGCGGCTGGACGCGGGGGCGGGCACCGCGGAGCTCGTCCACCCCGGCATGCGGCTGGACCTCGGCGGCATCGGCAAGGGCTGGGGCGCGGCGGCGGCCCTCGACGTCCTGCGGGACGCGGGCTTCCCGCGGGCCCTGGTCTCGATCGCGGGCGACGTGGCGGCCGGCGATCCGCCCCCGGGCCGGGCCGGCTGGCGGGTGCGGGCGGGCCGCGACGGCGAGGCCGACCCCGCGCGGCTCGTGGTGGCCGGGGCCGCGGTGAGCACCTCCGGCGACTCGTCGCAGGTCGTGGAGGTCGACGGCCGCCGGTACGCCCACCTCGTCGATCCCCGCACGGGGCTCGGGGCGAGCGTGCGGCGGGCGGTGACGGTGCTCGCCCCGGACGCGGCCGACGCCGACGCCCTCGCCTCGGGACTGTTCCTGCTGGGACCGGAGGCCGCGCGGCCGATCGTGCGGCGGCGGCCCGGCACCGCGGCCCGCTTCTTCGAGCCGGCGGACGGGACGCGGCCGGCCCGCGTGGTGGTGGTCGATCCGCACGGGGCGTGGGCCGCGGCCCGGCGCGCGGTGCACGCCGGCGACGCCCACCGCGGGGCCGAGCCACGGCCCTCTTCGGCGGCGGCGGGCCGCGGTGCGCGCGGTCCGGCGCCGGGGCGGCCGGGCGAGTGACCCGCCGTCCCGGCTCGCACGACCGAGGCGACCGGCCTCACGCCCGCACCGGCACCCAGCACCCGCCGCCGCCCGCGCTCGCGAGCACCGCCTCGACGAACCGCACCCCGCGGGTGCCGTCGGTCACGTCGGGCACCAGCCGGGCCGCGTCCGGCATCGGCGCCCCCGCGCGGTGCGCCCGGATCGCCGCGAACGCGCCGCGGTAGAGGTTCGCGAACGCCTCGTGGAAGCCCTCGGGGTGCCCGCCGGGCAGCCGCGTCCCGTCGGCCGCGTCGGCGCGGGCGCCGGGTCCGCCGCGGGTCACGAGGTGCCAGGTGCCGTCGGCGGTGGCGACGTGCAGGTGGTTGGGCTGCTCCTGCCGCCACTCGAGGCTGCCCCGCTCGCCGTGCACCCGCAGGGCGAGCCCGTTCTCCCGGCCGACGCAGACCTGCGAGCACGTCAGGACGCCGCGGGCCCCGCCGTCGTACCGCAGCAGCACCGACGCGTCGTCGTCGAGCCGCCGGCCGTCCACGAACGTCGTGACGTCGGCGCAGATCGACTCGAGCTCGAGTCCGGTGACGAAGGCCGCGAGGTGCTCGGCGTGAGTGCCGATGTCGCCGAGGGCCCCCGCCGCCCCGGCCTTCGCGGGATCGGTGCGCCACGCCGCCTGCTTGTGACCGGTCTCCTCGAGCGGGCCGGCGAGCCAGCCCTGGTGGTACTCGACGAAGACCTTCCGCACGCGGCCGAGGTCGCCGTCCCGCACCATCGCCCGCGCCTGGCGGACCATCGGGTAGCCCGAGTAGTTGTACGTGACGCCGAGGAAGACGCCCTGCTCCGCCACCGCCTCGGCAAGGTCGGCGGCCTCGGCGCTGCGGGTCACCATCGGCTTGTCGAGCATCACGTGGAACCCGGCCTCGACGAAGGCCCGCGCCGGCTCGTAGTGCAGGTGGTTCGGCGTGACGATGGCCACCAGGTCGACGCGCTCGTCCTCGGGACGCCGGGACTCGTCCTCGAGCATCGCCTGCCAAGTCGGATGGATGCGCTCCTCGGCGAGGCCCAGGGCGCGGCCGGAGGCGAGCGATCGCTCGGGCGTGGAGCTCAGCGCCCCCGCCACGACCGTCGCCTCGCCGTCCATGATCGCGGCGGTGCGGTGGACCGCCCCGATGAAGGCGTCGACGCCGCCGCCGACCATGCCGAGGCGGATCGGCGCGTCGCGGCGGCGGTCGGTCGCGGCGTCGGCCGCCGGCGGGGCGATGTCACTCATGGGAGGCTCCGGGGGGTGCGGTCACGATCGGCGGCGGCCCCCGCTTCGTCAAGATCGCGCACGGATCCCACCGGCTCGGTTTCCCCGGGCGTCCGCGATCGCGTACCGTCGGCCCCGCCTCTTCGGAGATCCCCCCATGCACCGGCCCCTGAACCACTCGAACCGCTCGATCCCGCGCCGAGTCGCCGCCGCGCTGCTCGCCCCGGCCGCGCTGCTCGCCGCCGGCGGCTGCACCGCCCCGCCGACGGCGGCCGAGGACGCCCCCGTCCGCCGGGCCCTCGACCCGCGCCCGGGCAGCGCCATCTTCGTCCACCCCGACGGGGCGTCCGCCGCCACGTGGGCGATCGGCCGGGCGATGCTCGTCGGCCCCGACGGCGACCTCGAGTGGGATCGCCTGCCGCACATGGCGGTCTACCGCGGCCACATGAACGACTCGCTCACCGGGACGAGCAACGGCGGGGCGACGGTGCACGCGACCGGCGTGAAGGTCGCCTCGAGCGCCTACGGCCGCACGCAGGCGGGACCGCAGGGGCGCGACCTCGTGGACGCCGACGGAGGGCCCCTGAGCGTCGCCCTGCAGGCGATCCGGGCCGGCCTTCCCGTCGGGGTGGTGCAGACCGGCAGCCACACCGAGCCGGGGACGGGCTGCTTCCTCGCCCCGGCGCTCGAGCGCGGGGCCCACGAGGACATCGCGGCGGGCCTGCTCGAGAGCGGGGCCGAGGTCATGCTCGGCGGCGGCGAGCGATGGTTCCTGCCCGAGGGCGTGCAGGGCGTGCACGGCCCGGGGCGGCGGACCGACGGACGCAACCTCGTGGACGAGGCCCGCGCGCTCGGCTACCGCGTCGTCCGCACCCGCGCCGAGCTCCTCGCCCTCCCGCCGGACGCCGAGCGGGTGCTCGGGCTCTTCGCCGAGAACCACACCTTCAACGCCCGCGACGAGGAGACCCTTCGCGCGCGCGGTCTTCCTCGCTGGGTGCCCGGCGCCCCCACCGTGGCGGAGATGACCGAGGTCGCCCTCCGGATCCTCGGCCGCGGCGACCGCCGGTTCCTGCTCGTGGTCGAGGAGGAGGCGACGGACAACTTCGGCAACTCGAACAACGCCTCGGGCATGATCGAGGCGATGGAGCGGGCCGACGCGGCGATCGGCGTCGCCCGCCGCTTCGTGGCCGATCGGCCCGACACGCTGCTGATCACGGCCGCCGACTCCGACGGCGGCGGCATGCGGATGATCGGCCTCACGCTACCGCCGGGCGCGGAGCCTCCCGCGACGCTGCCCGAGCGGACCCGCAACGGCTCGCCGATCGACGGCGTGGACGGCGCGGGCACCGCGCCCTTCGTCGCCGCCCCCGACCGCTTCGGCCGGCGGCTGCCCTTCGCGGTGGCGTGGGCCGCGTTCGGCGACGTGAGCGGCGGCGTCCTGGTCCGGGCCGAGGGCCACCTCGCCGAGCGCGTCCGCGGCTCGATGGACAACACCGAGATCCCGATGCTGATCCGAGAGGTCCTCTTCGGCGGTCAGTCGCCG
>CAYLNM010000015.1:37007-51609 GCA_964385045.1 uncultured Isosphaeraceae bacterium
GCCTCCCGCTCGAAGGCGGCGTCGAACGCGAGGCCCGAGGGCGTGAAGTCGAGCCCGGCGAGGAACTCCACCGCCTCGCGGGCCCCGTGCTCGCGATCCATGTTCGCGTCCTCCCACTCGACCGACAGCGGCCCGTCGTAGCCGATGCGGTTGAGGGCGCGGACGATCTCCTCGAAGTCGACCTCCCCGCGGCCCGGCGAGCGGAAGTCCCAGCCGCGGCGGTGGGCCCCGAAGGCCAGGTGCGAGCCGAGGATGCCGGTGTCGCCGTCGAGGGTGCGCAGGACGTCCTTGACGTGCACGTGGGCGATGCGGTCGGCGAAGCGGTCGATGAACCGCACCGGGTCGACGCCCTGCCACACGAGGTGCGAGGGGTCGAAGTTGAAGGCGAACGAGGGCCGCCCGTCCACCGCGGTCAGCGCCCGCTCGGCGGTGACGGTGTCGTAGGCGATCTCGCCCGGGTGGACCTCGAGGGCGAACCGCACCCCGCAGGCGTCGAAGACGTCGAGGATCGGGTTCCAGCGGTCGGCGAAGTCGCGGAAGCCGCGGTCCACGTGCTCGGGCCCGGTGGGCGGGAAGAAGTACCAGTCGCCCCAGATCGACGAGCCGGTGAAGCCGTTGACGACGGCCAGGCCCATCGCCTTCGCCGCCTCGGCGGTGGCCTTGATCTCCTCCGCGGCCCGGGTCCGCACGCCCTCGGCCTCGCCGTCGCCCCACACCCGCTCCGGCACGATCGCGCGGTGCCGCTCGTCGATGCGGTCGCACACGCACTGGCCGACGAGGTGGTTGCTGATCGCCCACGTCCGCAGGCCGTGCTCGGCGAGCAGGTCGTGTCGCCCGCGGCAGTAGCCGTCCTCCGACAGGGCCCGGTCCACCTCGAAGTGATCGCCCCAGCACGCGAGCTCGAGGCCGTCGTAGCCCCAGGCGGCGGCCTTCTCGGCGAGGACGGCGAGCGGCATGTCGGCCCACTGGCCGGTGAAGAGCGTGCGGGGACGCGGCATGGTCGAGGCTCCGGCGAGGGATCGGGATCGGGACGACGGCGGCCGCGGCCTTGGCGGCGGCGCGCGGCACGCGGCACGCGGCACGCGGCACGCGGCACGCGGCCCGGATGCTACCGGAGCCCGGGCGCGGCCCGCTATGCTGGCGGCCGCGCCGCGGACGAGCCTCCGCACGCCTGCCGCCCGACGCCGACGCCCCGGAGCCCGCCCCATGGCCACGACCCCGCGCCGCCGCGCCGCCTCGAGCCTCTCGGTGATGATGTTCCTGCAGTACGCGGTGTGGGGCGTGTGGCTGCCCTACCTCGCGAGCTACCTGCTGCAGCCGACCGAGCCGCAGCTCGTGACGAGCGTGGCGTCCCAGCTCGACGACGTGGCGGCGTGGCGCGAGCGGGCCGGGACGTCCGCGGGACCGGCGGCGAGCGCGGGGCTCGCCCCGCTCGCGACCGAGCTCGACGCGGCCCGGGCCGCCGTCGCCGACCTCGACGAGGCGCTCGCGGGCGGGGCGGACGAGGCGGTGGTGGCCGCGGCCCGCGCGGCCGCGGTCGAATGGCTCCGCACCGTCGAGTCGAGCCTCGCGGCCCTCGCGCCGGCCGAGGATGCCGCCGCGCCGCCGGACTGGCGCGCCGAGGCCGCGACCCGGGCCGCCGCCCTCGCCGGCCCGCGCTCGGACCTCGAGCACGGCAACCTCGGGCTCGGCTTCACCGGCGGGCAGGTGGGCTGGATCCTGGGCCTCGCCGGCTCGATCGGGGCGATCTTCGCCCCGTTCATCGCGGGGCAGGTCGCCGACCGCTTCCTCAACGCCGAGATCGCCCTCGGCCTGCTGCTGGTCACCGGCGGCATCGTCAAGTTCGCCACCGCGTACATGGAGACGTACGCCGGCTTCATGACGCTGTCGATCCTGTACTCGATCCTCTACATGCCGACGCTGGCCCTGACGAACTCGGTGGCCTTCGCGAACCTCGACGACGCCGAGACGCAGTTCCCGCGGGTGCGGACCTGGGGCACGATCGGCTGGATCGTCGCGTCCAACGCCTTCCCGCTGATCTGGCTGCAGTCGAGCCTGCAGGGCACCTGGCTGCCGCCGTTCCTGACCGGCGAGCCGAAGCCGAACGACGTCGCCCTCATCGTCGACTGCCTCAAGGTCTCGGGCGTGCTCGCGGTCGGATACGGCGTCTGGGCGATGCTCGCCCTGCCCCGCACGCCCCCGAAGCGCGACGTCGGCAACCCCCTCGCCTTCGCCAAGGCGTTCGGACTGCTGCGGCACCCCGGCTTCCTGGTCGCGACGCTCGCGGCCCTGCCGATCGCGATGATCCACCAGGTCTACTTCATCCGCACCGCGCCCTACCTGCAGTCGATCGGCTACACGCCGGCCGAGGTGGGACCGGTGATGTCGATCGGCCAGTTCTCCGAGATCGCGTTCCTCGCGGTGCTGGGCCTGTTCCTCAAGCGTCTCGGCTACCGGCTCGTCCTCACCCTCGGCGCCCTGGCGTACGGGCTCCGCTTCGGCCTGTTCGCGATCGCCACCGACGCGAGCGTGCAGTCCGAGTGGATCGCGGGGGCGGCGATGGTGCTGCACGGGCTGTGCTACGGGTTCTTCTTCGCCGGGGCGTACGTGTACATCGAGCGGCTCGCCCCCGCCGACATCCGCCACTCCGTGCAGACCGTCTTCGGGATCATCATCCTGGGCGTGGGTCCGGTGCTCGCGGGCGTGTACAACCAGCAGCTCGACGTCTTCACGCCGCAGGGCGAGCCGCCCGACTACGCCGGGCTCTGGCGGGTGCAGGCGATCATCGGCATCGTGGTCGCGGCCGGGGTCGCGGTCGCGTTCCGGCCCGGCCTGCCGCCGTCGGACGAGGGCGTGGAGCCGGCGGCCCACGAGGTCCCGGAGGCGGGCGGGGCGCCGCCGACGGACTGATCGCGTCCGGCGGGACGCGGCCGCGCGCGGATCGGCCGGCGGGCCCACGGCGCCGTGCCGGCGTCAGCCGACCACCACGTCCACCGTGCGCCCGGTGGCGAGGCTCTCGGACTCGGCCTCGAGCACCCGCGTGACCGCGAGCGCGTCGTCGAGGGTGGCGTCGGGCGTCGCCGCCGCGTCGCCGGTCCGTCGCCGCACGAGGACCTCGGCGAGGTGCCGCACCTCGCCGTCGTAGCCGGCCCCCGTCCCGATCGGCACCGGGCTCGTGCGCTCGGGGCCGTGGAGGACCAGCGGCGGATCCGCCGCGAGGTCGTACTCGGCCGCCCCCCGCTCGAAGACGGCGAGGTACCGCATGCGGAAGCCGGCGGTGGGCGGCAGGGCCCAGCTCCCGGTCGCGGTGACCTCGGACGGGCCGTCGTCGCCGTAGTGGTAGAGCGTGGTGACGTGCTCCGGCGTGCCGGCGCTGGTCACCGCCTGCGGCGGCCCGAAGCACGCGACGATCATGTCCACGTCGTGCACGTGCAGGTCGAAGAGCGCCGCCCCGCTGCGGGCCGGATCGCGGTAGAAGCCCGCGTTCCAGTCCGGCGGCGAGCCCTGCCGGAAGAACGAGCAGGCCCGCGGGGCGCCGTGGCCGCGGCCGGCGACCAGCTCGCGAAGCTCGGTCCAGCCCGGCCAGAAGCGGATGCACATCGCGGGCATCGCCACCAGCTCCGGGCGGGCCGCCGCCGCCCGCCGCAGCCGCTGCACGTCGGCCGTCCGGATCGCGACCGGCTTCTCGACCAGCAGGTGCCGGCCCGCCGCCAGCACCCGCTCGCCCAGCTCGGCGTGGGTGTCGGTCGGCGTGCAGAGGCTCACGACGTCCACGTCCCCGCGGGCGAGCAGGGCGTCGAGCTCGTCCACCGGCTCCGGCGGCGGGCCCGCCTCGGCGTCCGGGACCGCGTCCGCCCCCGTCTCGAGGTTGCCGCCCGTGGCCGCGCCGCCGCGTCCGCGGTCGTGCACCGCGACCGTCCGCACCGGGTAGCCGTCGGCCGCCGCCCGCCGCCACGCCGCGAGGTGCGTGCGGCCCATGAAGCCCATGCCCACGACCGCGACGCCGAGCGGCGCCGCCGCGCGGGCGGCGGCGGAGGGGGGCGCCGCGCCGCTCGGGTGCGGCGCGGGGTCCGGCGCCGCCGGCGCGTCCGTCCCGGCGGCCCCGTCCGTCACGTCCCGCTCCCCACCAGGGACGCGAGGTGGTTGACCGCGGCCCGCACGTCGGTGGCCCGGCGGTCGCCCGCCTCGCGCTCGATCACCCACCCCGCCTCCGGCGCGACCTGCTCCGCGGCCGCGAGGAACGCCGGCCAGTCGACCGCCCCGGTGCCCACCGGCACCTCCTCGCCCCACGCCCCGGCCGTGGTCGCGGGCGTGGCGTCCTTGACGTGGATCTGCCGCACGTGCGGGCCGAGCACGCGTACCGCCTCCACCGGATCGCCCATGCCGTAGAGGATCATGTTGGCGGGATCGAAGTTGACGCCCACGTCCTCGCGCCCGAGGGCCTCGAGGACCCCGAGCAGCGTCTCGGCCGTCTCCTGGCCGGTCTCGAGCGCGACCGCGACGCCGCGGGTCGAGAACGCCTCCGCCACCGCGTTGAGCCGGTCGAGCATCCGGCCCCGCTCGGGGTCGTCGGGGTCGTGCGGCAGGAACCCGGCGTGGAAGCTCACGAGCTCGAGGTCGAGGGCCGCGGCCACCGCCGCGTTGGCCGAGGCGGCCGCGAGGTTGGCCTCCCACGTCGCGTCGGGCCGCAGGCCGCCGGTCTCCCGGATCGACTCGAGGCTCGCGTAGTCCTCGCCCTCCATCTCCATCATGCCGCTGACGATCCGGATCCCGGCCTCGCCCAGCCGCTTGACGGTGGCCGCGGGCGCCCAGTCGCCCCGGCGGAGGGGATCGAGGGCCAGCTGCACCGCGCCGAGGCCGCAGCTCGTCACCGCGTCCACGAGGTCGGCGGGCGACGTCGGGCGGAGGCTCCAGGAGCACACCGCCGGGTCGCGGGGGTCGGGACCGCTCATGAGCCGCCTCCCGCCGTGGCCGCCCCGACCGGCGTGTCGCCGACGTCGCCGGCCGAAGCCGCGAATCCGCGCTGCGCCAGCACCCGCTCGATGAGCCGCTTGGTCGCCGCCACGCCGGCGTCCGCGGGCAGCCGCGCGCCCTCGTACTCGATGCCGACCCACCCGCGATAGCCGCTCTCGAGCACGATCCCGAGCAGGCGGTCGTAGTCCTTCTCGGTCTCCTCGCCGGTGGCGGGGTCGAAGTCGTGGGACTTGGCGCTGACCGCGCGGGCCCACGGCATGAGCTCGGCCGTGCCGCGGTAGCGGTCGTAGGTGCGGCCGCCCCCGAGGGCGAAGTTGCCGAAGTCCGGCAGCGTGCCGACCCGCGGGTGGTCGACCCGCCGCATGACGTCGGCGAGCCACGAGCCGTCGGACGAGTGCCCGCCGTGGTTCTCCACGATCACGTTCAGGCGGTGGGCCTCGCCGAGCTCGCACAGCCGCCGCAGACCGTCGGCCGCGAGCCGGGCCTGCTCGGCCCGGGAGCCGGCGCTCGCCGCGTTCACGCGGATCGAGTGGCAGCCGAGGGCCTCGGCCGCCTCGAGCCACGTGCGATGGTTCTCCACCGCTCGCGCCCGGCCGGCGTCGTCCGGGTCGCCGAGGCGGCCCTCGCCGTCGCACATGATCAGCAGGCTGCGGACCCCGGCGTCCTCGGCCCGGCGCCGCAGCTCGGCGAGCCAGCGGGCGTCGCGGGCGCGATCGGCGAAGAAGGAGTTGACGTACTCGACCGCGCGAATGCCCCAGGTGCGGGCCGCGTGGGGGCCGAAGTCGAGGGGATCGAGCCGGCCCGCCCACAGGTCCTCGCGCAGGGACCACTGGGCGAGACTGATCCGCAGCGGCGGGTCGTCGGGGCCGGGCCGGAGCGGCGGGACGGGGAGACCGCGATCGGCGGGGGCGTCGTCGTCGGCGGCGGGGGCGGCGAGGTCGG
Organism: uncultured Isosphaeraceae bacterium; assembly: GCA_964385045.1. GTDB lineage: Bacteria > Planctomycetota > Phycisphaerae > Phycisphaerales > SM1A02 > CAYLNM01. Next base: position 42,924 of record CAYLNM010000015.1, read on the forward strand.
CGATGGACTCGGGCATGGTCGGCACGGCTCCGAGGGGCTCGGGACGCGGCGAGGGTACCGGACCCCGTCGACGCTCGGGAGGGTGCCCTACCCTGCCCGCGTGAGCGACCGCCCCCCGGCCGATCGTCCGACCGCCCCCGCGTCCACGGCCCCGCCCACGGCCACCGCTCCCGCCCCGTCCACCGACGCGGCCGAGGCTCGGTCCACGGCCCCGGCCCCGTCCGAGACTTCGTCCGCCGCGCCGCCGGGAGTCCGGGTTCACGCGCCCCACCCGGAGCAGGCCCGGCTCGTGGTCCGCGGCTTCGTCTTCACCGTCGCCATGATCGCGGTCGGCTTCGCCGGCACCACCGCCCGGGCCGGGATCGAGACGGGACTCCTCGTCCACCTGCTCCGCAGCGTCATCGTCGCCTGCGCCCTCGGGACGACGGCCGGGCTGCTCGCCCTGCCGGCCCTGGCGGCCCGGCCCGGCTGGCGCCCGTGGGTTCGACCCGTTCTCGTCGCCACGTGCGTGCCCGCGCTCGTGCTCGGCCTCGCCCTGCTGCTCGCCCGCGCCACCGCCTGACCGGGACGGGCGCGCTCCGGGGTGCGCGTCGACGGCGTCGGGCGACGCGAACGAACCCCCGGAACATTCCGTCTCCGAACGGTCGAATCGTGCCTCGCGGCCCCTGGGACCGACCCGAGGCTCGGCGTCGGGAAGGTCCGATCGCGTTTTCCCGGGCCTCGGGTCGATCCGGTCGTAGGCTCGAGTTGGAGGACGGCACTTCGGCCGGTCCCTCCGATCCAGTGCGGGAAAGGGAATCTCCCATGAGCGTGGACGAACGACACACCACCCGACCCATCGCGGTCGTGGACGACGAGGACGCGGTTCGGGAGTCGCTGCGGCGACTGCTCGAGTCCGCCGGGCACGAGGTCCGCGCCTACGACTCGGCCGAGTCGCTGCTCGAGGACGAGGAGGTGGTCGATCTCGCCTGCCTGCTGCTCGACGTGAGCCTCCCGGGGCTCGACGGTCTCGAGCTGCTCGAGCGCCTGGTCGGCGACCCGGCGGCGGGGGCGACGCCGGTGATCATGATCAGCGGCCGGGCCGAGGTTCCGGAGGCGGTCGCGGCGATGAAGGCGGGGGCGAGCGAGTTCCTCGTGAAGCCGCTGGTCTCCGACGACGTGCTCACCGCGGTCGACCGCGGCCTCGCCGAGCACCGGCGACGCAGCGTGCAGAGCCGCCAGGAGCAGGCGGCCCGTCGCCGGGTCGAGAGCCTGACCCGTCGCGAGACCGAGGTGCTGCGGCTGATCGTGGCCGGACGCCTCAACAAGCAGATGGCGGTCGAGCTCGGCATCAGCCAGAAGACGGTCGAGTTCCACCGGGCGCGGGTGATGCGGAAGCTCGACGTGACCTGCATGGCCGAGCTCATGCGGGTGGCCTTCCTCGGCGGGGTCCGCGACCTCTACCAGCCGCCCGCCGCGGTGCCCGTCGAGGCCTGATCGCCACCGAGGCGAGCCGTCGCGCCGGCCGCGTCCCGGCCCGCCGACGACGACCCAGTCCGTCCAGCCGCCGCTCGGCGCCCGTTCCGCGGGCGCCGGGCGGCGGCGGTCGTTCGGGGCCGCGCCAACCCCGCGGCGACGAAGCGCGGAGTCCGGCGTCCGACGCCGAGGCGGGCCGCGGGCCGCCGTCGCCGGCTCGCGCGGAGCCGCCGATCTCGGCCGGCCGCGAGCCCTCGGACGTTCCCGAAGCGGCCGCGTGCCGCGCGACCACCGGCCCGGTGCGGACGAATTCGCGCTCGCCGGGTGAATCGCACCGTGCAGACCGGTCGAAGCCTGCGGTGACGGGTGACCGAGGATCGCCGGGCGCGTGGGCCCGAGACCGGCCTCGCCCCGCCGGCACCGCTTCCCGCTCTTCACACGACGACCACGCTTGACGGAGTTCCCCATGCACCGCACGACGAGGTCCATCCTCGTCGGGACGGCGATCAGTGCGCTCGCCGCCCCGGCTCTCGCGACCGACCCCGCCGAGGTTCGCGTCATCCACGCCTCGCCCGACGCCCCCGCGGTGGACGTCCGGGTCGACGGCACGCTCGCGTTCCCGAACCTGGCCTTCACCGGCGTCACCGAGTATGCCGAGCTCCTGCCCGACACGTACGACGTCACCGTGACGCCGGCCGGCGCCGAGTCGCCGGTCGTCATCGACGCCCCGCTCACCCTCGAGGACGGCACCTCGTACACGGTCCTCGCGATCGACCGGCTCGAGTCCATCGAGCCGCTGGTCCTCGAGGACCTGCGGGATCCGGATCCCGAGATCCCGGCGATCCGATTCGTGCACGCCTCGCCGAACGCCCCGGCGGTCGACATCGCCATCGCGGGCAGCGTCCCCCTCGCACTCGGCGAGCTCGAGTTCCGCGACGCCACGGGCTATCTCTCCCTGCCCCCGGGCACCTACGACCTCGAGGTCCGCCTCGCGGGCACCAGCACCGTCGTGCTCCCGATCGACGACGTCACGATCACGGGCGGCCGCACCTACACCGCCGCCGTGGTCGGTCTCGTCAACGAGGAGCCGTCGCTCTCGGCCCTCATCGCGGTCGACGCCGCCGACTCCTTCGACGTGTCGGTCGTGCACGCCTCGCCCGACGCCCCGGCGGTGGACGTCCTCGTCGACGACGCCCCGGCCTTCACCGGCGTCGGGTTCACCGAGGACGCCGGGCCCGCGACGCTGCCCGCGGACACCTACAACCTCAAGGTCGTGCCCGCCGGCGCGAGCGAGCCGGTCGTGATCGACGCCGACGTCGCGTTCGAGCCCAACCGCTCCTACACCGTGGTCGCGGTGGACGAGCTGGCGTCCATCGAGCCGCTCGTGCTCGAGAACGACCTGACGCTCGACGACGAGAACGCCCGGGTCCGGTTCGCGCACGCCTCGCCGAACACCCCCGCCGTCGACGTCGCGCTCGAGGACGGGCCGGTGATCTTCCCGAACGCGTCCTTCACCGACGTCACCGACTACCTCGCCACCCCGGCCGGGGACTACGACCTGGAGGTCCGGCTCGCCGGCACCGACACCGTGGTGCTCGACGTGCCGACGCTCTCGCTCGACGTGAACACCGTGTACACCGTGTACGCGATGGGCTTCGCGGGCGGCGAGCCGCCGCTGCAGGCGGTGGTGAAGGTCGAGGCCCGCGGCGAGGCCCGGGTCCGGGCCGTGCACCTCTCGCCCGACGCCCCGAACGTCGACGTCCTCGTGGACGGGGCGGTCGCCTTCGCCGACCTGCCGTTCACCGGCGTGAGCCCCTACGCTACGCTGCCCGCCCGCGAGATCGGCGTCGAGGTCGTGCCCGCCGGGGCGAGCGATCCGGTCGTGATCGACGAGACCCTCGAGCTCGAGCCCGGCACCGACTACTCGGTCCTCGCCGTCAACGTCCTCGCGGCGATCGACGAGCTCGTCCTGATCGACGACAACACCACCGACCCGCAGGTCGGCCGGGTCCGCTTCGTGCACGCGTCGCCGAACGCCCCGCCCGTCGACATCGCCCTCGCGAACGGCGGTCCGGTCCTCTTCGGCAACGTGGCCTTCACGCAGGTCGGCGACTACCTCGACGTCGCTCCCGGCACCTACGACCTCGAGGTCCGGCTCGCGGGCACCGACGCCGTGGTGCTCCCGCTGCCCGGCATCGTCGTGCGGCCCAACACCGTGGTCACCGCATACGCCGCGGGCCTCGTGGCCGGCGATCCCGGACTGCAGGCGGTCCTCTCCCTCGACGCCGAGGGCTGCACCGGCGACCTCAACGCCGACGGGTCGGTCGACTTCGCCGACCTCGTCCACCTGCTCGATGCCTTCGGGGCGAGCGGCGACGGCGCCGACCTCGACGGCTCGGGAGCCGTGGACTTCGGCGACCTGCTGTCCCTGCTCGGGGCGTTCGGCGACTGCTGAGTCCCGACCCCCGCGCCGGCACGCATCACGGCGGGACGCCGTCTCGAGGGAGGCGGCGTCCCGTCGCGCGCGGAGCCCGGAACGATCGGGGAGGCGGCCGCGGGCCGGCGGCGGCGACTCAGCCGCGCCGGCGCCCGCGGCCGGCGCCGGCGACACCGGCGAGCGCGAGCACGGCGGCAACGCCGGGCCCGGGGATCACGCCGATCGTGACGAGGTCGACGCCGACGTAGTCGCCGAACGCCGTCAGTCCCCCGTCCTCGACCACGATCCGCACCTCGTCGAACCACAGCTCGCTGATCACCCCGAGGAAGCCGGGCCCGAGGCCGTCCGGGCGCGGCAGCACCGCCGTCGTCACGAACGATCCCTCGCGCCAGAGCTCGAGGTCGATCGTGTCCGAGTCGTCGAAGTCCTGGTAGCCGGAGAGGTCGAAGCCGAAGGCGAAGGACAGTCCCGGCGTCCTGAACTGCGGCGCGTACGGCCCCTGCCCGAACGAGAAGCCGAGATGCAGCTCGCCGTCGCTCGGCTGCGAGAACACGGACGAGTCGGTCACCGCCGCGACGTACTCGCCGGAGCTCGCGCCGAGCGAGCGGAGCTCGAGGCCCGAGCCGGCGAAGGTGAAGGGCAGCGGCACCTCCCCGACCGGCTTGTCCTCGAAGCTCTCGAAGATCAGCTCGGTCCCCACCCCCGCCACGGACTCGAAGGCCGCGCGATCGGTGAAGGTGGTCACGTCGGACACGCCGGCGCCGGCCGCCGATGCCAGGGCACCGGTGAGGCCGACCGCGATCCGTGCGGTCGTGCAACGCGTCATGAGGTCCTCTCCTCCACCCGGGAAGGTGGCGCCACCGAGCCGGGGCGGCTCGGCGGACCCGTGCCCCGGGTTCTCTCATGGGTCAGCCTAGGTGGTTTGGGCCGGACGGCAAGCCGGGACCGGGCGGGAGGGGACCCCTCGCGATGGATTCCCGGCTCCCCGCGGTCGCCATCCGCCCTCGATGCGCAGGATCCGCGTGCGTCAGAGGCGGGTCCGCACCCCCATCGCCCGCAGGGCGCACCAGCCGGCCCACCCCTCGAAGACGCCGAAGAGGCCGGCGGCCAGCATGCCGCCGCCGGCCCACGCCAGCCACGCCGGCCCGACGCCGGCGACGAGGGACAGGAGCAGGAGCACGGCGCCGAGCACCGCGGTCATGCTGCCGGCGAGGAGGCGGACGGCCTTGCCGCGAGCGTCGATGTTGCACTGCATGGACGACGATAGGGGCGGCGGGACGGACGAGCCGGCGGGGCCGGAGGCCGCGTCCGAGGCCCCCGCGGGGCCGGCGATCACTCGTAGCCGAGGGCGGCGAGGTCGTCCTCGTCGAGGCCGAAGTGGTGGCCGATCTCGTGCAGCAGCGTGATGCGGATCTCCCGTACGAGGTCGGCGTCGCTGGCCTCGGCCCCGCCCGCCTCGCTCCGGATGCCGGCCCGGAAGAGATGGATCACCTCCCCCGTCCACGGCTGCTCGACCGACCGCTCGGTGAGCGGCAGTCCCGAGTGCAGCCCGCAGAGCGACTCGGGGTCGTCCTCGAGCCCGAGCTCCGCGAGGAGCGCGGGCTCCGGCCGGTCGTCGACCACCAGCGGCGCCTCCTCCAGCAGATCGTGCAGCTCGTCCGGCAGCGTCTCGAGGACCGCCTCGAGCAGTCGGTCGAAGCGCGTGCGCTCCCGGTCGCCGAGCCCGCCCTCCGTCACCGCTCCACGCGCCCCACGAGCTCGGCCACCGACGCGGCCCCCTGCCGCGCGACCCAGGCCGCGAGCCCGCGCCCGATCCGGCGCGGGGCCCGCGGATCGACGAACAGTGCGGTCCCGATCCCGATCGCGGTCGCCCCGGCGAGGATCAGCTCCGCCGCGTCCTGCCACCGCATCACGCCGCCGAGGCCGATGATCGGCACGTTCGCGTCACGTGCCACCGCATCGTGGACCTCGTGCACGATCCGCACCGCGATCGGATGCAGGGCGGGGCCGCTGAGCCCCCCGCTTCCCCGGCTGAGCCGCGGCTGGCGGGTCTCGACGTCGATCGCCATCGCGGGCATGGTGTTGACGAGCGTCAGGGCGTCGGCCCCGGCGTCGATCGCGGCGGCGGCGAGCCCGACGACGTCGGGGGCGTCGGGGGCGAGCTTCACGATCATGGGCGTGGTCGCCAGGGCCGGCCGCACCGCCCCGAGCAGCTCGCGCATCGCCTCGGCCGAGGCCCCGAAGGCCCGACCGGTGTCGGTGTTGGGGCACGAGAGGTTGAGCTCGACGAGGTCGATCCGCGACTCGGCGTCGAACGCGGCCGCCACCGAGACGTAGTCGTCCACCGCGTGACCCGCCACCGAGCCGATCACGCGGCAGTCGACGTCGGCCAGCTTCTCGGCGAGGAATCGCTCGAGTCCGACGTTGGCGAGCCCGATCGCGTTGAGCATGCCCGCGCGGGCGTCGATGATCCGCCAGGGCCGGTTGCCCTCCCGCGTCTCGGGCGTGATGGACTTGGTCGTGATCGCCCCGAGCCACCGCGGGTCGGTCACGCGGGCGAAGTCGCGCACGTAGCCCGCGGTCCCGGCGGCGGTGACCAGCGGATTGCGGAGCGTGCGTCCGGCGATCGTCACCGACATGTCCACCGCGGCGGGCATTCCGTCCATCGTACCGATCACGGGTCCTCCCGGGCGGGGGCGGCGCATCCTCGGACGAGCGCGATCCCGGCCCCTATCATCCGGGCCCTCGCGCCCGCCGCCTCGGCCTCCGCCCGAGCGCCCGCGGGGCGCGACCGCGATCGCCACCGTGCCGCCGGTCCGCCGCCGGCCGGACTCCCCCCTGCCCCATCGGAGCCCACCCATGACCGCCCTCGAGGAGCGCATCGCCCAGTTCGAGCACATGGCCGAGGCCGACCCCGAGAACGACATGGCCCACTTCAGCCTCGGCAACGCCTACCTGCAGGCCGGCCGCCACGCCGAGGCCGCCCGCAGCCTCGAGCGCTGCATCGAGCTGAACCCCGACATGAGCAAGGCCTACCAACTCGCGGGCGACGCCATGATCAAGGCCGGCTGGGAGGACAAGGCGGTCGCGACCCTCGAGAAGGGCTACGAGACCGCGGCGGCCAAGGGCGACCTGCTGCCCCGCGACGGGATCGCGGAGCTGCTGCAGTCGATCGGCCGCCAGCCCCCCACCCTCTCCCGGGAGGTCGAGGAGGCGGCGGAGAAGCTGCGCGAGAGCGGGGCCTTCGTCTGCCGCAGCTCCGGCCGGCCCGGCACCCAGCTGCCCGACGCCCCGCTCCCGGGAGCGGTCGGGGAGTGGATCCACGCCAACATCTCGGCCGAGACCTGGCGGGAGTGGGTGGAGCAGGGCACCAAGGTGATCAACGAGCTGCGGCTCGACTTCTCGCGCGACGAGGATCAGGCCACCTACGAGCAGCACATGGTCGAGTTCCTCGGCGTGCCGCCGGACGTGGTGGCGAAGGGCTGAGCGGCCGCGGGCGGCGGCCGGGGACGATCGCGGGGGCGGCGGCGAGCCCGTCCCGGATGCCCTCGGCCCGGATCGGGCCGAGCGGCTCGAGCGCGTCGGGGGGCCGCGCGGCGACGCGCCGAAGCCTCGGCCACCCGCCGTCGAGCGGCTCGACGACGACCGCGGCGACGTCGCGCCCGTCGCGCCGGTCGCGCGGCGACTCGAGCATCAGCGGTCCGTCGGCGACGCGAATCGTCGCTCGGTCGCCCCGGCTCGCCGCACCGGCGGCCCGCCCATGCTCACGTCGCCTCACCGGCACCCCTCCCGGCCGCCGGCAGCGGGTTCGCCGTCGGTGCCCGACCGCGCCGCGTCCGGCCCACCGGCCGACCGTCGCTCGTCACCGCAGCAGGCCGCGCCCGCGGAGCGCGTCGAGCAGCAGCGTCTCGAGCGGCGTCGCGGTGTCGATCTTCAGGTGCATGATGTCCCGCCGGACGCAGAACTCGCGGAGTCGGCCGCACCACGCATCGAGGTTCCGGCGGTACCGCTCCAGCAGCGCCCCGCTGACCGTGACCTCGGCCGCGTCGTCGTCCTCGACGTCGGTCAGCCGCAGATCGCCGGCGAGCCCGTGCCGGCCCGGGTCGATCTCCTCGGGGCTGAGCAGCTGCAGGCAGAAGGTGTCGTAGCCGCCGCCGGAGAGGTACCGGAGGCCGTCCTCGTAGCCCTCCTTCAACATGAAGTCGCTGAGCAGGCAGAGCACGCCGCGCCCCTGCCGCGCGAGGGCGATCGTCTTCATCGCCTGCGTGAAGTCGCCGCGGCCGCGAGGCTCGAGGCCGAGCAGCCACTCGCCCATCTCGCGGGTGCGGCGGCGGCCGCGGAGGCCGGTGAGCGGCCGCACGCCCCCGCCGTCCCACGCGTAGAGCGTGACCCGGTTCTGGTTGACGAGCCCGATGTAGCCGAGGGCCATGGCCAGCCGCCGCGCGTAGTCGAACTTGCTCGGATTGCCGAAGTGCATCGACGCGGTGCAGTCGATCGCGATCACCAGCGAGAGGTCCTCCTCCTCGAGGAACATCTTGAGGAAGAGCTTGTCGAGCCGGGCGTAGACGTTCCAGTCGATGAACCGCAGGTCGTCGCCGTGGGCGTAGTGCCGGTAGTCGGCGAACTCGACGCTCTGGCCGCGCTTCTTGCTCCGCCGCTCGCCCTGCAGCTTGCCGGCGAAGATCTTGCGGCTGGTCACGTCCATGCCGTCGAGCTTCGCCATGAGGACGCCGTCGATGAGCTCGTCCACCCGCTGCGGGGGCTTCTCGGTGGGGACGCCGAACTCGGGCATGG
>CAYLNM010000016.1:0-51581 GCA_964385045.1 uncultured Isosphaeraceae bacterium
CGGGCACCGGGGGGCTCCGGAGGGGGCCGAAGGTCGAACGAGGCGGCGGGGTTGCGGGGCGGCGGCCGCCGGCACCGCGCCGCGGCGTCCGCGGCCACGGACGCACGCGGCCGGGCGGTCGAGGATACTGGCGGACCCGTTCGCCCCGCCCCGGAGACCCCGCCATGCCGCCCGCCGACGCCCCGGACGCCCCGGACGCCCCGGACGCCCCCGCCCCCGGCTCCGCGTCCGCCGCCGATCCGGTCCGCTACGCCCGGATCATGGCCGCCACCGACGGATCCGACGCCGCCCGCACCGCGGTCGAGCGGGCGATCGAGCTCGCCGAGGCCCACGCCGCGTCGATCGAGCTGGTGCACGTCACCGACGAGCAGCTCGCCCGCCTCGAGCCCCGGGCCTACGCCCGCGAGGTGGACGAGGCGTGCCGGCCGCTCGAGGAGGCGGCGGCGGCGCGGGACGTCCCGATCACGCGGCACGTGGTGCCGGGCCGGGCCTCCACCGTGCTCGTGGAGCGGGCCGCCACCCTCGGCGTGGACCTCGTGGTGCTGGGGGCCCGGGGCCGCACCGCCTTCGACCGCCTGCTGCTTGGCAGCGTCACCGACCGCGTCATCCGCCGCGCCCCGCGGCCGGTCCTCGTCGTCCATCCGGGCGACGTCCACGCGATGAGCGACGTCCGCACCGTGCTCGCGGGGATCGACTTCTCGGAGCACGCGGCCGCGGTGCTGCGGGAGGCTCGCCGGCTCCTCGCGGCCCGGTCGGGCCCGGGGGTGCTCGAGCTCGTCCACGCCGACGCCTTCGGCGCCGACCCGATGGTCCACGGGGCCCGGGCGGCGGGCGGCGGAGCGGACGGCGATCGCACGGCGGACCTGCACCGGCGGATGGAGGAGCTCGCGGCGTCGATCCGCGTCCCGGACCTCGCGGTCGAGGCATGCGTCGACGCCCTCTATCCGGTGGACCTGCTCGACCGCGAGGCGCGGCAGCGATCGGCCGACGTGATCGTCGTCGGCCGCAGCGGACGCGGGAACCTCGAGCGGCTGCTGCTGGGCTCGGTGGCCCAGCGGGTGGTGGAGCACGCCCGCTGCCCGGTGGTCGTGGCGGGTCCGTGAGCGGGCCCGCGTCCGAGTCCGGGCCGGGGGGCGCGGCGGGCCGCGCGCCCGACCGCGCGCCCGACCGCGCATTGGTTCCCGAGTCCGAGCCCGAGCCGTCCTCCGGCCCGCCGTCCGCCGCCGCGGTGCGGGCCGCGACCGACCGGCTGCGGGCGACGCTCGCCCGGCCGGCGACCTGGGGGGTGTTCGGCGCGGACGCGGGCGACGTGACCGGCCGCGGCGAGCCGGCCCGGGTCCTCGAGACGCACGGGGCGGTGCTCGGCTTCGCGGGCGACCGCGTCCTCAAGGTCAAGAAGCCGGTGGACCTCGGGTTCTTCGACTTCACGACGCCCGAGCGGCGACGGCACTTCGTCCGCGAGGAGGTGCGGCTCAATCGCCGGCTCGCGGGACGGATCTATCTCGGCGTCGCCCCGATCCTCGAGCGGGACGGCGAGCTGGTGGCCGGCGCCCCGCGGGAGCCCGCCGACGCCCTGCCCACCGGCGCCGAGTCGGACGGCGGCGTCGTGGTCGACCACGCGGTCGCGATGGTGCGGCTGCCCGAGGAGGGCATGCTCGGCCGCCGCCTCGAGGCGGGCACCGTGACCGACGAGGACCTGGTGCGGATCGCCCGCCGCATCGCCCGCTTCCACGCCTCGGCCCGGCGCGACGAGCGGACGGCGGCGCTCGCCCGGCCGGCCACGGTGCGGCGCGAGCTGCTCGAGAACGCGGATCAGCTCGGCGAGCGCCTGCGCGGCGGGGCGGCGGATGCGATGACGCCCGCCCGGCTCGCCCGCGTGCGGCGGTGGCTGACGGAGCGGCTCGACGCCCTCGCCCCGGTGCTCGACGCCCGCGTGGACGCCGGCCGGGCGTGCGAGGGCCACGGCGACCTGCACGGCGGGAACCTCTGCTTGCTCGGTCCCGGCGAGGACGACGTCGTGGCCTTCGACTGCATCGAGTTCGAGGAGGCCTACCGCTGCGGAGACCCGGCGCGGGAGATGGGCTTCCTCGCGATGGACCTCGACGCCCGCGGCGGGCGGTGGGCGGCCGACCGGCTGCTCGCGGCGTACGCCGAGGCGGCGGGCGACCCGGACCTGCCGGGGCTCGTCGATCCCTTCGTCGTCCACTACGCGCTGGTGCGGGCGAAGATCGCGGCGATCACGGCCGAGGATGCGGCCGCCTCGGGGGACGACGGGGCTCGGCGCACGCAGCTCGCGGATCTGCGGCGGTACGGCGAGATCGCGGTGCGGGTCGCGGCAGGGCCGGCGGTCGTGCTCATGTGCGGCCTTCCCGGCACCGGCAAGAGCTGGCTCGGCGGCCTGATCGCCGAGCGACTGCGGGCCCGCACGATCCGCAGCGACGTGGAGCGCAAGCGGCTGTTCGGCATCGAGCCGACCGACCGAACGCCCGAGTCGCAGCGGGACGCCGTGTACTCGGCCGAGGCGACGCGGCGGACCTACGACCGGCTGATCGAGGGCGCGGAGGCGGCCATCCGGGACCGGCGCGACGTCGTCCTCGACGCGACCTACGGCCGGCGGGCGGAGCGGGACCGCGCAGTGGCGGCGATCGAGCGGGCCGGCGGCATCTGGGTGCTCGTCCATGCGGATCCGCCGCCGGACGTCGTCCGGCAGTGGCTCGCGGAACGGACGGGCGACGCGGCCGAGGTCTCCGACGCCGACCTCGCGGTGCACGAGCGGGCGCGGGCCGACTTCGAGCCGCCGGAGGAGGTGCCGGCCGCGCGGCGGGTGACGATGCGCGAGCCGGAGGACGCCGAGGGCGTGCCCGCGGCGGTGCTGGCGGCCCTCGAGCGGACGCTCGGCGACCCCGAGGCCTGAGCGTCGCGGCCCACGGCCCTCGAGCGGACGCTCGGCGACCCCGAGGCCTGAGCGTCGCGGCCCACGGCCCTCGAGCGGGCGCGCGGCGACCGGGGGGGGCCTGAGCGGCGTTGCTCACGGCCCTCGACCCGGCGCAGGGCGACCCGGGGGGACGCGAGCCGCGGGGTGACCGCCGCCGGAGTGCCACCGGCGCCACGGCGCCCGAGCCCCGGTCGGTCGCCCGCCGCCGCGTGCCTCGCCCGATCCGCGGACCGGCCGGGTCCGGGCTTCTCGGGCCCGCGGGAGCCCGTCCGCCGCCGGCCTACAGTCCGCCATGCCCGCCCCCGCCGCGGTTCCCGTGGGCGGGTTCGGTCCGGCCGATCCCGTCGTCCTCACCGGCTCCGGACTCCACGTGCCGTCCGGCGGCTTCCACGTGGACCCGTGGGAGCCGGTGGAGCGGGCGGTGATCACCCACGGCCACGCCGACCACGCGGTCCGGGGCTGCCGGTCGTACTGCTGCACGCCCGAGACCGAGGCGATCCTCCGCGTGCGGCTCGGACGCGACATCCACGTCGAGCCGCTGCCCCTCGGCGAGTCCCGCACCGTCGGCGACGCCCGGATCTCGCTGCATCCCGCCGGCCACGTCCTCGGCTCGGCCCAGGTGCGGATCGACGCCCCGCGCACCGGGGCCGCGGGCCGCGAGACGTGGGTCGTCAGCGGCGACTACGCCACCCGGCCCAATCCCACGTGCACCGCGTTCGAGCCGATGCGGTGCGATGTCTTCGTCTCCGAGTGCACCTTCGGGCTGCCGGTCTACCGCTGGCCCGACGCCCCCGACGTCGCCCGCGAGCTCAACGCGTGGTGGGCGGCCAACGCCGACCGCGGTCGCACGTCGGTCGTCTTCGCCTACGCCCTCGGCAAGGCCCAGCGGGTGATGGCGATGCTCGACCGCGCCATCGGCCCCGTCCTCGTCCACGGCGCGATGCGGCGGATCACCGCCGTCTACCGCGAGCTCGGCGTCGACCTGCCCGAGACGCCGCACGCGACCGCGGCCACGATCCGCGCCGCCCGCGGCCGGGCCCTCGTGGTCGCGCCGCCCTCGGCCGGCGGCAGCCCGTGGCTGCGACGCTTCGACCCCGCGTCCACCGCCTTCGCCTCCGGCTGGATGCGGGTGCGCGGCACGCGGCGACGCCGGGCCGCCGACCGCGGCTTCGTGCTGTCGGACCACGCCGACTGGGACGGACTGCTCGAGGCGATCGCGGCCACCGGAGCCGAGCGGATCGGCGTGACCCACGGCTCGGTGGAGGTCATGGCCCGCCGGCTCGCCGAGCTCGGGCACGAGACCGCGATCTATCCCACGCGCTACGAGGCCACCTTCGAGGGCGAGCTCGCGGCGGACGACGGCGGGGGCACGGATCCGGAGGAGGACGGCGATGCGCCCGGCGCCGGTGCGGGCGGCGCCGACCATGCGGACGACACGCACGACACGGCCGCCGTCGACCGCCCGAGCGCAGACGAGGCGGAGCGATCCTCGTGAAGCGCTTCGTCCGGCTCTACCGCGCCCTCGACGGCACCACCCGCACGAGCGAGAAGCTCGCCGCGATCCGTGCGTACCTCGAGGAGGCCCCGGCGGCCGACGCGGCGTGGGCGGTCTGGTTCCTCGCCGGCGGGCGGTTCAAGCGGGCCTTCACCGGGCCGCGGCTGCGCGACTGGGTGGCCGAGGCCTCGGGGCACCCGCGGTGGCTGATCGGCGAGTGCTACGACGCGGTCGGCGACCTCGCCGAGACGGTCGCCCTGCTGCTGCCCCCGGTGGACCGACCGTTCGACGAGCCGCTGCACGAGCTCGTCGCGCGGCGCATCGCGCCGCTGCCGGAGCTCGACGAGGACGGGCGACGCGCCCTGTTCCTCGACGCCTGGCGCACCCTGCCCTCCGACGCATGCTTCGTGTGGCTCAAGCTCGTGACCGGGGCCTTCCGGGTGGGCGTGCAGCGGACGCTGCTCACCCGCGCCCTCGCCGAGCACGCGGGGGTGGACCGGGCGGTGATGGCCCACCGGATCATGGGCGGGATCGACCCCACGCCCGACGGACTCGCGCGGCTGCTCGCCCCCGAGACCGAGGCGGGCGGCGGCGTCGTGCCGTACCCCTTCTTCCTCGCCTCGCCGCACGAGACGGATCCCGCGCGGCTCGGCGACCCGGCCGAGTGGCTCTTCGAGTGGAAGTGGGACGGCATCCGGGCCCAGCTCGTCCGCCGCGGCGCCGACGCGATGGTCTGGTCGCGGGGCGAGGAGGCGATCGACCGTGCGTTCCCCGAGATCGCGGCCCTCGCCCGGCGGCTGCCCGACGGCACGGTGGTGGACGGCGAGCTGCTGGCGTGGGAGGACGGCCGGCCGCTGCCCTTCACGCTCCTGCAGCAGCGGCTCAATCGCCGGCAGGTCGAGCTCATGCTCTTCGCCGACGTCCCGGTGCGCTTCCTCGCGTTCGACCTGCTGGAGGCCGGCGGGGTCGACCTGCGGGAGCGGCCGCTGGAGACGCGGCGGGCGCGGCTGGCGGGCCTGGTCGCGGACCTCGCGGCCGACGACGAGCCCATCGTCCTCAGCGAGCCGCTCGCGGTCGACGGGTGGGCCGACGCCGCGGCCCTGCGGGACGAGTCGCGGGCGATGGGCACCGAGGGGCTGATGCTCAAGCGTCGCGGCAGTCCGTACCGCGGCGGCCGCGTGCGCGGCGACTGGTGGAAGTGGAAGGTCGAGCCGTTCACCGTCGACGCCGTGATCGTCGCCGCCCAGCGGGGGCACGGCCGCCGCGCGAGCCTGCTCAGCGACTACACGTTCGCGGTCTGGGAGGGCGAGGAGCTCGTCCCGGTGGCCAAGGCCTACATCGGCCTGACGGACGAGGAGATGCGGCAGGTCGACCGTCATCTGCGCCGCACGACGACCGCCCGGCGGGGGGCGTACCGGCAGGTGGACCCGCAGCTGGTCTTCGAGCTCGCGTTCGAGGGGATCCAGGCCTCGGACCGGCACCGGTCGGGCGTCGCCCTGCGGTTCCCGCGGATGAACCGCTGGCGGACGGACAAGTCGCCCGAGGAGGCGGATCGGCTGGAGACGCTTCGCGCCCTGCTGGCGGAGCAGCAGCGGCGGGGGGCCGCGGTCGGTCCCGGCGTCGGGCGATCCCGCCGCGGCGACGGCGCGGAGGCCGGCCGATGAGCCGGACGACGACCGACGGGCCGCGGCGCCGTGGTCGCGGACGGCGGCGACGCGGCGAGACGGCCGCGGCCCCCGTGTCGAGCCCGGGCCGGACCGCGGTCGAGGGCTGGTTCGCCGCCCGCGGCTGGACGCCCTTCGACTTCCAGCACGCGACCTGGGACGCCTACGCCGCCGGCCGCAGCGGCCTGCTCCACGCCCCGACCGGCATGGGCAAGACGTGGGCGGTGTGGGGCGGACCGCTCGCGGGATGGATGGACGCCCACGGGGTGCCGGCGCCGCCCGAGCCGGCGCCGCCCGAGCCGGCGCCGCCCGAGCCGGCGCCCCCGGCCGAGTCGCCCGCGCCGCCGGCGTCGCCGGCGTCGCCGGCGTCGCCGGAGTCGCCGGAGTCCGCGGAGTCGCCCGAGCCGCCGGCGTCCGCGGGGGCCGCCACCGCCGCCACCACCGGCACCACGCCCGGCGCCGGCGAGCCCGAGACCCCGCGGGCGGCGGCCGCCCGCCGCCGCCGCGCGGCCCCCATCAGCGTCCTCTGGCTCACCCCGCTGCGGGCCCTCGCGGGCGACACCGCCCGCAACCTCGCCGAGCCGGTGCGCGACCTCGGCCTGCCGTGGACGATCGAGACCCGGACCGGCGACACGCCGGCGTCGCTCAAGCAGAAGCAGCGGGACCGCCTGCCCACGGCGCTCGTGACGACGCCGGAGAGCCTGTCGTTGCTGCTCAGCTACCCCGGCGCGGCCGAGCGCTTCGCCACCCTCGAGTGCGTGGTCGCCGACGAATGGCACGAGCTGATGGGCTCCAAGCGGGGCGTGCAGGCGGAGCTGTGCCTCGCGCGGCTGCGGGCGATCCGCCCCGACCTGCGGATCTGGGGCGTCTCGGCCACGCTCGGCAACCTCGACGAGGCGAAGGCGGTGCTGCTCGGGCCGCGGCGCGCGGGGGACGGCGTCCTCGTCGAGGGCCGGCAGCCCAAGGCGGTCGAGGTCGAGACCCTGCGGCCGGCCGACCTCGAGCGGTTCCCGTGGGCCGGGCACCTCGGCCTCCGCATGCTCGAGGACGTCCTGGCCCGGATCGAGGCCGCGCGGTCCACGCTCGTCTTCACGAACACCCGCTCGCAGGCCGAGCTGTGGTTCCAGGCGATCCTGCGGGCCCGCCCCGAGTGGATGGGACGCATCGCGATCCACCATGGCTCGGTCGACCGCGGGGCTCGCGGCGACGTGGAGCGGATGCTCCGCGAGGGCGAGCTCGCCTGCGTGGTGTGCACGAGCAGCCTCGACCTCGGCGTCGACTTCTCGCCGGTAGATCAGGTGATCCAGGTCGGCAGCCCCAAGGGCGTCGCCCGGCTGCTGCAGCGGGCCGGCCGCAGCGGCCACGCTCCCGGCCGGGTGAGCCGGGTCGTCGGCGTGCCCACCAACGCGGTCGAGCTGATCGAGTTCGCCGCCGCCCGCGACGCGGTGGCGGCGGGGCGGGTCGAGGCCCGGCGGCCCGCGGGCCAGTCGATGGACGTCCTCGTGCAGCACCTCGTCACCATCGCCCTCGGCGATGGCTTCACCGAGGACGCGATGCGGGAGGAGGTCCGCTCGACCCACGCCTTCGCCGGGCTCACCGACGAGGCCTGGCGGTGGGCCCTGGACTTCGTGGTGCAGGGCGGGGCGTGCCTGCAGGCCTATCCGCAGTACCGGAAGGTCGACGTCGACGAGGAGGGCGTGCACCGGGTCACCCAGACCGCGGTCGGGCGCCTGCACCGGATGTCGATCGGCACCATCACGAGCGACGGGGCCCTGCAGGTCAAGGTGCGGGGCGGTCGCACCCTCGGCACCATCGAGGAGTCGTTCGTGACGCGGCTGCGGACCGGCGACCGGTTCGTCTTCGCGGGCCGGGTGCTCGAGCTCGTCCGCATCCGCGAGATGACGGCCGAGGTCAAGGCCGCCACGCGGCGGCGGGGCAGCGTCCCGCGCTGGAACGGCGGCCGCAGCCCCCTCTCGACGCAGCTGGCCGAGATGGTCCGGACGAAGCTCCAGGCGGCCCGCGACGGAGTCTTCGACGACGCCGAGATGGCCTGCGTGCGGCCGATCCTCGAGCTGCAGGCCCGCTGGTCGATCATCCCCGGGAGGGACGAGCTGCTGGTTGAGCGCACGCCGTACCGCGGCGCGTTCCACGCCTTCTGCTTCACGTTCGCGGGTCGGCTCGCCAACGAGGGGCTCGCCGCCCTCGTCGCCCACCGCATCACGCGGCGCCGGCCGTGCTCGATCAGCGTCACCGCCAACGACCACGGGATCGAGCTCATGGCCGATGAGCCGTTCCCCGCCGAGGAGGAGGACTGGCGGGGCTACCTGACGCCCGAGGGCCTGGTGGACGATCTGCTCGGGGCGCTCGACGCCTCGCAGCTCGCGCGGCGGCACTTCCGCGAGATCGCGCGGGTGGCGGGGCTGGTGATCCAGGGCTTCCCGGGCCGGGCCAAGCCGGCGCGGCAGCTGCAGGCCTCGAGCGAGCTGTTCTACGACGTCTTCACCGACTTCGACCCCGGCAACCGGCTGCTTCGGCAGGCGAAGGACGAGGTGCTGGAGCGGGAGCTGGACGTTCGGCGGATGCGGGGCGTGCTCGATCGGATCGCGGGCGAACGGCTTCGGGTCGTGGACACGAAGCGGTTCAGTCCGCTGGCGTTCCCGCTCTACGCCGAGCGGATCCGCGGCCAGCAGCTCTCCAGCGAGGACTGGGTGCAGCGGGTGCAGAAGATGGTGGTGCAGCTCGAGTCGGCGGCGGAGCGGGGACGCGGCGGGCGTTGAGCGGAGCGTGGTCGGCGCGACGGGAGGCCTCGCGGCGATGCCCACCGCCGAGCCCGCATCGTGTTCGCCCGTCACCCACGACGCACGCCCTCGGCCCCGCGTCGCGTGCGACCTATCCTCCCGCCATGAGTCTCGGACGACCTCCCGAGTCGGTGAACGCCGCGGCCGCCGCCGCGACCCCCGCCGCTGCCGCGACCCCCGCCGCTGCCGCTCCCGCCGCCGCCGCGACCTCCGGCGCGGCCGGCGGCCCGGACGCCCACGGGGTGCTGTCCACCCGCTGGGCCGGCCGCGACGTCGCGCTGCACCCCGAGGGCGCGCTCGTCGACGTGATCACCGGCACCGCGTTCGTGGCCGACACGCACTTCGGCAAGCCGGCGAGCTTCCGGCGGCGGGGGGTGCCGGTGCCCGACGGCGGGGCCGCCCGCGATCTCGCGCGGCTCGACGCGGTCCTCGACCGGTCCGGGGCCGGGCGGCTCGTGATCCTCGGCGACTTCCTCCACGACGCCGACGCCCGCTCGCCCGGCACGCTCGCCGCGCTCGCGGCGTGGCGCGCCCGGCGACCGGAGCTCGCGGTCGTGCTCGTCCGCGGCAACCACGACGCCCGCGCGGGTGATCCGCCGGCCGAGCTCGGGTTCGAGGTCGTCCCCGAGCCGTGGGACGCGGCCGGCATCGCCTGCCGGCACCAGCCGCCGGAGCCCGGACCCGAAGGGCCGGCGACGGGGGACGGGGTCGCGGCCTCGGCCGAGGCTCCGGTGCTCGCCGGTCACCTGCACCCGGTCGTGGTGCTGCGGGCGCGGCGGCGGGGCGCGGGGCGGGAGCGCTGCCGGTGCTTCCACGTCACGTCGCGCGGCCTCGTGATGCCGTCCTTCGGCTCGTTCACGGGCGGCATGCCGGTGCGGCCGCGGACCGGCGACCGCGTCTTCGTCCTCGGGCCCGGGCTGGTGCTGGCGGCCGCGACGGCCTGAGCCGGCGCACGGGCCGCGAAGCGGGTCGCGCCCCTCAGCGGCGCCGGCGGCCCCGTCCGGGGCCTCGGCCGCAGCCCCGCCCGCGACCCAGCGGCAGCCCGAGCAGCAGCAGCCCCACCCCGGGCCCGGGGATGGCCGCGACGGTGATCCGCCACGTGAGCGTGACCTCGTCCGCGAGCGACTCTCCGGGACCGGCGGTCACGCCGATGAACGCGCCGCCGAGGGAGACGTCGTCGAATCCCGGATCGACCGGCATCGAGCTGACCGTGACCCAGCCGCCGTCACCGGCAAGGCTCTCCACCGTCAGGGTGGAGGCCTCGAGCACCTCGAAGGAGAGGTAGATCTCGTCGAAGAAGGCCTCGGCGATCGCGGTCGCCCCGTCCGGGGCATCGGCCGGCACCCACGCCGCGACCGACGCCGTGACGCCGACGTGGACGACGAGCTGCTCGAGGGAGCTGGTGACGGTCGAGGATCCGAACAGGCGGGCGACCCCTTCCGCGCCGTCCTCCTCCATCGACCACGTCTCGTCGAAGGCGGCGGGCACGGTCCACGCCTCGAGGCTCTGGTCCGGGATCGAGGGCTCGGCGTCGCCGTCGGCGTACACGCCCCAGCCGCCGAGCACGAGTCCGAAGTCGAGGTTGGCCGGTCCCTCGGTCAGGGCCGCGGTGGCGGGGGCCGACGGGATCAGGGCGAGCGCCGCGCCCAGTGCCCACCGGGCGGGCCGACGTGAACGTCGCGATCGGCCATCGACGGGGCGGTTCGGGCCGCACCACGCCGCGCGGTCGCGCGTCGTCGGCCCCCGGGTGGCGCTGGCGAATCCGCACGGCACGGCGTGATCCTCCCGGCCGACGCCCTCCAACGTCGCCGTCCGGCAGTGTGGCCGAATCGAATGCCCGATGCAACGACGAAGCGCGGAAACCGCGCCCCGGCTCCCGCGATCGGGAAGGCTCCCCCGGTGCCGTCCACTCGCGGCCCGCGTCGCGGACCGTGCTCGGGCGATCCAGCCCGGCGTCGGCGACGCGCCCCGCGCCCCGCGCGTCAGCGATTGATGCGGCCGCCGCCGCTCATCGAGATGGTGATGCGCTGCACCGGCACGACGTCCGCGGTTCCGCGGGGCAGCCAGCCGTAGATCGCCCACCGCTGGGGGACGGTGGCGTCCTCGCCGGGCTTGAAGCCGTAGGCCATCGGGATCCGTCGCGAGAGATCGTCCCACGTGCCGAAGCGTGGCCACGCCTGTTCGGGCCCGCGGTTGCGCCAGCTGCCGTTGCCGGCCAGCTCGTTGGGGTCGAACGGCACCCAGCCGGCCCCGTCGAGGTAGAACTCGGCCCAGACGACGATGGTCTCGTCGTCGTTGCCGATCTCGTCGTCGTCCTCCTGCTCGGTGACGCCGAAGACCGGCCGGGCCGGGATCCCGGCCGCCCGCATGGTGGCCACCGTGGTCACCACGAGGTCCGTCGGCGAGCCCTCGCCCGCGCGGGCGGCCCGCACCGGACTCGGGTCCACGAACACCCCGTCGATGGTCTCGAAGAGGCCGCGCCAGAGCGTGGGCCGCGTGACCCGAAAGCGGCGGACGACGTCGCCCGCGATGCGCTTGGCCGCCACGTACGGCGCGACCCGCGTCACGTCGGCGCCGAAGAGCCGCTGCACCTGGGCGGCGAACCAGGGATCGTCGGACGGGATGCCGAAGGACGGCTCGAGGCCCGCCCGCACCTCCTCGGGGTAGGTCTCGGGCCACGGCAGCCGGGCGGCGGCCGCGTCGTCGATCAGGCTCGCCCACGCCACCGTCCGCTGGCTGAACGAGAACCGGATGACCTCGCCGTTGAACGCGGGGAACGGGAACTCCGCCCGTTGCACGCCGTAGGGCAGGCGATGCGTCAGGCGGCTGTCCGCGGCCACGCGCGGCGCGAATCGGTCGCCGAGCTGCACCGACGCGTCCAGCGACTCGAGCTCGGTGCGGTGCCAGGTCGAGATGACCGGCACCGGCATCAGGAAGGTGCCGCCGTCGAGGAAGAAGCGGTCGCCGAGGGGCTGGTTGACCCAGGTGTAGCGGCCCTCCGCGTCCAGCGGCTCGACGGCCCGAGTGCGGAACGGGGCGTTCGTCGCCAGCTGCACCTCGAATGCCACCTGGTGCGTGCGGGCCTCGCCGCGCTGCAGGGGGCCGATGGGCGGCCGACCGGGCAGGGCCGAGGCGGCGGCGGACGACGCGGACGCGGCGGCGCCCCCGCGGGGGGCGAGGGGCGGGAACGCCGCGGTGGCGGCGATCGCGAGGGCGAGGACGAGCCGCGTGGGCACGATGCGGGCGGATCGCGGGCGGCGGACGGACGAGGTGAGGTGGGACATGGCGCAGGCTCCGCGCGGTGGGCGTCGTCCATACGGTACGGCCTGCCGCCGCCGGCGCCCGTCGCGGCGGCGGAATCGCCGTCCGGATCCATCGGCGGCCCCGCCTCGTCTTCACCGGAGTCGACGCCGCCCGCGTGCCGACATCGGTGCGGGCGGCGATTCGGCCGCCCCCGGGCCGAGCCCGCCCGGAGCCCCGTAGGATCGTTCTCGATGAGCAGCTCCGACCACTCGTCACCGGCCGGCATCCGCGTCGGACGGTCCGTGTCCCGCCACCGCACGCCTCGAGGCCCCGTTCGGCGGATCGATCGGCGCGTCGCGGGCCGCCGCCGATCCACCGGGCGGGTCGTCGCCGTCGCGATCGCCGTGCTCGCTCCGGGGCTGGTCGCCGCGGGAGCGGCGGGCGCCCCGGCCGTCGCCGCGCCCGTGGCGGGGCTCGATGCCGCCACCGCACCCGTCCCCGCCCCCGCCGCCACCGCGTCGCCCGCCGAGCGCGGTCCGGTCCTCGCGTTCGACCGGGTCGAGCACGACTACGGCCCGTTGTGGGAGGGCGAGTCGCGCACCACGACGTTCGCCTTCCGCAACGCGGGGGACGAGCCGCTCGTGATCCGGGCGGTGCGGGCCAGCTGCGGGTGCACCACGACGGAGCTCGAGCAGACCGTCTTCTCTCCGGGCGACGGCGACGCCATCACCGTGCACTTCGATGCCCAGGGACGCGGCCGCCAGGCCAAGACCGTGACCGTCGTGTCCAACGCCGGGTCGCCGGTCCGGCTGACGATCCGTTCGCAGGTCCGGCAGTTCCTCGCCCCGGAGCCCACCACGCTGCGCCTCGGCGACCTGCGGCGCGACGAGACCCGGACCGCCCGCGTCCGCTTCACGAGCGCCGACCCGCGGTTCTCGCCGCAGGGCGTGACGGTGCGCGGCGCGGGGTCGCGCTGGGTCGACGCCCGCATCGTCCCGCGGGCCGCCGGCCCGCGGCCCGCGGGACCGCAGCTGCCCGGCGCGGCGCCGCCGTCCGCGGGTGCGGCCGGCGAGGCCGACGGCGACCTTCCGCCGGGGGCGTTCGACGTCGAGGTCACGGTGCGTCCGGGCGCCCGCTGGGGGTCGCTGTTCGCGAGCCTGCGCGTCTGGGGTCTCGGGACGCGTCCGGGCGACGAGGAGGGCCGCGCTCGCCACGAGCGCGACCTCACGATCACCGGCCGCGTCTTCGGCGAGATCATCGCCAGCGACACCATGATCCGCGTCTCGCGGGTGCCGGCGGGCCGGCCCTTCCGGCGCGTGGTGGAGCTCGAGAGCCGCTCCGGGGAGTCGCTGCCGCTGCGGACCGCGGTGCTCGTCCGCCCGAGCCTCGACTCGATGACGGTCGACCTCGCGCCCGAGCCCGGCTCCGACGGTCGCCGCTGGCGGCTCGTGGTGGAGGCCGATCCGGGCGACGCCACCGGCCGCGTGTCGGGTCAGGTCGTCCTCACCACCGACGTCCCGGGCGAGGAGCGGCTGACGTTCGCGGTCGCGGGCATGATCGCGGCCCCCGAGGGCTGAACGCGGGTCGCCGCGGGGCCGTCGGTCCGCCGAAGGCGGCGACCGGGCGGCGGCCCGACGCGAGTCGGCGCGTGTGGCGTCCGCGTCCGCGTCCGCGTCCGCGTTCGCGTCCCGGCGCCCGCTCGACCGGTGCCGCGGCCGTCCGCGTCACCCGCCGCACGGCCCCCAGGCCGCGAGCACCAGCAGCAGGTCGCCGAGCGCGACCGCGCCGTCGCCGTCGAGGTCGGCCGCCCCGCCGCCGCCCCAGGCGGCCGTCACCGCCACCACGTCCTCGAAGCCCACCGTCCCGCTGCCGTCGAGGTCGGCGGGGCAGGGGCAGTCCGCCGGCCCGTCGAGCGGCGCCTCGAACCGCACGCCGTCCTCGACCCACCACGCGTGCCACTGCCCGCCGTCGCCGCTCGTCCAGTCGCTCAGGTCGAACCAGCCGTCGCCGTCCGGCGTTCCCGGTACGCGGTAGACCTCCACCGCGTGGTCCTCGCGGTCCCAGGTCAGCGGCGTGCCGGGCACGCACGTCTCGGGCTGCGACGCCGGCGGCGCGCACCGCGAGCGAAGGAAGAACGCCTCGTCGGGGAACGCCGGCCATTCGCCGAAGACGCGGGCGCGGCCGTCGCCGTCGATCACCACGGCGGTGAAGTCGTCGCACGCGATCGCGAAGGCGTCGACGCCGCGGTCGGTCTCCATGCGGGCCATGAACGCCAGCAGGCGGCCCTCCCGCTCCCGGTCGCCGAAGTGCGTGTCGGTGACGGTGTCGGCGAGCCGCGGGATGCTCAGGAAGTCGTCGTACCCGAGGGACGCCATGTACGGGTGGTACGGGTCGGCCAGCGCCTCCTCGGAGAGGACGCCGAGCGTCTCGGGCGCGTAGTAGGTCCCGCCGAGGATCATCATGCCCGCGCTGGTGCCGCCCACGACCGCTCCCTTGTCGTTCACGAGCGCGTCGATCGCGTCCGCCAGCGCGGTGCCCCGCCACGCCTCGACGTAGGCCGTCTGGTCGCCGCCGGCGATGAACAGGGCCTCGGCCCCCGCGACCCGCGCGAGCACCCCCGGATCCTCGGCCTCGGCCGGACTCGTGATCCGGATCGTCTCCACCGAGTCCACCGGCACGCCGAGCTGCGAGAACAGGTAGTCGTTGTACCCGTCGCCGCCGGAGATCCGGATCACCACGACGTCGCCGCCCGCCGCCCGCTCGAGCATCCACCGCATCGCCTCGTCGTTGTCCCCGCCACCGCCCGCGAGGACGAGGCCGGGCTCGTGGTCGACGACGGCGTCGGCGGGGTCGCCCACGAGCCAGCTCTGCACGTCGCCGGCGGCGTTCGCGGCCGGCGCAGCGGCGGCGGCCGCTGCGACGAGGGCGAGGACGCGGGCGGGACGTCGGGCGGGCGTGCGGCGGGGGAGCTGAAGCATGGCGGGGCTCGTTCGGGACGGAGCGGGACGGGCCGAGCGTCGCGACGGGGGCGATGCCCTCGCGCCGCACCGGCAGGCGGCGCCGGGAGGGCGCGTCGAGCGTACCGACGCGCGGGCGACGGATCCACGGTGGGGGCCGGGATGCCCGAGCCGTCCGCCGTCCGCCGTCCGCCGTCGGTCGCCGGCCCTCAGCCGGCCGGCTCGCCGGTCCCGCGGACCAGCACCACCCGTGCGCCGGCCGGCACGTCCGGGAATGCCTCGCGGCTGCCGTCGGCCCAGCGGACCTCGACGAGCTCGGCCGCCGGCGCCTCGCCGAGTCCGACGTGGGCCCGCGGATCGTTGCTCGCGAGGTAGCTGTAGGAGGGGTCGGGATCGATGCGCACGATGCGGTCGCCCACGCGGGCGGTCAGCCGGGCGCCGTGGGCGAGCCGCCCGTCGGGCTCGCGGAGCTCGATGGTCACCGCGCCGCCCCGCTTCGGGGCGACGTTGCGGAGCAGGTGGGCGGGGCCGTCGCGATTGACCACGAGCACGTCCACGTCGCCGTCCCCGTCCACGTCGCCGAATGCGGCGGCCCGGCTCGTGGCGTGCAGCGGCTCGGCGGTGCCGCCGCGCGGCCGGACCTCCTCGAAGCGTCCGCGCGCGGTGCCGCGGAACACGAGGTTCGGCTCGGCGTAGGGATCCGCCTCGTCGAACGTCCGCTCCTGCCGCATCACGCGTCCGTTGGCCTGGTAGAGATCGAGCAGCCCGTCGTGGTCGAAGTCGTGCCACGCCTGCCCGAAGCGGGTGAAGGGGCGGCTCACGCTCGCGATGCCGGCGACGTTGGAGACCTCGACGAAGAAGCCGCCGTCGTTGCGGAAGAGCGAGTCGCTCTCCTGGGCGACGTTGCACACCATCAGGTCGAGGTCGCCGTCGAAGTCGACGTCGCGGGCGATCACGCCCATGCTCGCGGTCATGTGCCCGCGGGCGTCGGTGGCGACGCCGGCGATCAGGGCCCGGTCCTCGAAGCGGCCGTCCCCGAGATTGATCCAGAGCCGGTCCTTCATCGCGTCGTTGGCGACGAACATGTCGACGCGCCCGTCGCCGTCGAAGTCGCCGGCGACGAGGCCGAGGCCGGTGCCGGGGGCGCCCGCGATGCCCGCGGCCTCGGAGACGTCGGTGAAGGTCCCGTCGCCCTCGTTGCGGTACAGGGTGTCGCGGGCCGGGGCCTCGTAGGCGGTGGGCACGCAGTAGTCGCGGGTGCCGAGCTCGTTGTAGCACTGGCGGGCGGTGAGCTCGGGCCGCCAGTCGATGTAGTTGAGCACCCAGAGGTCGAGGTCGCCGTCGCCGTCCACGTCGACGAACTTCGCCCCGGTGGACATCCGCGGGTCGCCGACGCCGGCGCGGGCCGTGACGTCGGTGAAGGTCCCGTCGCCCTCGTTGCGGTAGAGGACGTTCGGCCCGTCGTTGGTCACGTAGAGGTCGAGATCGCCGTCGCCGTCGACGTCGCCGACGGCCACGCCGAAGCCGTAGCCGCGGTCGCCGGTGCCGCTCGCCTCGGTGTGGCAGGTGAACCGTCCGGCGCCGTCGTTCAGGTAGAGGCGGTTCGGCCCCCGGGCGGCCGGATCGTCGTGGTCGCCCGACTGCACGAGGTAGACGTCGAGATCGCCGTCGCCGTCGGCGTCGAACAGGGCGCCGCCGCCGCAGAGGCTCGCCGCGATCCGGTGCTCGCCCCGCTCGCCGGAATCGTGGACGAAGTCGAGGCCCGCGCCCGCGAGCTCGAACCACGGGGTCGATGGGGGCGCGCCGGGCGCCGGGCCCGCCGCGGGCCGGGCGACCGGCATCGCGGTCGGCTCGGCCCCGATCGCGGTCTCGTCCGCGCTGGTGCTCGTGGTCGCGCCGGCGGTCGCCGGTCCGAGTGCGTCCTCCGCATCGCCGCAGCCGAGTGCGGTGGCGGCGGCGACGAGCGCGGCGGCGGTCAGCGCGTGGTGCGGTCGGCGCGGACCCTTCCGCGCGAGGACGGGCGGACGAGCGACGGGACGACCGGACGGCTGCGATCGCCTGGTCATGGGGCACCCCCCGGGCCGCGGGCGGCCCGCTGCTGGATGAGACGGACGAGCTCGGCCACGCGCGGGTTGCCGGGCGACAGTCGACCGGCCTCCCGGGCGAACCGCATCGCGTCCTCGACCTGCCCGGCGCTGCCGAGGATCGCGCCGAGGTGGACGTAGGGCTCCCACCGGCCCGGATGGCGGCGGCGGGTGAGCTGGAGCTGGGCGAAGGCCTCGCGGCGACGCTGCGGCTGGCGGTCGATCGCCAGCCCGAGGTGCAGGTTCGCCGAGAAGTGCGTGGGCTCGATCTCCAGCGCCCGGCGGGCGGCGGCCTCCGCCGCCTGCCATTCGCCGCGGCCGTGGTGGATCCGGGCGACCATCGCGTGGGCGGCCGCGAGCCGTGGGCTCGCGTCGACCGCGCGACGGGCGAGGCGGAGGGCGGCGTCGTCGTCGCCGTCGGCGAGCCGGGCCTCGGCGAGGGCGAGGGCGAGCGGGGCCTCGCCGGGCAGGGCCTCGAGCCCGTCGGCGAGCACGGTGGTCGCGCGGGCGAGGTCCCCGGACTCGCGGAGGGCGGTGCCCAGGAGGACCCGCGCCGCCGCGTCGCGGGCCGGGTCGACCACGAGCGGCTCGAGGACCGGGATCGCCTCGTCCGAGCGTCCGGCCTCGATCAGGGCCCGGGCCCGGGCGAGATCGGCCTGCTCGCCGACCCAGTACCGCTGCTGCTCGAGCACCCAGGGGTCGTCGTCGTCCCACGTGATGGAGCTGCCCGCTCCGGCCTCGAGCTCGATCGCCGCCTCCTCGTCGCGGCCGAGGCGGCTCAGGGCGCGCCCGAGCAGGAAGCGGGCGTGGGGCGTCGCCTCCCCGGCGTTCCGCATGGGCACGAGGATCTCGGCCAGCGCCGCCTCGTGCCGGCCCTGCTGGATCCAGAGCCGGGCGAGGCCGAGGCGGGCGGGACGGAAGCCGGGCTCGAGCTCCACCGCCCGCAGCAGGTCGGCCTCGGCCATCGGGAGCTCGCCGAGGTCGATGCGCCAGAGTCCGCGCCGCGCCACCGGGGCGGGGCGGTCCGGGGCCAGCTCGACCGCCCGCGTGAGGTCGGCGACGGCGCCCGGGAGGTCGCCGCGCGCCCGGCGCAGGCGGGCCGAGTGGTACCAGGAGGCCGCGTCCTCCGGCTGCATCCGCAGCACCTGGTCCCAGGCCCGCCGCGCCGCCTCGTCGGCCCCATTGGCCTGGAGGGCCATCGCGACCTGATACCGCGGCACGGGGTCGGCCGGGTCCGCGTCCGCCGCGTCGGCGTAGCGGTGCACGAGGGCGCGGGCCCGGCGGTCCATGTCGAGATCGTCGGACGGGCGGATCGCCGCGCCGACGGCGAGCTTGCCGCTCGCGGCCGCGGTCGTGCCGCTGGCGTCCCGGGGGGCGGCACCGGCCGCCGCGTCCGCCCCGGGCTCGGCGCCGGGCGTGCCGACGTCCGACTCGCCACCTCCGCCGCACGCGGACAGGAGGGCGAGCATGGACACGAAGGCGGCGCACGCTCCCCCACGTCCCCGGATGAGCATGTCCCACCTGTCACGGCGACGGCTGCGACGTCGACGCACGGGCCCGATGCTAGCGAACGTCGGTGCCCGGCGCGAAGCCCCGTCTTCCTCTTCGCCGGGGGGAGGCGGCCGGTCGTCCCCGGCCATGCGTCCGTCGGGGCCGGTGACGGGGCGCGGCCGCGACCCCGTCGCCGCCCTCGATCCGGTCCCCGGCCATGCGTCCGCCGGGGCCGGCGATGCGCCCCGGGAGAACGCCGCGGTCCCGGCGCGCGACGCGGCCCCCGGTCCGAGAACCGGGGGCCGCGCCGATGAGCCAGGGTCGGCGACGCCGGGCGGCGCCGCCGCGACGGGCGTCAGGTCACGGGGTCGGGCAGTCGCCGAACGCCGAGACCAGCGTCAGCAGATCCTGGAAGTCCACCGACCCGTTGCCGTCGAAGTCGGCGTCGCAGGGCGTGCCCGGCTCGCACGGACCGAAGTCCGAGAGGAGCGAGAGCAGGTCCTGGAAGTCGACCGTGCCGTCGCCGTCGACGTCGCCCGGGCACGACGGCGGCTCGATGTCGCAGTCGACGTTCGGGCTGCCGGGGGTGTCGGTCGCGGCCGGCGAGGCGGCGTCGAAGGTGCCGATCGCCCAGACCGACGGATCGTTGGCGCACTGCCAGACGTGGCCGGGCAGGAACTCGCCGTCCGGGCCCACGTCGATGCCGCCGAGGGCGGCGCCGTACGCGAACTCGGTGTCGGCCGGCGGGTTCGGCTCCTCGATGATGCCGACCGCGTCGATCACCTCGAGCCACGCCGGGCTGTCGACCACGCCGTCGTCGTTGAGGTCGACGTCGGCCCCGATGCCCTCGATCAGGTTGCGGACCAGGAGGTGGGTGACGTTGTCACTGTTCTCCATGTTCAGGTCGCCGCTCGCGAGGATCAGGTCGGCCGAGAAGATGTCGCCGAGGGTGAAGGTGTCCTCGACCGCGAGGAAGAACCCGTCGGCCGGGATCGACAGACCGCTCAGCGGCACGACCTCCTCGATCACGCCGCTGCCGCCGGCGCCGCCAGGGCCGTCGCCGAGGATGACGTAGAAGAGACCGTCGAGGCTGTCGCCGGGGGTGCCGGCGAGCTCGAAGTACTCGTCGTCGTCCGGACCCGCCTCGCTCGGACGGATCTCGGTGATCTCGAGCCCGGCCGGGGCGACGACCTCGCACGAGTCGATGACGCCGTTGCCGTTGGCGTCGAGCTTCGGATCGGCGGCGATCTGGCACTCGTCGATCAGGCCGTCACCGTTGCAGTCGACGGCGATCCGGTCGGCGATCTCGCAGTCGTCGGGGATGTCGTTGAAGTTGCAGTCGGCCTGGGTGCCGTCCGCGATCTCGCAGACGTCGCCGATGCCGTCGCCGTCGCAGTCCTCCTGGCCGGGGTTCGGGATGCTCGGGCAGTTGTCGTTCTCGTCCGGGATCCCGTCGCCGTCGGTGTCGACCGCCTCGCCGCAGCCGGCGAAGGGCTCGCCGTCGGCCTGCGTGCCGGGCGACCACGGACCGATCGCGCCCGCGACCTCGCTGTGCGGGACGAGCGGCTCGTCGCCGAAGAGGTCCGGGTCGCGGGTCAGCGACTGGTTCGGGGCGTCGCCCTCGAAGTAGGTGTACGCCGCGCGGGCCTGGCCGGTGTCGTCGAGGACGATGACGGTGTCGCCGCCGGTCGGGAAGTCGAACAGGCCGGTGGAGGCGGTCTGCACGGTCGCCCCGCCGAAGAGGCCGTTCGGGACGCCGCCGCCGAAGATCAGCACCACGCACTCGGGCTCGATCACGGTGCCGTCGGGGAACACGTGACGGACGGTGCCGCCGGAGACGATCTGCCAGCCGGTGACGTCGATCGGCTCGGCGGTGACGTTGCCGATCTCGATGAACTCGTCCTCGTTGAAGTCGACCTCGCCGTCGTTGTTGATGTCGCCCGAGCCGTCGTTGGGCAGGAAGTAGATCAGCTCGTTGATGACGATCTGCTCGCACTCGTCTGGGATGCCGTCGCCGTCGGAGTCGACCTGGGTGCCGTCGGCGATCTCGCAGGCGTCGCCGATGCCGTCTCCGTCGCAGTCGGACTGGGTCGGGTTGGGAAGCTCGCAGTTGTCGATCTCGTCGGGCACGCCGTCGCCGTCCGCGTCCGGCGGCGGGGGCGGGCACTCGAGGTTGATCTCACCCGGGGTGTCGGTGCCGCCGATGCCGAAGTCGCCGACGAGCCAGGTGCCGTCGGGGCTGCAGCGGTAGGCGTGGGCGGGGACGAAGGCCCCGTCGGGCCCGACGTTCACGCCGCCGAGGGCCTCGGCGTAGAGCAGGTCGCCGAAGGGAGCCTCGAACAGGCCGACCGCGTCGAGGACCGAGGACCACGGGGTCACGTCGAGCACGCCGTCGTCGTCGGTGTCGAGGTCGTCGCCGTCGGCGCCGGTGAACCCGTCGACCAGCACGTGGGTGACGTTGTCGCTGTTCTCGAAGTTCAGGCTGGTGGTGAGGTCGGCGGTCGTGATGGTGAAGGTGTCCTCGGCCGCGACGAAGAATCCGCTGCCGGGGATGGTCGCGCCGTCGAGGGGCACCACGGCCTCGATCACGCCGCTGCCGCCGGCACCGTCGCCGATCACGAGGTACGTCAGGCCGTCGAGCGACGCGCCCGCCGGTCCGGCGAGCTCGAAGTACTCGTCATTGTCGGGGCCGGGCATGTCGATGCGGACCTCGTTGATCTGCACCGTGCCGGCGTGGGCCAGTCCGGCGAGGCCGGTGGCGACGCCGACGGCCAGGAGGCCGTTTCGGGTGTTCATGGTCTTCCAACTCCTCGGGATGGACGACGGTCCGGTGGAGGGTGCCACATCGCACGGCCTGCGCGTTCACGCAGCCGAACGACGAGACGCCTCCTGGGCGAGCGGGCTCGTCCGAATGCCCGCCCGTCGCGCCGGAATCTCCTCTTTCTCACCGAGAGACTAGGCCATCCACTGGCGGGATCAACGCTGCACGAGGGCCTGAACGCGACTTGAACGCCGCGGCGGAACTGCGGCGGGCGGGCGATGTGGCGGGCTGGGGGCTTTGCGTCGTCCGCGGCGGCAAGGTCGTCGTGGCAGGGGAGGCGGGAGCGGCGGCCAGCGACCGAGGACGATGGGGCGGGGGTCGTCGCGGCGGCGGATGGCCGAGGCCGGGCGCGCGGTCGGGACGAGTCGCCGGGGAGCGACGGATCCGCCGGCAGGCGGCGGGCGGCGGGCGGCGGGCGGCGCGCGACGAGGCGATCCCGCGGCCGGAGCCGGGGGACCGCCTCGTCGATGGTGGCGGGATCGATCGGAGCGGGGGCCGGTCAGGCGTTCCCGCGGCCAGGGGGCGTCCGCTCCCCGGCGCCCATCACTTCTCCGGGACCGGGGCCGGACGCCGCGTCGCGGGGGCGGGCTCCGGGGACGGGGCCATCGCCGGCTCCGGCCGGGCCACGACCGCCGAGTCGCCGGGCTGCGGGATCAGATAGACCTCGACGCGGCGGTTGGCCGCCGCGCCGCCGCGGTCGGGATTGGGCACCACCGGCCGCGTCTCCCCGTAGCCGGCGACCTTGATGCGCGGGGCGCCCACCCCCGCCGCGGTCAGGGCCCGCTGCACGGAGATCGCCCGGTGCACCGAGAGGTGCAGGTTCGTCGGGTGCTTGGCCCGGGTCTCGGGCCGGCCGATCGGCACGTTGTCGGTGTGTCCGACGACCTCGATGGCCAGGTCCGAGGCTTCGGGCAGCTGCAGGACGTCGGCGATCTCGCCGATGGAGCTGCTCGCCACGCTGCTGAGCTGGTCCGAGCCCAGGTCGAACGTGAGGTCGCTCGCGAACCGCACCATGCCGAGGCTGGCGTCGAACTGCAGCAGGTCCGGCCGGCGGGCCGCGAGGTCGCTCAGGGCCCGGGTCACGCCCTGGGGCAATGGCCCGAAGTCGAGGGACGAGAGCTCCTGCAGGGCCGCCTGGTTGGCCTCCTGCAGCTCGTCGAGCTCGCCGCCGAGGGCGGTCACCTGCGACCGGAGCTGCCGGTTCTCCGCCCGCACCTGCTGGACGCCCTCGCGGGCGACCTCGAGGTCGTTGCGGGCGGCGTCGCGGTCGGCCTCGGCCGCCGCGAGCTGCTCCTGGTACGAGCGATTGGCCGTGAGCAGCGAGTCGTAGCGATCCTGCGGGACGCAGCCGGTGGCCAGCAGGGCGAGGGGGGCCGCCGCGAGGGCGAGGGCCCGCAGTCGCCGACGGGGCGAGGCGAACGAGGGATGTCGTCGCATGGGTCGTGGATCCTGACTGTGCTGAGGGAGGGCTGCGCGCCGCCCTCCCGGGTCCTTCGAACCGTCCTCCGAGACCGTGCGGTCCGTGCACGGGTCCGCGTCGGAGCCCGTCGACGTCCTGCCGACACGCGGACGGGCCGAGTGTACCGGTGGCCCGTGCCTCGGTGTCCGTCGGCGGCGGTTTCGCCGCCCGGCCACGGGGACGCGCGCCGGGCACGCCGCCGACTGCGCGGAGGACCCGGCCGCGACCTGCGCGCGACACGAGCGCCGGGGTGGCCGGGGATCGGCGTCGCCCGGATCCGGAACCGGGGCGGGCGACCGCGTCGAGCGGGCGTGGGGGCTCGCGATGCGCATCCGCACCGGTGCGGGCGGTCGCCATCAGCCGTTGGACCGGAGCCTCGCGGCCGCCGATCCGCCGAAGGCCCCCGTCACCGCGCGGCGGGGGTGGATAAATTGTCGGCCACGCATGCAGCACGGTGAGGCCAGGACGGCGTCGGCGGTACGGGCGGGAACCGGTCGGGTTCTCGTCCGCGCGGGCACCGTGGTCGACGCGGCCGGGACCGACGCCTCGCCGGGCGGCCTGCTGCTCGAAGGCGGCCGGGTGCTCGCCGCCGGCGAGCTCCCCACGATCGGCGAGGTCGGGGACGCGGCCGTGCTCGACCGGCCGTTCTCCGCCGTCGTGCCGGCCTTCGCCAACGCTCACGCCCACCTCGACCTCTCCCACGTGGACCCGATCCCGGGCGGGGGCGACTTCACCGCGTGGATCGCCGCGATCCGCGCCGCCCGCCACCCCGACGACGCCTCGATCGCCCGGTCCGTTCGCCGCGGGATCGAGCTGTCGCTCGCCGGGGGGACGGCGGTGATCGGGGACGTCGCGGGGGCGGGCTCGGCGGTGCCCACCGCCGAGCTGCGGCGGTCGCCCCTGACGGGGGTCTCGTACCGCGAGGTGTTCGGCGTCGGCGGCCGGCAGGGGGCCGCCGCCGAGTCGATCGCGGCCCTCGCGGCCGAGGCTCGCGCGGCCGAGGGCACGGCCGGGCCCGGCGACCCGGTCCGCCGCGTGCGGCAGGGGATCTCGCCCCATGCTCCGTACTCCTGCGGACCGCGGGCCTACGCGGCGGCCGCGGCGAGCGGGCTGCCGGTGGCGACGCACCTCGCCGAGACGGTCGAGGAGCTGGCGTTCGTCCGCGACGGGGGCGGGCGATTCGAGGCCTTGCTCCGCGACATCGGGGTCTGGGACGACGCCATCGTCGATGGTCCGGATCCGATGGCCGCGACCGGACGGCACGCGGTCGACGTCGTGCTCGAGGCCCTGGCCCGCGGGCGGGAGCAGGGCGGAGGCGAGCGCGGGGGCGGCGGCGGACGCGCGGACGACCCGTCCGCCCCCGACGCGCCCGTCCTCGCGGCCCACGGCAACTACCTGCGGCCCGACGACCCCGAGCGGCTCGCCGCGGCGGGCGTGGGCGTGGCCTACTGCCCGCGGGCGAGCAGCTGGTTCCGCCACCCGGCGGCGGGGTGGCCGTCGCATCCCTGGCGCGAGCTCGTGCGGGCCGGGGTCCTCGTGTGCCTCGGCACCGACGGCCGCCCGTGCCTCGACACCGACGACCGGATCAGCGTGCTCGACGAGATGCGGTTCCTCGTGCGGCGGGACCGCGTGGCGGCGCGGGAGGTGCTGCCGCTGGCCACGACCGCGGGCGCCCGCGGGCTCGGCCTCGATCCGGACTGGCTGAGCTTCGCCCCGGGGCCGATCCTCGGCGTGCTCGCCCTGCCGTCGGACGCGGGGATCCACGGCGACCGCCTCGAGGCGGCGATGCGGACGAGCGACGCCCCGGAGTGGATCCTCGATCCGACGTGGCCGGCGTGAGCGGTGCGGCGGGCGGTGGTGAAGGCTCCCGCGGCGGCCGGGGCCGCGGCTCCGGCGGCGGGGGCGGCCCCGGCGGCGGGCGAGCCCGCGGCCGCGGTGACCGGGCTTGGGCTGCTGCTCCGGCCCCGGCTGCTGCTCCGGCCCCGGCCCCGGCCCCGGCTCCGGCCCCCGGCCCGCGGCTCGGCCGCGCGGACCTCGACCTCGAGCCGGTCGATCTCGCACGCCGGCTGCTGCGGGCCCGGCTGGTGGTGGTGGACGCCGACGGCACGCGGTGCGGGGGACGGATCGTCGAGACCGAGGCCTACCTCGGGGGCGAGGACCTCGCCTCGCACTCGCGGCACGAGCGGCGCACGCCGCGGAACGCGGTGATGTTCGGGCCCGCCGGCCACGCCTACGTCTACCTCGTCTACGGCATGCACCACTGCTTCAACGTGACCGCGGCCCCCGAGCAGCGGGGCACGGCGGTGCTCGTGCGGGCGCTCGCGACGAGGGACGCGACCGGATGCGGGCGCGACGGCCGCGGTGCCGCCGCGACGCGGAGCTCGGGGCGGGGCCCGGCCGCCTCTGTGCCGCGCTCGGCATCACCCGGGACGACGACGGGGTCGACCTCGCCGCCTCCCCGCGGATCCGGCTCGAGGACGCGTCCGACGCCCGGCCGCGGCGGATCCGCCGCGGGCCGCGGATCGGCGTGCAGTACGCCGGCCAGTGGGCGGATCGACCGCTGCGATTCTGGGTCGACGGCCATCCGAGCGTCTCGGTCCGCCCGCCGCGGCCGAAGGGCGGCGGCACGCCCGCCCGCGGCGGTGGGCGGCCGAGCTGACGGCCGAATCGCCGGGCGGCGACGGTTCCTCGGCCGCGCGGTCGGTCGGCGGAATATGATCAGGTCCTGGCGGGCCCGGCATGGCCGGCGTCCGCGAGGGGAGGAGGCCCGTCCCATGAGCACCTCGTCACCGACCCCGGTGGACCTCAGCGAGATCGTCGCCGAGGGCCCGTACCCGCTCGAGGCGTTCAACTTCGTCCGCGAGGGCCTGAGTTACACCGCGCGCCGCGTGCACGGCTCAGGCGACCCGAGCCAGGAGCTCGACCGGCACGTCAGCGGCCCCGAGCTCTGCATGGGCCTCCGCGACTTCGCGATCGAGCAGTACGGCTATCTCGCCCCGACCGTCCTCAGGCAGTGGCGGATCCGCCGCACCGACGACTTCGGACGCATCGTCTTCACGCTCATCGACCACGGCTACATGAGCAAGACCGACGAGGACACGCTCGAGGACTTCCGCGGCGTGTACGACTTCGGCGAGGAGTTCGCCGACGAGGTCCTGCGGCGGGCGATCGGCCGGGGCTGATCGCCCCGCGGCCGGCGGCGGCTCCGCACGCTGCCGGCGCCGGACCACGTGCGGCCCACCCACCCCGGGCCGGGCGGCATCCCGCAATCAGCCTCCCGCGACGACGATCGGCCGAGAGAGCCCCGGCCAGGCCGAGTGCCCGTTCGGTCCCGTCGCCCGTCGCACCGGGCGCGGCGCACGTCGTGCGGCGTTCGGCGTTCGGCGTCGGCACGCGGTATCTTCTCCCGACATGGGTCGAGGCAGCTCACGCAAGCGACGCGGACCGTCGGCGGGCCAGCCCCGCGGCGGCTCCTCCGCGCGCGGAGCGGGCGACGATGCGCCGGACGGCGGCGGCGGCGGCGGCGGCGGCGCGGGGGCGGACGAGCCGGCCGGGCGCGGCGACGGTCAGTTCAGCCGACTTCATCTCTGGCAGGTGCAGATCGTCCGCGACCTGCTGCTGGTCGGCCTGCTCATCCTGATCGTGTGGATCGGCTACACGCTGCGGGCGGTCACGGTGCCGCTGCTGGTGGCGCTGCTGCTCGCGTATCTCTTCGAGCCGCTGGTGGCCCGGATCGCGCGGACCCAGCGGTTCAGCCGCGAGGGGGCGGTGGTGGCGATCCTGAGCACCGGCCTCGCGCTGGTGATCCTCCTCGGTGGCCTCGTCACGCCGCTGGTGGTCCAGCAGACGGCCCAGCTCATCGGCTTCGTGCGGAGCGATCGGGTCGAGCAGGCGGCCCGTGAGCTCTTCGACTCGGCGCCGCGGACCCCGGCGGAGCTCCTCGAGCAGGTTCGCGAGTTCGTCGGCGCCGGCGAGGGGGAGGGTGACGACGAGGGCGATGGCGAGGAAGCGGGCACGGACGGCGCGGCGACCGACGGGGCCGCGGCGAACCCCGAGGAGGACGGCGGCGCGACGGAGCAGGACGGCGCCGCGTCCGGCGGCGGGGGCGAGGACGTGTCCGATCCCGCCGCGACGGGGGAGGACGGCGCCGCGTCCGGCCGCGAGGGCGAGGACGCGTCCGATCCGGCCTCGACGGCGGCGGCCGACGGGGGCGGCGAGGTCGGGAGCGAGCCCGGCGCGGCGGGGGCACCGGCGCAGGCCGGCGGCGACGCCCCGGACGCCCCGGACGCCCCCGACGTCGCCGACGAGATCGACGCGCTGCTGGTGGCGGTGGACGACGTCCTCCGCGAGCGGGCCCTCGAGCCGCTGGACGCGGCCGAGCGCGAGCGCATCGCGGCCGCCGCCCGCGGCGAGGACGATCTGGCGGCGAGCCTGTCGAACGCGGTCCGAGCGATGCTCGACGAGCGCGAGGCGGCCGCCGGCGCGGCGGCCGCGGCGACCGCCGGCGCCGAGCGCGTCGCGGCCGATGGCCCCGGCGTCGACTACGTGGGGCTGGTCCGCAACTCCGTCGCCCGCCTCACCGGCTTCCTCGGCGCGGTGGTGCAGCTCGGACTCGTGGCCTTCCTCATCCCGTTCTACTTCTACTTCTTCAGCGTCTCGTGGCCACGGATCCTCGCCTTCGGCCACTCGCTGGTGCCGGATCGTCACCGCGACCGGACGCTCGAGCTCGTCGGCCGCATGGACGAGGTCGTCGCCAGCTTCGTCCGGGGCCGCATCGTCATCAGCCTGATCATGGGCGTGCTGTTCGCGATCGGCTGGTGGATCTGCGGCGTGCCGTACGCGATCCCGGTCGGGATCGTCGTCGGCATCTTCTCCGCGGTGCCCTACCTCGGCGGCGTCGGCATCCCGCTCGCGGTCGGCCTGCTGCTCTTCGAGCAGCTCACCCAGCCCGGCGGCCGCGACATGGCCTGGTGGCTCATCCTCGGCGGGCCGGTGCTCGTCTTCATCATCGTGCAGGTCATCGAGAGCTACGGGCTGACCCCGATCATCGCGGGCCGGGCGACCAATCTCGACCCGGTCACGATCCTCGTCGCGGTCCTCGCCGGCGGCAGCGTCCTCGGCGTCTACGGCATGCTCCTGGCGATCCCCGCCGCCGCCTGCGGCAAGATCCTGATCATGGAGATGGTGCTGCCGAAGATCGAGGCGTGGAAGCGCGGCGAGCGCGCCGATCCGCTGCCGTTGGATCGCTGACGCGTCGACGCGTCGACGCCTCGACGCCTCGACGCCTCGACGCCGCGCCGCCCGCGGCCCCGCGCCGCGCCCGCTCGCCCTCGGTCCGTGCTCGGTCCCCTCGCCGGCCGCCCCCGGCCCCGGCCCCCCGTTCGCCGCGCCACCGGCGATGCATTCGTCCCGGACTCGCGCAGCCTCGCCCGCCACGAAGGTGGACGGCAGCAGGCGTCCCGGGCGGCCGGCCTCGTCTCCGCCGTCGCGGTCCGCGAGGCTCGCACGCCCGGCGCGGCCGCCCCGAGCCCGGCGATCACTTCCGCTTCTTGCGTCGCTGCTTGAAGCCGGCCTTGCGGCTGACGGTCTTCGTCGACCCGCGGCCGCCGAAGCCGGGCATGCCCTTCATGCCGGCCGGCATCATGGACGGGTCCATCGACTGCAGCTCCTTCATGGCGTTCATGCGGCCCTTCACGCCCATGCCGGACATCTGCTTCGTCATCTTCTGGATCATGTCGAACTGCTTGACGAGCCGCCGCACGTCCTGCAGCTGGGTGCCGGAGCCGGCCGCGATCCGCTGCGAGCGGCTGCGGTCGAGCAGCTTGACGTCGTCGCGCTCCGCAGGCGTCATCGAGTGGACTATGCCCTCGAGCCGGTCGAGCTGCGAGTCGTCGATCTCGGCGTCCTTCAGGGCCGAGCCCACGCCGGGCAGCATCCCGAGCAGCTGCTTCATCGGCCCCATGCGGCGGAGCGAGCGCAGCTGCTTGAGGAAGTCGTCCATCGACAGCTTCCCCTCGGCCATCTTCTCCGCGATGCGCTCGGCCTCCTCCTCGCTGACCTCCTGCTGGGCCTTCTCGACGAGGGAGACGACGTCGCCCATGCCGAGGATGCGGCTCGCCATGCGGTCGGCGTGGAAGGGCTCGAGGGCGTCGAACCGCTCGCCGGTGCCGACGAATCGGATCGGGGCGCCGGTCACGCGGAGCACCGAGAGGGCGGCACCGCCGCGGGTGTCGGAATCGAACTTGGTCAGGATGACGCCGTCGACCTCGAGCCGCTCGTGGAAGGCCCGGGCGGCGTTGACCGCGTCCTGCCCCATCATCGAGTCGACGACGAGCATGACCTGGTGCGGCTGCAGGGTGCGGTTGACCGAGTCGAGCTCGCCCATGAGCTCGTCGTTGACGTGCAGCCGGCCCGCGGTGTCGAGGACGAGGACGTCGCTGCCCTCGGCCCGGGCCCGGGCGAGGGCCCGCTGGCAGACGCCGACCGCCACGCCGACCGCCTTGCCGTACTCGGCGCACTTGTCCGGCTCGCCGTGGAAGGCGACGTGGCCGTCGCCGCGGCCGTCGCGCTCGACCTGCTCGCAGACGATCCGCAGCTGGTCGACCGCCGCCGGGCGCTGCAGGTCGGCCGCCGCGACCATCACCTTCCTGCCGCGGGCCTTGAGCCACGCGGCGAGCTTGCCGCAGGTGGTCGTCTTCCCCGAGCCCTGCAGGCCGCACATCATCACCACGGTGGGGCCGGGCTCGACGAGCATCAGGCCCTGGGGCTCGCCGCCCTCGCCGTCGGCGCCCGGGGAGCCGCCCATGAGCTCCACCAGCCGGCGGTTGACGATGCCGATCATCTCCTGGCCGGGCTTGAGGCTCTGGGTGACCTCCTGCCCGAGGGCGTCGTCGAGCACCTCGTCGCAGAACGACTTCACCACGTCGAGGTGGACGTCGGCCTCGAGCAGGGCGGTGCGCACCTCGCGCATCGCCTCGCGGACGTTGTCCTCGGTGATGCGGCCGCGTCCCGAGAGGGAGCGGAAGGCGGTGCCGAATCGATCGGAGAGGTTCTCGAACACGGGCGGGCGGAGCTCCGGAGCGGACGGCGGCGTCGGCGCCCCCGCGCACGCGGCGGGGACGAGGGTGATCCGCGATCATACTCCCCGCCGGAGCCGGTCTCCGAGGCGGCGGCGATTCCGCGCCGCGGCCCGCCTCAGGCCGCCTGCTCGCCCCGGTTCGGGCCCGCGGTGCGGCCGCCCGACGGCGCCTCGACCTCCGCGTCGGGGTGGATCGGCAGGTCGCGGGCCTCGCCGGGCATGACGAGCTCGGCCACCGGCGTCCCCTCGGGGATCGGCTCGCCGGTGGAGGCGCGGACCGGCACCTTGACCGGATTCGCCCGGTCGTTCTCCTCGAGCTTGCGCTCGAGCTCCTCCTGCTTCTCCGGCTCGAGCTTCGCCCACGAGCCGCGGCCGCGGCACTTCGGGAAGGCCGAGCAGCCGAGCCACGGCGGTCGCTTGCCCTTTCCGCGGCGGACGTAGAGCGGCGACCCGCACTTCTCGCAGCTCAGGTCGGTCTCCACCGGCGGCTGCGCGGGGTGCTTCAGGCCGCCCTTGGCATCGAGGTTGAGGATCGCGGCCTTGAACTCGTCCTCGCGGGACTTGTCCTTGCCGAAGCCGGCCGGGGCGATGAACTTGCCGAAGCGCCCGCTCCGAAGCTCCATCGGCTCGCCGTCCGGCCCGAGCACGTCGACCCGTTCGGTGAGGACCGGCCGGCCCTGACGGTCGATCGGGGCGGCGAAGGTGCAGTCCGGGTAGCCGGTGCAGCTGAGGAACCGCCCGTTCTTGCCGAAGCGGTAGCAGGTCCGCGATCCGCACTCGGGGCACGCGTACGGCGCCGGCTGCGTCTCGGCCTTGGCGTGGGTCATCTGCTCGTGGGCCGACTCCAGCGCCTCGGTGAACGGCCCGTAGAACTCGCGCAGCATCTCGACCCAGTCGAGGTGCTGCTCGGCGATCTTGTCGAGCTCCTCCTCCATGCGCTTGGTGTAGCCCACGCCCATGAGCCGGGGGAAGCCCTCGACGAGCTTGTCCGTCACCACCTCGCCGAGGTCCGTGGCGTGGAAGGCCTTGTTGACGAGCTCGACGTAGTTGCGGTCCTGGATCACCGAGATGATGGAGGCGTAGGTCGAGGGGCGTCCGATGCCCTCCTTCTCGAGCTTCTCGATGAGGGCGGCCTCGCTGTATCGCCGCGGCGGGCTGGTGAACCGCTGCGCCGGCTCGATCGAGAACGGCGCGGTGTCGTCGCCCTGCGCGAGGGCGGGGAGGGTCTGCTCGTCCGCCTTGGCGCTGCGGCCCTGCACCTTGAGGTAGCCGTCGAAGGCGAGCGTGCGGCCGCTGGTCCGCACCACCGCGCCGGTGTCGGCGTCGGCCCGCTCGAGCAGGATCGTCGTCTGGTCCCACTCGGCGTGGGCCATCTGGCACGCGACGAATCGCCGCCAGATCAGGTCGTACAGCCGCTTCTCGTCCTCGCCGAGCCGCTTGGCGAGGCGGGCGACCTCCTCCGGGTGCCGGGTGACGCTCGTGGGGCGGATCGCCTCGTGGGCCTCCTGCGCGTCCTTGTTGGACGACGAGAAGAAGTTCGGCTTGCCGGGGAGGTAGCGGTCGCCGAAGGACCGCTCGATGTGCTCGCGGACCTGCCCGATCGCCGCCCCGGAGAGGTGCGTGGAGTCGGTCCGCATGTAGGTGATGAGGCCCACCTGGCCCTCGCCGGGGATCTCGACGCCCTCGTACAGCCGCTGGGCCGCCCGCATCGTCCGCTGGGCCCCGAAGCCGAACGCGGTGGACGCGGCCCGCTGCAGCGTCGAGGTGATGAAGGGCGGACGCGGGCGGTCCTTGACCCGCGTGGCCTCGACCGAGGTGACGCGGTAGCGCACCGACGGGGCGATCGAGCCGCGCACGGTGACGAGCCGCGCGGCGGGCCCCTTGCCGTCGGGATCCTCGGACACGTCGAGGCCGACGTCGGACAGGCCGACCGCCTCGGCCACGCGGCGGATGGTGGGATCGAGGGCCGGGTCCTCGCCCGCCTCGGCCATCCGGGCGTGCTCCTCGGCGCTGCGCCGCACGTTGAACTTCTCGCCGCCGAGCTCGATCAGCGACGCGGTGAACGCCTCGTGGTCGGCGAGCCAGGCGTTGCGCTTCGCCTTGGACGGCAGGTTGTTCTTCTGGTCGCGGGTCGTGAGGAACGTCCGCCACGGATCCACGAGGCCGGGGGCGGCGGCCGGGTCGAGGGCGAGCTGGACGTCGACCTCCCAGTACTCGTCGGGCACGAACGCCCGGATCTCCCGCTCCCGCTCCACCACCAGGCGGACCGCGACCGACTGCACGCGGCCGGCGGAGAGGCCGCGGGCCACCTTCTTCCAGAGCAGGGGGCTGACCTGGTAGCCCACGATCCGGTCGAGGATCCGGCGGGCCTGCTGGGCGTTGACCTTGTCGAGGTCGATCGCGTGGGGCCGGTCGAAGGCCCGCTCGATCTCCTCCTTGGTGATCGCGTTGAAGACCACCCGCTTGGCGGTCGCGGGGTCGACCCCGAGGATCTCCGCGAGGTGCCAGGCGATCGCCTCGCCCTCGCGGTCGAGGTCGGTCGCGAACCAGACCTCCTCGGCCTGCTTGGCGAGCTTGCGGAGCTTGGTGACCTGCGTCTTCTTGTCGGGCAGCACCTCGTACGTGGGCTCGAAGTCGTGCTCGAGGTCCACGCCGGGGACCGGCATCTTCACGCCCTTGGGGGCCCGCGAGGGCAGGTCGCGGACGTGGCCGACCGACGCCTCGACCACGTACTCGGGGCCGAGGTAGCGGTTGATGGTCTTGGCCTTGGCGGGGCTCTCGACGATCACCAGCTTCTTGCCGGAGGCCGAGGCGGTGCCGCCGCCGCCGCGGGCGGAGGTGGTCTTCTTCTTCCGCGGGGCGGAGGAGGTCTTCCGGGTTCGGGGCTTCTTCGCGGCCATCTGGACTCGTCTTCTCCCGCTCGCGGTCCGCCCCCGGGTGCCGGGCCGCCGGGCCGGAAGGCCGGATGACGGACGGCCGACGGATCGCCGTCGCCGGGTGACGAACCCGGGTCCGGTGACACCGCCGGGATGGACGGAGGCGGCGGATTCAACGATCGGCCGAGGGGCGGTGTCAAGATCGATCGAAGGGCGGCGGGGCCTGAGCGGGGTCCGGAAGCGGGTCCCGGCGCCGGCCGAGAATGGATGCAAGTGCTTGTTCTGCAGTGGCTTCCGGGTCGTCATCGCCGGCGCTCAGAAAAAATGACCGCGGGAGCCCACGGAACCGCTTCAGCCACGTCCGCTGCTGCTTGGCGTAGCGGCGGGTGCGGATCTTGATCTGCTCGACCGCCTCCGCGAGCCGGACGTCCGCCTTCGGGCCGTCCGCGTCGCCGGACTCGAGGTACTCGACGAGCTGCCGGTATCCGAGGGCCTGACGGGCCTGCGTCCCGAGGCCGGGGCCGGCGAGCAGGCTCCGAACCTCCTCCAGCAGGCCAGCTTCCATCATCGCGTGGACCCGGCGGTTGATCCGGCGGTTGATCGCCTCCACCGGCCACTCGAGGCCGAGGATCACGACGTCGTGCCGGCGGGGCGGGCCGGACCACGTGCGCTGGATGGCCGACAGGGGGCGGCCGGCGAGGGCGTGCACCTCGAGGGCCCGCACCGTGCGGCGGTCGTCGCGGGGATGGATGCGGGCGGCGCTCTCGGGGTCCACCGCCTCGAGCCGGGCCCGCCGCTCCTCCCGCGGCAGGGCCCACAGCCCGGCCCGGACCGCCTCGTCCGGCGGCGGCCCGAAGTCGAGGCCGAAGAGCAGGGCCTTGACGTAGAGATTCGTGCCGCCGACCACGAGGGGCCAGCGTCCGCGGGCCCGGACGTCCTCGATCGCGGCGTCGGCCGCCTCGAGCCAGGTGTCCACGGTGAAGCCGTCGTCGTCCGGGGACGCCAGGTCGAGCAGGTGGTGCGGGATGCCGCGCCGCTCCTCGGGGGTCGGCTTGGCGGTGCCGACGTCCATGCCGCGGTAGACCTGCATCGAGTCGGCGGTGATCACCTCGCCGCCGCCGGGCAGCCGCTCGGCGAGGGCGATCGACAGGGACGTCTTGCCGCCGGCGGTGGGCCCGAGGATGAGAACGGCGGGCGGGTGCGGCGGCGGGCCGGGGCGTGGCCGGTCGTCGGAGCGGGGCGGGTCGGCGGGCGTCGGCATCGGTGGGCCATCGTACGGAGCGGCGGTCGGTAGCCTGTGACGGGCCGCCGTGACCGGGCCCGTGCCGCCCGATCCGGGCGGGCGCGACGAGCCCCTCGGCCGCGGAAGTCCCGGCCGCCCCCGGAGATCCGCCATGACCGCGATCGCCCGCGTGCTCGTTCTCGGCGTGGACGGCTACCGCCGCTGGGGCTCGCCCCGCACCGGGCCGTGCCCGCACCGCCTCCGGCACGGGGGCCGCTCGTGCTCGGCCTTCGCCCGCGCGGCCCTGGACCGGCACGGCGGGCGACGCGGGCTCGCGCTGCTGTGGCGGCGGTTCGCCCGCTGCCGACGGGCGGCGGAGGCGCTCGCGGCCGACGGGCGGGTGGCCGCGGCCGCGGCCCCGGACGGCGGTGACGCGCGTCCGCCGGTCGGGATCGGCGGGGGCGCGGGCGGCGTGGCGCCCACCCCGGAGGCGGCCGAGCGCCGGAACCGCCGCGGTCGCCGCGACGTCCTCGACGGCACGCTCGCGACGTGCTGCGCGCTCGAGCTCGTGACCTCGATCCTGCCCTGCAACAGCTGACGCGGGTCGGTGACGGAAACTCGTGTCGATCATCCGTGACGACTCCGGATCGCGCCGGCCGTCGGGCGATCCGCGGCGGGACCACTCGTGCGCGGAGCCACACAAGT
Organism: uncultured Isosphaeraceae bacterium; assembly: GCA_964385045.1. Classification (GTDB taxonomy): domain Bacteria; phylum Planctomycetota; class Phycisphaerae; order Phycisphaerales; family SM1A02; genus CAYLNM01. The sequence goes on from CAYLNM010000016.1 coordinate 34,829, forward strand.
GACCTCGCCGGCCCGCGGTTCCGCCGCCGCTCCACCTCCGACCGAATCGGCCGGAGATGGAGTGCGGACGGTGTTCATGCGTGCCGCTTCCTCGAGCCGCGGTTGAGGAGACCCGCCCCGGCGAGTGCCGCCAGCACGCCAGGAGCGGGAATGATCGTCTGGAACATGATGTCATCCATCGCGACGATAGAGCCGGATCCCTTCTCCACCCGGACGCGATCGAAGGACTCGTCGCTCATGAAGCCGCGGAAATCCGTGATCCACGGCGGGATAAAATGTACGAGCTCCTCGCCGGCGTAGAGCCACCAGTAATAGCCGGAGGAGGCCATTCGAGCCGCGAACGTGTGAATCGGTTCGCTGAACTCGAACCGCATGTCGCTGTCGTCATTGAAGTTCTTTACGCCCCAGTCGTCGATGAAGTTGGAGCGGTTGTAATGCAGGAGGGCGTAGTCGTCGTCGGGGATGGTCATGCCGAGTCCGGCGTACTGATCGGTGATCTGCAGGAACTCCCCGGGCGGCGGCGGCGCGAGGTCGGCGAACCCGATCGTCGTGAACTCGCCGGCCGACGCCGCCCACTCTTCGTACGTGTTGAACACGGTGGTCGCCGCACCGGCAGATGAATGTGTCGCGAACAAGATGGCGATGGAAAGCATGCGAGCGTTCACGGGGCGTCTCCATCTTCGAGCAGCCCGGAGGGATGGGCGGAGGTCGTGAGCCAGCTGTGGACGTCACTGGCCGCCATGCGTGGCGTCATCGGCGAGAGAATCCGCCCCGTCAGCGGCACGCCGGATCGTGGCCGGCGGGGTCCGGGAGTCCGACGCCGTCTCGATACGCCGTCCGGGCGCCACGGCTGCGCTCGCCGTCAGGCTCGTTTTGGAGTCGGATTCCTGTTGAGGATGCGTTCTCGGGGGTCAGGTCACCCGGGCGAGCCGGAACGGGATGACGCGCGCGGGAAGCCACACGAGTGATCCCGGAGGTCTGGGTGTCCGCCGCCGCTCCACCTCCGACCGAATCGGCCGGAGATGGAGTGCGGGCCGTGTTCATGCGTGCCGCTTCCTCGAGCCGCGGTTGAGGAGACCCGCCCCGGCGAGCGCCGTCAGAACACCGGGGGCAGGAATGATCGTCTGGAACATGATGTCATCCATCGTGATGATCGACCCGAGTCCCGGCATCACCCGGACGCGGTCGAAGGGCTCGTCGCTGATGAAGCCGCGGAAGTCGGTGATCCACTGCGGAATGAAATGTACGAGCTCGTCACCGTCGTAGAGCCACCAATGGAAGCCCGAATTGGCCATTCGAGCCGAGAAGGTGTGAATCGGTTCGCTGAACTCGAACCACATGTCGCTGTCGTCATTGTGGTTCTTTACGCCCCAGTCGTCGATGAAGTTGGAGCGGTTGTAATGCAGGAGGGCGTAGTCGTCGTCGGGGATGGTCATGCCGAGTCCGGCGTACTGATCGGTGATCTGCAGGAACTCCCCGGGCGGCGGCGGCGCGAGGTCGGCGAACCCGATCGTCGTGAACTCGCCGGCCGACGCGGCCCACTCTTCGTACGTGTTGAACACGGTGATCGCCGCACCGGCGGACGAATGTGCTGCGAACAGGATGGAGATGGAAAGCATGCGGGCGTTCACGGGGCGTCTCCGTCTTCGAGCAGGTCAAGGAGATTCGTGAAAGTGGTGAGCTGACTTTCGCTGTCGTAGGCTGCCTCAACGGCATGAGCGGCGTCGTCGTCGTGATCGGAGAGAAACTCCGCGCCGCCGGCGGCAAGCCACGTGGCGGCAAGGGGAGCCGCGAGCGTTTCGCCGAGCGCGCAGTCCTGCGTCTTCAGGGACTGCATGACGATCTGCAGGTCGGCGCTGTCAACGCGGCAGTCGCCGTTGACATCGGCCCAGCAGATGGTCCGGGGAGGGCACGCTCCAGTCGACGTCTGGACGAGGGCGAGGTCGGTCGCGTCGACATCGCCGTCGCGATCCACGTCGGCGGGACACGGGCCCAAAGGTACGAGGAGGACCCCGACCTCGGCCGCCTCTCCCGGAGCGCACTCCCGGAGAGCAGTCGCGACGATCCACCCAGCGCCGTTGAGATCATGTGCGGAACGGATGTCGATCAGACCACACGAGAGGCAGTCGGTGACCGACGTGAGATCCACGTAAGTGGTGGGAACGGGCCAGGAGACCGCGAGACGATCGGTCGCATTGGTACCGACCGCCGCGCCGCTCGCGTTGATCGCGAGGGCGAACGTATCGTCATCCGGTCCGGTCGGATCGGGCGCGAAGAGGCTGATCGAACTCGGCGTGGGCCAGTAGCAGGCTCGTTGGACACAGACCGTCTCAGCGTTGTCACGAGCAAACCCGACGGCGACGCCAAGATCGTTCACGTCTCGGGCAAAGGCGTTTCTGCCGTCGAAGATCGGGGGAGCGTCGAACGGCAGAATCGACAACAGGCCGGTGTTCCAGGCGAGGGGCAGTCGCTCGGCCTCTTCGACGCACACATCGTTCCGGATGCTCGAGAGCGAGGCTTGGCCGACGATGCGCTCGCTGGTGCCGGCCCCGGGGTTGATGCCGTCAGCGCTGCCTGCCTTGTACAAGAAGGTCCCCGGTGGCGGCAGTGGAAGTGGGTTCGCCGACAGCGAGCGGGCGTCGTATCGCTGTGGCTTCTCGAATCCAGGTACGTCGATTCTCCAGCCGGCCACAGTGGCCGTCGGCCCGGCACCTCCGGAAAATCGTTCGGAGATCGCCCACGCACAGGATCTGGGCGCCGAACCAGGCGGGAGGCCGTCAAGGCGATGCATCGTCGCCGACGAGTGCCCGAGCCCTCCATCCACGGACCACACGAACGCGGCGAAATCGTCGGAGTTCTGGAGGACGGCCGGACAATGTTCGGCGACTCCCACGACGTCGCCGGCGTCGTTGATGTCGAACGCGGCGCCCTGCGGACCATCAGAGCACGGTGTCGTGCCCCACATCGGCAGCGGGTGCATGGTGTTCACGCCGAGGCCGGGATACACGGTCTCGGGCTGCCAGATGAACGGGCGAATCGAGGGGACGGTGACGCCGAATCCAGGCACCGTCTCCTCGATCCGAGCCATGCCCACGACGACGCCATGCTCGTTGATGCCCAGCGCGGCACTGGCGACGGGCAGCGTCAGGTCGACTCCGTCGATGAAGTCGGGTACGCGCGGGATGAGGTTCGGAATATTGCAGGAGCTGCCCGTGAACTCGGGGATGAAAACGGTCACGCGGTATTGCGGTGGGGTGGTGCGGGCCAGAGCGGCCGAGGTCGAAGCAGCGGCGAGGGCAACTCCCGCGAGCTTGCTCGTGACTCTTGGTTGCCGCCGGTTAGCGTCCGTGTCGGTGCGTCTGTGCGTCTGTGCGTCGGTGCGTCTCATGACGTGCCCCTCGATCCCGACAGTCGATGTCGCGATCTGGACGTGCCGGGCCCGGAAGTGGGAAGTCTCTGAATCGGCTGCGCGCATGCCGCCGTTCGACCCCGGTCGACCCGATTCTCGGAGATTCTCGGGGCCCCAATGCGTCGTCAACGAGAATCCAGAGGATTTGCGAAAAACCCGTCACCGCGCGCATGCGGAGTGACCCAACCTCGTATCGGGAATGGGTGCGGGGCGAGGCGGCACGCGAGCGTCGGCCTCGGACCGCCTTGAATCAGCGAGAGCGACAGGCTCGCTGAGGCGGTGTGGTTGCGTTCGCTCCCTGGTCCTGGGGATGGCGCAGTCCTTGTGGATGGGAGCGGAAACCCGCTCAGGGTCATCGATCGTCGCGCAGGTCCTCTGTGGTGGCCGTGGCGTGGCTGCGTCGTATCGAGGTCAACTTCACACGACGTGCGACGATGTCTGGCGGCGCCGATGGCCACCGGCCTTCTGGCGCCCTCGGGCCCGCCCAGACATCGCCTCCCACAAGGGGGCAGGCGTTGGGAGGCGTCTGCCCACTTCGTGGTCGATCCGGGCGGCGACGCGGATTGGCTGTATTCGTGCGGCGTGCAGCCCACCCCGGAGGCGGCCGAGCGCCGCAACCGCCGCGGTCGCCGCGACGTCCTCGACGGCACGCTCGCGACGTGCTGCGCGCTCGAGCTCGTGACCTCGATCCTGCCCTGCAACAGCTGACGCGGTTCAGCGGCGCGGGAGCACCGAGTCCATCTCCATCGCCCGGCGCCAGGCCGACACCTGCCCGAGGTGCACCATCGGGTGGGCGAGCAGCAGGACGGTGATGACCGAGCCGCTGTCGTCCATCCGGCCCTTCATGGGGTGGTCGTCGGGCAGCGGCCGGCGGAACCGCTCGTCGTCGGCCTCCTCGAGGACCTCCCGCACCACCTCGCAGCGGTCCGTGAAGTGGGCCACGATGTCGTCCTTGGCCGGGTACTGCCCGCGGTCGTCCTCGCAGGTCGCGCGGAACGAGAAGAGCTCCTCCCACTCCGGCCGCTCGACCACGAGCTCGGGCCGCCCGAGCAGCGGCAGCGTGCGGTCGGGATAGAGCGACAGGTGCCCGAGGCAGAACGCGGGGTGGTTCATCGTCGGGTGCGGCCGGGCGGTGAATCGGCCCGCCGGGATGTCGGCGACGAGCAGCTTCGCGTAGCCGACCACCTTGCGGTGGCCGTCGCTCACGATGCGGCCGAAGGTGACGGTCATGGCGGGCTCCGGGGTGGGGCGCGGCGACGAGACCGGTCCGCGGTCGGGCCCCGCGGGTCACTCGGTGACGGTGGGCATCCAGGCCGCGAGCAGGTCGACGCCCGCCTGCAGGTCGTCGCGGTGGATCTGCTCGGTCACGGTGTGGATGTAGCGGGTGCCGACCACGACCGCCGCGGTGCGGACACCGGAGCGGGAGCGCTGGATGGCGGCCCCGTCCTGGCCGCCGCGGGGCAGGACGCACCGCTGGTACGCGATCTCGTGCTTCTCGGCGAGGCCGCAGAGGTCGGCCACCAGCCGGTGGTCGGCGATGAGCGAGGAGTCCTGCACCTTGATGCCGACGCCGTCGCCGTGCTTGGTCACCCGCTGGTGCTCGGGCACGCCCGGGGTGTCGCAGGCGAGCGTCACGTCGATGCCGATGCCGTAGTCGGCCTCGACCGAGTAGGCGGCGGTGATGGCCCCGCGAAGGCCGACCTCCTCCTGCGTGGTGAAGGCGACGACGATCTCCGCCGCGTGCTTCGTGCCGGCGTCCGCGATGGTCCGCACCGACTCGAGGCCGAGGTAGCAGGCGACGCGGTTGTCGAGGGCCTTCGAGACGAGCTTGGTCGGCTGCTCGAGGAAGGGCTCGTGCATCACGACGAAGTCGCCGACGCGCACCGCCTCCTTGACGTCGTCGGGCTCCATGCCCAGGTCGACGAAGAACTCGTCCACGTCCGGCACCTTCTTGCGGTCCTCGGGGCTCGAGATGTGGACGGGCTTGCCGCCGGGGTTCATCACCCCCACGTGATCACCGTCGTCGGTGCACACGAGCACGCGGCGCGAGAAGAGGTTGCGGGTGTCGAAGCCGCCGGCGGGGTTCAGCCACACGAAGCCCTTCTCGTCGACGTGGCTGACGTAGAAGCCGATCTCGTCCATGTGGCAGCAGAGCAGGATCCGCGGGCCGCCCTCGCCGGCGGTCGGCCGGCGGGTGCAGATCAGCGAGCCCATGGCGTCGGTCCGGATCTCGTCGAAGAGGCCCTCGGCCTCGGTCTCGATCAGGGCGCGGACGCGCTCCTCGCGTCCGGGGACGCCGGGGGTCTCGCAGAGGCGGCGGAGCAGGTCGATCGACATGGGCGGTCTATCCTGTCGGGAGGTGCGGCCCGTCGCGACGGGCCGGTCGGGGGCAGCGAGCCGCGGCCCGCGGTGAGGGCGAGTCCAGCGGGACCCCGTGGCCCCGCGGCGTTCGGACGCCCGCGGCGAGCCGGCGGGCCCGCCGGAGGGCCGCCGACCGCTCGTCGCCGCGGTGCCCACGCCGCGTCGGCGGGTGGGGGAGCGGACACGAACGAGGCTCACGACGTCCGAGGAGAGGATCGACATGCTACACGACACGCCCCTTCGCTCGCGGCACGAGGCGTGGCTCGAGGCCACCGCCCGCGGCGGCGACGCGGACGCGGAGGCCCGGCCCGGCGCCGCGACCGGACACCGTGCCGAGGCCGAGGTCGACTGGCTGCCGTACGGCGGGCCGGACGACGACGGCCGGCCGCTGTGCGAGATTCCCGCGACCTTCGGCGGGGAGGTCGAGGCCGAGTACGCGGCGATCCGCCGCGGCGCGGCCCTGCTCGACATGCCGCACCGCGCGACCATCGTCGTCCGCGGCGACGACCGGCTCGACCTGCTCGAGCGGCTCGTCACGCAGAAGGTGGGCGACCTGCGGATCGGCGAGGTGCGGTCGGCCTTCCTGCTCAACCGCAAGGGCCGCATCCTCGCCGACCTGCTGCTCGCGCAGCTGAGCGACAAGCTCGTGATCGACGCCGACCTCACGCGGGCGGCGGCGGTGGTCGAGCAGATCGACGCGATGATCTTCGGCGAGGACGTCACGGTGGAGGACGCGACCGCGGAGTACCACCGGATCGAGGTGCACGGCCGGCGGGCCGCGGACGTGCTGGCCGCCCTCACGCACCCGATCGACGTGACGCTCGAGCCGGGCCGGACCGGGCGGATCGTGGTCGAGGGGGCGGAGGTGATCGTGCTGCGTCACGACGCCACCGGCGAGCCCGGACACCTGTGGATCGTGCCGGCGGACGCGACGGGCGCGGTCTGGGACCGCATGCTCGCGGTCGACGAGCAGCTCGGCGGCAAGCGCCTGGTGCGGCCGGCGGGCTGGTTCGCCTACAACATGGCCCGCGTCGAGGCGGGCACGCCGCTGTTCAACGTCGACTTCGGCGGCGAGTCGCTGCCGCACGAGACCGGGCTGCTCGACCGGCGGGTGAGCTTCACCAAGGGCTGCTTCCCGGGGCAGGAGGTGGTGGCGCGGACGCAGCACCTCGGCCGGCCGAAGCAGGTGCTCGTGGGGCTCGTGATCGAGGGCGAGGAGGTGCCGCCCGCGGGGGCGCAGGTCTTCGCGGGCGAGGACGGCCCGCTCGAGGACGTGGTCGGCACGATCACCTCGAGCGCGCCGAGTCCCATGCGCGGGCTCGAGCCGGTGGCGCTCGCCGTCATCAAGTCGAAGCACGCCGCCGAGGGCGCGACGGTGCGGGTGCACGTCGAGGGCGACGCCCGGCGGGCGACGATCGGGCCCACGGCCGCCTGGACCGGCGGTGCCGGCGTGCCCGCGACGGGCGAGACGGAGCCGGTCGGGACGGCCGCGGGGGGCGGTGCGACCGGCGCTGCGGCCGGTGGTGCCGCGGACGCCGCCGGAGGACAGGCCGCGGCGGGCGACGGAGCGGAGGGTGGCGATGCCGACGGTGCGAGCTGAGGGCGATGCGGCGGCGGGCGGGGGCACGGCCGGCGGGGGCGCGGCCGGCGGCGGGCGGTCCGCGGCGGTCGATGGCGGGCGGCGGAGCGTCCGGCGACCGACCGGCGGCGCCGGTGCCGCGGCTTCGTTCGCGATGGCCATGGCCCTCGCCGGGCCGGGGACGGTGACACCGTCCGCGGCGGCGGACGTGTCGGGCGATGGTGCGATCGCCGGGAACGGGGCGCGGGCCGCGGTCGCATCCGCGGCGATCGTGCCGTCGGCGGCGATGACGGACGCCGACGCCGACGAGAGCGGGGGCGAGAGTCGGCGCAGCGTCTTCGCGCCCGAGCCCGGTCAGGAGTACGAGCTGGCGTTCTTCATTGCCGCCGCGCTGCTCACGGTGCTCGTGGCTGGGGGCTTCATCGCCGTGATCGTGCTGCACGGGCGAGGCAGCCGCCCGGCCGACCGCGAGGCGGAGCCACACGAGGTCGAGGCCTGAGCCCGGCGCGGGGATCGGGTGCGCCCGGGCGTCCTGGTGCTGACGTCACGAGTCGACGTGTCGGCGTGACGCGTCGGGGGATGCCGTGGTCGCGAGCCTCGATGCGTCAGGCGGCATCGGGCTCGCGGGCGAGGATCGAGGACGGCGGCGGCGACCGCGGGGGGTGGGGACGTCAGCGCGTCGGAGGTGCGGCGGCGGCGGGTCGACCCGGGGTGCGATCGACGTCGCCGGCCGCCGTCTCACCCGCCGGCGCGGCGGCGGCGGCGACGATGTCGGCCTCCTCGGCCGCGGGGACGACGGGCTTTCCGGACGCCGTCGCCCCCTCGCTCGCGGGCAGCGCCTCGACGACGAGCTCGCCCAGCGGCCGGGTGACGCGGGCCCACGCCGATCCGTCCCGGACCACGCGGTGCAGGGACACCCGGCCACCGTCGACGAGCACCGCCCGCGGACGCGTGGGGGCGACGAAGCTGCCGGTGTTGAGCACGGTCCGCGGCCCGACGCGCCAGAGCCCCGGACGGTGCGTGTGGCCGGTCACGATGATCTGCGCCTCCGGCGCGTGCGCGGACGCGAACTCGGCCGCGAGCCGCGGGAACGCGTGCCAGTAGGCCAGCACCTGGAGGAACGACCAGGGCCGGAGCAGCATGTTGACGACGGTGGACCGCTTCGCCTCCCGTCGGAGGGTGGCCTCGTCCTCCCACTCGGCGAACGACGCGTGCTGGGCCGCGAGGAGGCGTCCCTCGAGGCGATCGCGGATCTCGCCCGGAAGGCTCGCCACCGCCCGGTCGTGGGCTCGCCGCATCCGGCCGGCGGCCGGGCTCCAGGGCGCCACCGCCGGGTGCATCGCGTCGCCGTGGGTCACGAGCACCGATCCGCCCGCGAGGCTCAGGTGGCGTCGGTCGCTGAGCCACGGGTCGTGATTGCCCGAGAGGACGACCAGCTCGACGCCGTCCTCGTCGCACCGATCGATCAGCTGCATGAAGCAGCGTGCCGCTCGCCCCCAGGTCCGCGGGTGGTGGATCTCGGCCGAGTCCCCGTTGAGGACCAGTCGGTCCACGTCGCGCCAGAGCGGCGCGAAAGCCGCGATCGTGTCGGCCACCGGCAGCTCCGGCCCGCGGCCGAGGTGCAGATCGGACAGGATGAGCGTCCGGGCGGACATGCATGCACCGTATCGGGCACCTCGGCCGCCGGCTCGACTGCGCTCCCCGACTCCGCGTGAGGACGCGGTCAGCGGTCGGCGAAGTCTGCGCATGCGGCCACCGCGAACCGCCGGCGCCGAATGGCGCCCGCGGTCCGCGGCGGTCGCGGCCTCCCGCCCGGGGGCGGCGGGAGCGGTGGGAGGCGGCGTTGGACGGCCCGGCCGGATCGCCGGGACGTCCGCGGCCGCCGGTTCAGCCGCGGCGACGTCGTCCGACGCCGAGTCCGGCGCCGAGGAGCAGCAGCAGGCCTCCTGGGCCCGGCACGAGGGCCGGTCCGGCGTCGACGAACGACGTGCCGTCCGCCGGTTCGGGGCCGATCACGTCGGCGAGCACGCCGCCGACGGGGGCCACCGGGGACAGCGGCACGCCGGTGACGACCGGCCCGTCCCCGCCCCGGACCCCGAGGCCGGGGCCGAGCTCGATCGGCCCGGGGTCAACCGATCCGCGGGGTGCCCAGGGTCGATCGCCTCCGTCGCCCGGGGGCGCCAGCAGCGGATCCGCCGGCGGGCCGGGAGGGGCCGGAGGCTGGTTGGTGTGCGCAGTGAGGAACTCGGGCGGTGCAGTGCTCGCCTTGCGCTTCAAGGCCACGAACCGATCGTGGTCGAAGTGCGTGTCGAGCTGCGGGGCCCCGTCGATGCCGGGCCCGATGAGGCCCGCGGAGGCGGTTCCTGCGGGGGCGAGAGCGATCAAGGCGGCCGTCAGACCGGCCAGGACCGCGGGACGCGAGGCATGTGCCTTCATCTCGTGACTCCTGTTCGAACGCTCGATCATGTCAATCACGCCCCACGACCTTGGCGGAGTTGAGGATCCGCCAGCCCGTGTCCCTGAAGGTCGGATACCGCGCCATCGTGCCGGTGATGACCCGCACGTCCTCCTCGTCGACGACGCACGGGATCTCGAAGCCGGTGCAGCCGACGGCTCGCTCCCAGCGGGCGTGCTCCATCGTGAACACGCGCTCGCGGATGGCCCAGCTGTCGAGCCGATTCGCGATCTCGTCGGCCTTGTTCGTGAAGACGGCCATGTGCTTCTGCAGCTCTCGTTCCTCGTCGACGGATCGCAGCGCGATGTTGCAGCCGAAGATGCACCACCAGCCCACGCTCTCGAGCTCGTCGCCGGCGGGTCGGTCCTCGACGCCGTCGGCGTCCTCGATGCGGGCGTGGATCCGGGCGAGGGCGTCGTGGGGCGCCACGTCGCCGAGCGCCACGTCGACCTCGATCAGTCCGCCCTCGCAGGTGCGGGCGATGCCGAGGAGCGCGCGATTGCCCTCGGCTTCGGCCAGATCGCGGTACGCCGTGATCGCGGACTCGAGGTGCCGTCGGGCGAGGGCCCCGTTGACCTCCACGTCGTCCGGCTCGGTGCCGAGCAGCCGTCGGTGGGTGTGGCCGAGGACGTAGCGAGAGAACGCGGCCGTCCAGCGATCCCGCCGTGACTCGGCGGGTACGGCGTCGAAGCGATGGACCAGGTCGCCGGCGATCGCCTTGGCCTCGACGAGCGACCAGATGCTGTAGTAGGCATTGGCGAGGTTGCTCTGGAGGACCCGGCGCAGCTCGCCCGAGACCGGCGCCTCGCGAAGGCCGCGGTGGATCGCCTTCATCGCGTTCTGATAGCGACCGAGGCCGTCCCAGCCGCCCGCTTCGCGGTTGCAGGCCAGGGCCCGCTGCTCCGCGGTCTCGGCGACCTCGAACGCCCGCTCGGCCAGCGTCACCAGCAGGCCGTAGCGACCTTCGGCGTGCGCGTCACGCATCGTGGCGTCGATGGCGTCGAAGTCCGCCGGTGACTCGGCGGTGGCCCGCCCCTCTTCGTTGGGCTGCTCCCAGAACAGCGTCACGACGTCCTCGACGCTCCAGTCGAGGACGCCCGCGAGATCGATCACGAGATCGAGCTTCGGGATCCCGCTGCCGGGGATCAGCTTGGTCGGATCGCGCCGAAGTGCTCGGGCGAGCTCCTTGCGGGTCCAGCCTCGATAGGTCTGGGCCAGATCAAGGAGTCGGGCGAGTCGTTCGCGACGTCGCTCGGCCATGTCCATGAGGTTCCTCCTCTACACCGCGCCGGGACGGGGGCGCGTCTTCCCCCGGGCGCTCTTTCTCCCCACATCTCGACGGCCGATCGCCCCGTTCGTGTCACGAGGGCCGCATCCGCCGCCGGCCGCTGGCTCAGGAACGGCTCCTGTCGTGCCGAGCCCCCTGGGACTCCGGTCACGTCCGTCCAGCGACGGATCGCTTCTATCGCGTTGACGGTCCGTTCCCGCAGATTGCGGCGAAAATTCCGCGATTTGGGTGAGGATTCGCTCCGCCCGCGGTGAAGCCGGGGAACGGAGGTGGCCCGGGGCGTGCGGGCTCGTCCCCGGAACGTCCGAGAATCTCCCGCGACCCAGCCCATTCGCGACCGATCGAGATCCGGGTTCCACGGATTCGCAGACCCGGCCTCCGGACCGCGGCACCACGGCCGATTCGCGCCGCGGTCGCCCGTCCGCCGCGGGTGGAGACGTGGTCGGATCTCCGGCCGGCCCCGCGGCTGCCAGCATCATGTCGCCCACGGGTCGTCGGAACCCCGAATGCCCACCGAACCGACTTGACGGCCGCGGGGTGGCGGGGCATCCTGACGTGTCCCGAACAGAGCTCGTGGCACGAGGCTGCGAACGGGCTGGAACCACGGACCTCGGACAGGGGAATGCGAATGGTGGCACGGACGACGAAGCAGGGGACGAAGGACGGACGGGCATCGGGCGGCAGCGCGTCCGATCGCCGCAAGAACAAGAACGGTGAGGCGGCCGGTGCGAAGCCGCCAGGGACGCCCCGGCGTGGGCGGTCCCGCCGCGAGGACGCCGCCGGCGCGTCGCCCGGTGGGACCGAGGCGGCCGCTCCGGTGCAGCCTGTCGCGGACGGTGCGGTTCGTCCCTCGATCGCGGCAGCAGGCGACAATGAAGGACGGATGGCGGGACGACGGTCCGCCCCCAAGCGCACGGAGGAGCACGACGTGGCGAAGACCAAGGACGACAAGGCGGACGCGGGCCGCTCGCAGGCACTCGACCGGGCCATGGGCCAGATCGAGAAGACCTTCGGCAAGGGCGCGATCATGCGGTTCGACGACTCGAACCGCCGGGTCATCAACGGGATCTCGACAGGAGCGCTGAGTCTCGATCTCGCCCTCGGGGGCCGCGGCGTGCCGCGGGGGCGGGTGGTCGAGGTCTACGGCCCGGAGTCCTCGGGCAAGACGACGCTGGCCCTGTCGGTCGTGGCGAGCGCCCAGGCGGAGGGCGGCGTGGCGGCGTTCATCGACGCCGAGCACGCGCTCGACCCCTCGTGGGCGCGTCGAATCGGCGTGGACGTGGACCAGCTGCTGGTCTCGCAGCCGGACACGGGCGAGCAGGCCCTCGAGATCTGCGAGCTCCTCGTGCGATCGAACGCGGTGGACGTGATCGTCATCGACTCGGTAGCGGCGCTGATCCCACGAGCGGAGATCGAGGGCGAGATGGGCGACTCGCACGTGGGACTGCAGGCCCGGCTGATGAGCCAGGCCCTCCGCAAGCTCACCGGTGCGATCTCCAAGAGCGACTGCGTGGTGATCTTCATCAACCAGCTGCGGGAGAAGATCGGCGTCATGTTCGGCTCGCCCGAGACCACGCCGGGCGGCCGCGCCCTGAAGTTCTACAGCTCGGTCCGCATCGACGTGCGTCGCACCGGGGCGATCAAGGATGCCGAGGCCAACGTGGGCAATCACGTGCGGGCCCGCGTGGTCAAGAACAAGATCGCCCCGCCGTTCCGCGACGCCGAGTTCGACATCATGTTCGACGAGGGCATCAGCGCCACCGGCGATCTGCTCGATCTCGCGGTGAAGGAGGACATCGTCGCCAAGAGCGGGGCGTGGTTCAGCTACGGCGAGATCCGGCTCGGGCAGGGTCGCGAGAACGTCAAGGCCTTCTTGAAGGAGCACACCGACCTCTTCGCCGAGATCCGGCACAAGGTGCTCGTCGCCCGCGGGGTCCTCGACGACGCGGCCGGCGAGCCGGCGACCGAACCCGCCGCGGACGAGACGGACCGTGCGGCCGCGGTTGCGGCCACGAGCTGAGCGCGGGTCGGCTGCTCGTGCCGGGGGGCCCGGGCGGGAGCCCGTGGTTCGAGTCGGACTCGTCGCCCTGCACCCGCGGTGCGCCCCGGCGTCGCCAGGCGCGTGGCGGGATAGCGATCCGGGGCCGGAGCCGGAGACGAGCGGCCCCGCGGCGAGCGAGTCGGCCGGACGTCCGGTCGCGGCGTCGAGGAGGGCCGAGAGACGCGGCCTTGCCCGGAAAGGGGGGCGGGGTATACTCCGCCGTTCCCACGCGGCGGCTGTGGCGGAACTGGCAGACGCGCTAGATTCAGGTTCTAGTGGGAGTAAAATCCCGTGGAGGTTCGAGTCCTCTCAGCCGCATGAAGCCGACGCCCCCGGGTGCCTTGCCCGGGGGCGTTTTCCGTATGGGCTCGGGGGGGCGTACCGTCTGTCGCCGTCCCATCTCCGGCGGACCGCCCATGCCCACTCTCTCGCTCCTGCGCAATCGTGGATTCCTCGCGCTGGCCACGAGCCAGTTCTTCGGGGCGGTCAACGACAACATCCTGAAGCAGCTGCTCACCTTCGGCGTGATCGGAGGCGGCCTGTGGGGCGGTGCCCTGGGCGAAGGCGGGCAAGGCATCGTGGGCCTGGCCTTCACGCTGCCGTTCATCCTGCTTTCCGCGTTGGCGGGCCAGGTCGCCGACCGCTGGAGCAAGCGGACGGTCACCATCGTGGTCCGGGCGACGGAGCTCCCGATCGCGGCGGTCGCCGCCTGGGGCTTCGTCGCCGGAAACCTGCCCATCGCCTTCGCCGCCCTCGTGCTCCTGACGTGCCAGAGCGCGTTCTTCGGACCACCGAAGTACGGGATGATCCCGGAGCTCGTCGAGTCGCGGCAGATCGCCCGAACCAACGGGGCGATCAACATGTTCACCAACGTCGCGGTGATCCTGGGCATCGTCGCCGGCGGGTGGATCTACGACCGGTACGTGCACGTCGACGAGACGGTGGCCGCGGCCGTGTCGCCGGGTGCGATGGGGGGCGACGCCGAGCTCGCCGCCGCGTCGCGCCCGTCGGACGCCTCCGGGGCGGCGGGGGAGGCCGCCGAGAGCGTGGTGACGGTGGTCGCGCCGTGGCTGCCCGGCGGGGTCCTGCTCGCGGTGGCGGCGCTCGGGCTGGCCTGCGCCTGGTTCCTGCCGCCGCTGCGAGCGGGATCGCCCGGGCTGCACATCGGCTTCAACCCGATCGCGGGCTACCTGTCGGCGATGCGCGACATGGCGCGGGGACCGCTGCTCGCGGTCGCACTCGCCTGGGGATCGTTCTACCTCATCGCCGGCATGTCGCTGCTGATCCTGCCCGAGTACGCGAACCTCCTGCCCGACGGCAGCGCGTGGCAGGCGAGCCAGCTCATGGGCATCCTCGGCATCGCCATCGGCATCGGCAGCCTGGTCACCGGCTTCGTGTCGGGCGACACCATCCGCGTCGGGCTCGTGCCGATCGGGGCGATCGGCCTGAGCCTGTTCCTCGTCGGGCTCGGCCTCTTCTCCGCGACGAGCTTCACGGCCGCGGCCCTCATGCTGCTCGGGGCGGGCTTCTTCGCCGGGTTCTACATCATTCCGCTGCAGGCCCTGCTCCAGCACCTCTCCCCGACCGACGAGCGCGGGCGGTTCATCGGGACCTCCAACGCGATCAACTTCGCCTTCCTTGCCACCGCGTCCGCCCTGTACGCGCTGATCCGCCCGCTGTTCGGCGACGAGACCACCGGGCGGCCCGACCGGATCTTCATCGTCAGTGCTGCGCTGATGCTGACCGCGGCGGCCGTCTTCGCCGCGTGGTTCCGTCGTCATCGTGCGGCGTTCGAGGCCGCCGGCGTCTCGGTGCCCGGGGGGAGTCCGGGATCCACGGACGGCGACGGGACGGCGCTGGATCGCGCCGCCTCGGGTGGGGCCGCCGACGACGGCACCCGTGACGGCGACGCCAGCCGCGGCGATGACGGGACCCGCGACGGCGGCGACGCCAGCTGCGACGGCGACGCGCCCCGCGACGGCGACGACGCCACCCGCGCCGATGACGCCACCCGCGACGACGACGCGACCCGCGCCGATGACGCGACCCGCGATGGCCCCGGCGACGCCTCGCGCGATGGCGACGCCGCCGCGGCTCGCGCCGACGACGGCACCCGCGCCGATGACGCGACCCGCGACGAAGGCGACGCCATCCGCGACGGGGGCGGCGACGTCGCCCGCGACGACGACGCCACCCGCGGCGCCGCCGCGGCCCGCGCCGATGACGCGAGCCGCGATCGCCCCGGCGACGTCTCGCGCGACGACGACGGCACCCGCGCCGACGACGCGACCCGCGCCGATGACGCGAGCCGCGACGGCGCCGACGACGATCGTCCCCGTTCGGCGCGCACCCGACCGACGTGATCTATCTCGACTACAACGCGACCGCCCCACCGGACGCCGCGGTGGCCGAGGCGATGCGCCGGGCACTCGAGGACGAGTGGGCCAACCCCTCCTCGCCGCACCGGGCGGGGCAGGCGGCCCGGCGGGCGGTGGAGCGGGCCCGGGCGACGATCGCACGACTGCTCGGCACGACGCCCGACGCGCTCGTGCTCGGCTCCGGCGGGACCGAGGCCGACAACCTCGCCCTGCGTGGACGACTCGACCCCACGGCGGGGCGGACGCGCCTGCTCACCACCCGCACCGAGCACGCCGCCGTCCGCGAGACCGCCGTCGCCCTCGCCGACGCCGGACGGGCGACGGTGCACTGGCTGGAGACCGACGCCGACGGTCGGGTCGCCCCCGGGACGCTCGACGCGGCCCTGGCCGCGATCGACGAGCCCGCGGCCGAGGTCGCGGTGGTGTCGCTGAGCTGGGCCAACAACGAGACCGGCGTGCTGCAGCCGGTCGACGAGCTCGGCGCCGTGTGCCGACGACACCGCGTCGCGTTCCACCTCGACGCGGTGCAATGGGTCGGGCGCGGGCCGGTGGACCTCGACGAGCGGCCGATCGACCTGCTGAGCTTCTCCGCCCACAAGATCGGCGGTCCCAAGGGCGTCGGCGGCCTGGCGGTGCGCCGCGGCGTCCGGCTCGCGGGCGACGTCACCGGCGGGCCGCAGGAGGCCGGGCGCCGCGGGGGCACCGAGAACGTGCCGGGCATCGCGGGGGCGGGGGCGGCGGCCGTGGCGGCCCTCGACCGGCTCGCCGGCTTCGACCCCTCCGCCGCTGCCGCCCGCCGCGACCGCTTCGAGGCGCGGATCCTCGCCGACGTACCGGCGGCCCGGGTGCACGGGCGGACGGCCCCGCGGCTGTGGAACACCAGCAGCATCGGCGTGCCCGGCCTCGACGCCGAGACCGCGCTGCTCATGCTGTCGGAACGGGGCGTGTGCGCGGCGGCCGGCGCCGCGTGCAGCAGCGGGGCGATGGAGCCCTCGCCGGTCCTGCTCGCGATGGGGGTGGATCCGGCGGTCGCGGCGGGGACGATCCGGTTCAGCCTCGGGCCCGCCACGGCCGACGACGAGCTCGACCGCGCGGCCGCGGTCGTCGTCGAGGTGATCCGCGATCTCGTCGCGTGAAGATGGCGTCACGACGGCCGCTCGGCCACCCGGCGGCCGTCCACTCGGCGGCCGATCCACGGTCGATTCGGCGGCCCGACGATCGCCTGCTCGCCGGCCCCCCGGC
>CAYLNM010000017.1:0-22914 GCA_964385045.1 uncultured Isosphaeraceae bacterium
CCGGCCCGGTCGGGGCGCGGCGACGGGGGCGGCCCCGAGCGACGGCGCCGCGGGGCCGACGGCGGCCGACGGCGGGCCACGGTGGGCGACGGCGGGCGACGGCGGGGGGCCGCGGGCGCCGGGGGGGCCTCGGGGCGACTCCGATCCTGCACGCCGACGCGCGGCGCGACCCGCGCCGAGGTGCCGTCCCGGGCATGCCGGCGGGATCCGATCGCGCCCGGGCCGCGATGTGCAGGCGTAGCATCGCGTGCCGCCCGGCGACGGGCCGGCCTTCAGCGTCCGTCCCGGAGACCCGCATGATCGCCGCCCCGCGGATCCTCGTCGGCATTCCGGTCTACGACGAGCAGCAGTACGTCACCCGCGTCCTCTCCGAGGTCCGTCGGTTCGCCGAGGACATCCTGGTCATCGACGACGGCTCGACCGACGCCACGCCGGCGCTGCTCGCCCGGCAGCCGGTCGAGGTGATCCGGCACGCCACGAACCGGGGCTACGGCCGGTCCATGCAGGACATGATCCGCTGGGCCCGTTTCGACGGCTTCGACTGGCTGATCACGATGGACTGCGACGAGCAGCACGAACCCGCCGCGATCCCGCGGTTCGTGGAGGCGATCCGCCGGGGCGACGCGGACGTGATCTCGGGCAGCCGGTACCTGAGCGAGCTGCCGCTCGACGACGCCCCGCCGGAGGATCGGCGGCGGATCAACCGGCGGCTCACCCGCGAGGTCAACCGCCGGCTCGGACTCTCGATCACCGACGCGTTCTGCGGCTTCAAGGCGTACCGGGTGGGGCCGTGCAGCGAGCTGGAGCTCGCGGTGGACGGGTACGACTTCCCGATGCGATTCTGGGTCGAGGCCGCCGCGGCCGGACTCCGGATCCGCGAGATCCCGGTGCGGCTGATCTACAACGACCCGTCCCGCAGCTTCGGCGGACCGCTCGACGACCCCGAGTCGCGGCTCGCCCACTACGAGGCGACGTTCCACCGGGCGCTGCTCGACCGCGCCGATCGCCTGCCCGGGGCGGCGACGGCCGACCTCGTCGCCGGTCGGCGGTGAGCGGGGACGCGTGGGGGACGCGAGGAGCCGGCGCGGCGACGCCCGGCGCGAGGGCGTCCGGCGCGAGGGCGTCCGACGCGAGGGCGTCCGACCGCGCGGAGCCTGGGCACGACGCGCCCGGCGCTCCGGACGTGCTCGCAGAACCCGCCGGATCCACGACGCCCGCCGCATCCGTCGAGGTCCGCTGGATCGACGAGCCGGACGCGGTCGACCGCCCCGGCGAGGATCGACTGCTGGGACGGCCGGCCGCCGCGTGGCGCCGGGAGGGACGCGTCGCCGCCGGGCTGCCGGTCGACCGGCCCCTCGTGGTGAGCGGTCATCAGGCCGGCCCGTGGCACCCGGGGATCCTGGCCAAGCATGCGGTGCTCCGCGCGGCCGCCGCCGGCGGGGCGGTGGTGGCGGACCTGCTGGTGGAGCACGACCCGGCCGATCCGCTGGTGCTCGAGGCGCCGGTCGCCGACGCGGCGGGCGGGCTGCACGTCCGCCGGCTGCGGTGGGGCCCGGCTCGCGAGGGCGCGGCGATGCGGCGTGCCCCGGTGATCCCACGCCCACCGGGCCCGGCGGGCCTCGCGGGGCTGGCGGTCGACGCGGCGGACCGCCTCGAGGCGTGGACCTCGGCCCTCGACGCGGCCCGCCGCGGAGCCCGACACCTCGCGGGGCAGGTTCGCGCGGCGCTCGCCGACGTGCTGCCGCCCGCGGTCGCGCCGCCGCGGGCATGGACGGGCTCGACCGCGCTGCTCGGGCTGCCGCTCGGCCGGGCGCTCGTCGAGGCGATGGTCCGCGACCCGTGGGCGTGCGCCGACGCGTATGCCCGCGCCGTCCGGCCGACGCCCGGAGCGGCGATCGACCCGCTGCACGTGCGGGACGACTTCGTCGAGCTGCCGCTGTGGCGGATCGATCCCGACGGGCGCCGCCGCCGGGCCGACGACGTGGACGCCGCGGCCTGGCTCGAGGGCGGCCCCGGTGCCCCCGTGCTCGCGCCGCGGGCGCTGCTCCTGACCGCGATCGCGCGGCTTGGCCTCGCGGACGTCTTCGTGCACGGCCGCGGCGGCGCGACCTACGACGCGATGATGCGGGACTGGGTCGGCCGGTGGCTGGGCGTCCGGCCCGCCCCCGCGGTCCTGGCGTCGGCCGACCTGCGGCTGGAGCTCGGGGTGGGACGCGCGACGCGGGCCGCCGCGTCCCGCCGCCGGCGGCGGGCGTGGGCGGCGCACCACGCGTGGCACGACCCGGAGCCGCCGCCCCCGCCGGGCGGCGGACGCACCGCGTTGGAGCGGGCGTCCGGGCCCGGACCGGTGAAGCGCGAGCTGCTCGAGGCGATCGACGCGCTGCCCCGCGGATCGGCCGCCCGTCGCCGGGCCTTCCGCCGCATGCACGCCCAGCTCGAGGCACTGCGGGGCATCCACGTCGGACGGGTGGAGGCGGCGCAGCGGCGAGCGGCGGACGCGCGTCGAGCGGCGGCCTCGCTGGCGGTGGCGCAGCGGCGCGACTGGTTCGCGATGCTGCATCCGCCCGCGGCCCTCGAGCGGCTGGCGGACGCGATCGCGCGGACGCCGGTGGCCCGGTCGCTGGCGAGCGAGGCGGCGAGCGCTGCCACGGGGCGCGGCTCGCGGAACCCCCGGCCCGCCGCGGGCCTCAGCGCCGCCGGCGAGTCGGCTCCTCGGCCGTGAGCGGGCCGGTCGGCAGGCCCTTGGACCGCCAGAGGCGGTGCAGGGCCTCCAGCTCGATCGGCGCCGTCCGGATGCCCTCGGGCGTCACCCGCAGGACGAGGCGCCCCTCGGCGTCGTGCCGGCTGAGGGTGGGCGCGGTGGTGGGCCGGGGCCGGCTCTCGAGCACGAAGCCGTCGCCGTCGGCCGCGGCCCGCCAGCGGTCCTCGCGGTAGGTGAGGTCCGGGCGCCCGTCCGACGCGTCGATCGCGTACCAGGCGTAGGTGCGCTGCTCGGCCTCGGTCAGCACCATCAGCTCGCCCAGCAGCCACCGCAGCGGCTGCGAGAGCATCGCCTCGGGCACCGGCCAGATCGCCGGCGGCTCCGTCGCCCCGCGCCCGCGCTCGCGGGCCGTGACCACGGTGATCGAGCCGCGGGGGCTCGCGGCGGTGCGCGGGGCGCGGACGCCGGTCAGCGCCTCGCTGTCCGTCCGCCGGCCGTCGGTGACGGTGGCGCGCACCGACCACTGTTCCTCGGACTGATCCCACGCCATCCAGTGGGTCGCCTGCGAGGTCCGCACCACGCCCTCCCGCACCGGGAACTGTCCGGTGACGCGCACCACGAGCCCGGGCTCGCGCTCGGCCATCGAGTACGCGCGGGGCTCGCGGCCGGGATCGACGAGCCCGCGCAGGCCCTCGAGCACCTCGACCCGCATGCACCCGATCTCGACCTCCTCGCCCGACTCGGGGTCGGCCCGGTAGGTGCGGTACCACTGCCGCGTGCCCACCAGCGACCGCAGCCGCGCCTCGTCCATGCGCTCGAGCAGCTCGCCGCCGGCGGCGAGCCGATCGCCCCGTTCGTCGGAGATCTCGTCCGGGGCGCGGAGCCGTGTCCCCGAGAGGATCGCGTCCAGCATCCGCTCGAGGGTCCCCTCATCGCGGGCTCGGATCGAGAACAGCACCATCGAGCGCTCGTCGGCGTCGCGCAGGACGAGCGCGAGGCCCACGTGCCGGTCCGGGCGATCCTCCCCCTCGAGGAGCCGGATCACGTGCCCGAGCCGTCCGTCGACCTCGACGCGGCGCTCCTCGACGACGTCGATGCCGTCGCCGACCAGCCGCCGCGGCTCCAGGAGCTGCTCCAGCTGCCGCCGGGGCAGGGGCGGGTCGACGCCGGCGGTGATCTCCTGGACCAGCAGCGACCAGGTCGGGGGGCTGCCGCCGTCGATCGCCGTGACCGCGGTGCCGGTCGCGGTCTCCCGGCGGCCCACCATCGTTCCGGGGGGGAGGGTGAGCTCGAGGCCCGCCGCGGCGATGGTGGCGACGACCGGCTCGCCGGCCGCGCCGCCGGGCGGCTCCGCGGAGCTGCCCGCCTCCCGGCCGGCCGCGGCGCCGGCGGGGGTGGCGGCGATGGACGCTTCCGACCGGGCGCCGGCAGGTTCGCCGAGCGCCGGGTCGCCGACGACGGCGAGGGCCGCGGCGACGGCGGACGCGAGGATCCGCGGGCCCGTGACTCGACGTCCGGCGGGCGGCCGGCGACGGCATCTACGAGAGTTGAGCATCATCCCCACAGCGTACGTCGGGTCCCGTCCCGCCCGAGGCCCCGCGGGTCCGGGGGCCCCGGGGGACCGCGAGGGGGGGGCAGCGGGGGGGGCGCGGCGCCCGGGCTCGCGGGGCGGCCGTGCGATCCCGGGCCCGGGGCGGCGGCCGCCGAGCGAGCGGGTCGGCGGCGGGTGCCGGCCGGATCTCGCCGCCGCGCGGAATTCACCGCCTTCGAACCGCCCGCATCGGTTGACAGCAGCCGGGGGACCCGTATCATCCGCGGTTCGCCCCTGTCCGGAGCGACGCTCCGAACGGGGGCGTCATCGTCGGGTGACCGCATCGTCGCGGCGCCCGGCACTCCCTCGCGACCCGTCGGTCGGGTCGCGGACGGTCGGACCACGCACGTCCCTCCCGCCGCCGCCGGCGGACGGACTCGGCAGCACCCCTCGGACCCCGCGATGAACACGATTCGCATCCGACTCGAGGCCTACGACCATCAGGCGCTCGATGCCTCGTCGAAGGAGATCGTCGACCACGCCAAGCGCACCGGCGCCCGCGTGGCCGGTCCGATCCCGCTGCCCACGCGCCGCGAGATCTACACCGTCAATCGCGCGACCTTCAAGAACAAGAAGTCCCGCGAGCAGTTCGAGATCCGCACCCACAAGCGGATCGTCGACATCCACGAGCCCAACGCTCGCACGGTCGAGGCGCTCAACCGGCTCGTCGTGCCCGCCGGCGTCTTCGTGAAGATCAAGGCCTGACCCCGTCCCCGTCCCGGTCGCGGCTTCCCGCCGCCGCCGGGACGCGTTCGTTCCGCTCCCGCCACGTGCCCGCCCGCCTCGCGGACCACCCGGCACCCCTGGCGATCACCCGCGTCCCCACGGACCCCGACCCTCGATCCCGTCCCCGCCCTGCGGGCCGGATCATCCCGGAGCCTCGCCCATGCCCGCGTTCCTGCTCGGCACCAAGGTCGGCATGACCCGCTTCTACCAGGAGGACGGCACCAACGTGCCCGTCACCGTGGTCCAGGGTGGCCCGTGCGTCGTGACGCAGGTGAAGACGACCGAGACCGACGGCTACGCCTCGGTGCAGCTGGCCTTCGGCGCGATCAAGCCCCGCCGGGTCGCGATCCCCCAGATCGCCCACGACTTCAAGGCCGGGGCCGATCCCAAGCGGTGGCACCGCGAGTTCCGCCTGCCCTCCGACGAGGCGGCGCAGGCGTACGAGCTCGGCCAGGAGCTGACCGTCGCCCAGTTCGAGCAGGTCGCGTTCGTGGACGTGACCGGCCGCAGCAAGGGCAAGGGCTTCCAGGGCGGGATGAAGCGGCACAACTTCAAGGGCCAGCTGGCCAGCCACGGCGTCGAGCGCAAGCACCGCTCCCCGGGCTCGATCGGCGGCCACTCGGCCAACCTCGGTACCGGGCCCAAGATCAAGAAGGGCAAGCGGATGGCCGGGCAGATGGGCAACGAGCGGGTGACCGTCCGCTCGCTCGACGTGGTCTCGCTCGACCCCGAGCGAGACCTGATGCTGGTGAAGGGTCCGGTCCCCGGGCCCAACGACGGACTGCTCATGATTCGGGAGGCGACGCGCCTGTACACGCCGAAGGCCAAGAAGGCCGCGGCGGTGGCCAAGGGCTGAGCCCGCACGCCGGTCATCCCGCAGGCCCGGTCGGCGACGCCGACGGGAACCGAGGGATGCCGACAGCACGACGGACCGAGTCGAGATCCCTGCTCGACCACGACCCGGGCGACGGCGAACGCGTTCGCCGACGCATCCAACCGGGGGTCGAAAGGGTGAGGCGCAACGGCGGATGTCCCGCCAGGTGATGAGACGATGAACGTTCCCGTACACGACATGAAGGGCGGCGAGGTGGGCTCCGTGTCCATCGACGAAGGACTGCTCGGCGGCGAGGTGAGACCCGCGCTGCTGAAGCAGGCCTACGTGATGTTCCACGCCAACCGCCGGCAGGGCTCCGCCCGCACCAAGGGGCGGGGCGACGTCGAGGGCTCGACCCGCAAGCTCTACCGCCAGAAGGGCACCGGCAACGCCCGCGTCGGCAACCGCCGCACCGGCATCCGCAAGGGTGGCGGCGTGACGTTCGCCAAGACGAAGACGCGCGAGGCGTACCGCCTGGACATGCCCAAGAAGCAGCGGCGGCTCGCCAATCGCAACGCGCTGCTCGCCAAGCTCGTCGACGACGAGGTCAAGGTCGTCGATCGCCTCGACTTCGAGTCGGGGCCGAAGACCGCGACGATGCGCGACCTCCTCGCCGCCATCGACGTGGACCGCACGTGCCTGCTCGCCCTCGATCGCACCAACCGCAACGCGGCCCTCGCGGCCCGCAACCTCGCGGACGTGGACACGATCCGGGCCGAGCAGCTCAACGCGTTCGAGCTCCTGAACCACCGCTACCTCGTCATCGAGAAGGCCCAGCTCGAGGCCTTCGTCGACGGCTCGCTGTGGCGGCAGACCGAGGAGGCGGCCTGATGGAAGCCACCCGCGTGATCCGCACCCCGATCATCACCGAGAAGGCGACGATCGAGTCGGCCGAGTTCAACCGCTACACCTTCGAGATCGACGCGAAGGCGACCAAGGCGGACGTGAAGGCCGCCATCGAGGACCTCTACGGCGTCCGCGTCACCAGGATCGCGACGCAGAACCGCAAGGGTCGCGCCCGCCGCAATCGCTTCGGCCACTTCCACTCCGGCCGATTCAAGCGGGCGGTCGTGACCGTGCACCCCGACGACCGGATCGAACTCTTCTGAGCCGCTCCTGACGAGCCACTCCAGCGGCGTGCGGCCCCGACCCGCGAGCCGCCCCGGAGAGGAACCCGACCATGGCCATTCGCGTCTACAAGCCGACCACCAACGGCCGACGAAACATGTCGGTCAACCTCCACGCGGAGGTGACGAAGCGGGCGCCCGAGAAGTCCCTGCTCCGTCCGCTGAAGAAGAGCGGCGGTCGCAACAACCAGGGCAAGGTGACGGTCCGCGGCCGCGGCGGCGGCCACAAGCGTCGCTACCGCATGATCGACTTCCGCCGCACCAAGGACGACATGTCGGCGACGGTGGTCGGGATCGAGTACGACCCGAACCGCTCGTGCCACATCGCCCTGCTGGAGTACGAGGACGGCACGCGGCGCTACATCATCGCTCCGCGCGGCCTCAAGGACGGCGAGACCGTCGAGTCCTCGGCCCAGGCGATCGAGCCCAAGGTCGGCAACTGCATGCCGCTCCGGTACATCCCGACCGGCCTCACGGTGCACAACGTCGAGTTCGAGCCGGGCAAGGGCGGCAAGCTCTGTCGGTCGGCCGGGTCCGGGGCCCGCCTCTCCAACAAGGAGGGTCGCTGGGCCACCCTGGTGCTCCCGAGCGGCGAGATTCGCCAGGTCTCGGTGGAGTGCCGGGCCACGCTGGGTCAGGTCGGCAACACCGACCACCAGAACGTCAAGCTCGGCAAGGCCGGCCGCAATCGCTGGCTCGGCCGCAAGCCCAAGGTCCGCGGCGTCGCCATGGACCACGCCACCCACCCGCTGGGCGGCGGCGAGGGCCGGTCGAAGGGCGGCCGCGAGCCGGTCTCGGCCTCGGGCACCAAGTCGAAGGGCGGCCGCACGCGGTCGCGGGGCAAGTGGACCGACGCCCGCATCCTGCGTCGGCGCAAGAGCAAGCGGTACGGACAGCTGAAGCTCTGACCGCGGCGGGCCGCCGCGGGGTCCGGCCTCGGCCGGGCGCTCCACGCGGCCCACGCGGGCGAGCCGAGAGGAATCGCTCATGTCACGCAGCCTGAAGAAGGGTCCGTTCGTCGACGAGAAGCTCTACCGCAAGGTGGAGAAGCTCGAGGAGGCCGGTCAGCGCACGCCCATCAAGACGTGGGCCCGCGCGTGCACCATCGTGCCCGAGTTCGTCGGCCATACCTTCATGGTCCACAACGGTCGCGCCTTCGTCGAGGTCTTCGTGACCGAGGACATGGTCGGCCACAAGTTCGGCGAGTTCAGCCCCACGCGGCTGTTCCGCGGCCACACGAACAAGAAGGAAGGCATCAAGTCCGGCCGCTGATGCGGCCCGGACCCTGCTGGGACCTGCCATGAGCTACCGAGCCACCCACCGATTCGCCCGCATCGCCCCGCGCAAGGCGCGGCTGGTCGCGGACATGATCCGCGGCATGCCCGTCGACGAGGCGATGGTCGCCCTCGAGTTCTGCAAGAAGCGGGCGGCCTGGTACTACAAGGCCGTCCTCAAGTCCGCGATCGCCAACGCGGAGGAGCAGGACGCCGACCTCGCCCGCCTCGTCGTGTCCGGGTCCCGCGTGGACGAGGGCCCGACCATCAAGCGGTTCCAGCCCAAGGACCGCGGTCGGGCGCATCCGATCATGAAGCGCACGAGCCACCTCCACGTCGTCCTGGACGAGATGGACTGATCCATGGGACAGAAGATCCACCCATTCGGGTTCCGCGTCGGCGTCACCGAGGGACACAAGTCCCGCTGGTACGCGCCGAAGGCCCTCTACGGCGAGCTGCTCGTCGAGGACTACCGCATCCGCCAGTACGTGGACAAGCGGCTGAACCGCACGCCCCCGTTCGCGGCGGTGTCGGACATCCTCATCGAGCGCACCCGCGAGGAGCTGACGATCATCGTCAAGACCGCCCGGCCCGGCCTCGTGATCGGTCCCAAGGGATCCGAGATCGACAAGCTGACCGAGGCCCTGCAGGCCCTGACCGGCCGCAAGGTGTCGATCAAGATCAACGAGATCCGGAACCCGGACACCAACGCGGTGCTGATCGCCGAGGCGATCGCCGAGCAGATGAAGAAGCGGTCCAACTTCCGCCGCCTGCTCAAGCAGCGGTGCGAGTCCGCGATGCAGAACGGCGCCAAGGGCGTCCGGATCCAGGTCTCCGGCCGCCTCGGCGGAGCGGAGATGAGCCGCACGTTCGACACGCGGCTGGGCTCGATCCCGCTGTCGACCCTGCAGGCCAACGTGGACTACGGGTTCGTCCCGAGCCACACCACCTACGGCACCATCGGCGTCAAGGTGTGGGTCTACAAGGGCATGTACGGCACGGTCGAGGAGGAGCAGGTCGACTCTCGCGCCGCCGGCGCCCGGGGTCGGGCCCGCGGTCGGCGCTGATCCGCGCCTGGTTCGAGTGATTCACCTCGGCGGGACGTCGTCCCGCCGGTTCGTCAGGAGTTCGTCCGATGCCTCGGATGCCCAAGCGAATCAAGTTCCGCAAGCAGATGCGGGGCACCCTGAAGGGCAACGCCACGCGCGGCAACTACGTCGCATACGGCGACTTCGGGCTGCAGGCCCTCGAGCCGCACTGGCTCACCGCCCGCCAGATCGAGGCCGGCCGCATCGCGTGCCAGCACTTCCTCCGGCGTCAGGGAAAGATCTACATCCGCGTCTTCCCGGACAAGCCGGTGTCGAAGAAGCCGCTCGAGACCCGCATGGGCAAGGGCAAGGCGGACACCGACTACTGGGCCGCGCGGATCAAGCCCGGCACGATGCTCTACGAGCTCTCGGGCGTCGACGAGGAGATGGCCAAGCAGGCCATGTCCCGCATCGCCCAGAAGATGCCCGTGCGGTGCCGGTTCGTCGGCCGCCGGATGACCGTCTGACCGAGCAGCCCACCGGACCCGCCGCCCGCCGGCGGACCGGGAGCCAAGGACCCCGCCATGACCCCCAACGAAGTCAGGAAGCTCGACGACGAGGAGATCGAGATCGAGGTGCGCCGCCTTCGGCGCTCCCTGTTCGACCTCCGGTCGCAGGCGGTGACCGAGAAGATCACGGACACCAGCCGCTTCGGGAAGATCAAGAAGGACATCGCCCGGCTCCTCACCGAGAAGTCGCGGCGGGCCAAGCAGCAGCAGGAGCAGGCGGGCTGACCGCCTCCCCTGGCCCCCGCGTCCGGAGGATCCGGACGCATCGGGCCGAACCCGCAAGAGGACGACGCACGTGTCGCACATCGAGCTGACCGTTCCCGAGAAGTCGCCCCGCCGCATCGGCGTGGTGGAGTCGGACGCCCGCGACAAGACGCGGAAGGTGGCCATCCGCTACCTGGTCCGCCACAAGAAGTACGGCAAGTTCATCCGTCGCAAGACCATCCTCCACGTCCACGACGAGGAGAACGCGTCGAAGGTGGGCGATCGCGTGGAGGTGGCCGAGTGTCGGCCGATCTCGAAGACCAAGAGCTGGGTCCTCCTGCGTGTGGTCGAGCAGGCGTGAACCCGGACCCCGGGCGCGGTGACGCCCGCCGTCCGCCGGGAAGAGGTGTGCGATGATTCAGAAGGAAAGCAGGCTCGAGGTCGCCGACAACAGCGGCGCCAAGGTCGTGCAGGTGATCGGCGTCCTCGGCGGCTCGACCGCCCGGGGCAGGTTCACGCGGCGGAGCGCCGGCGTGGGCGATCGGGTGGTGTGCTCGGTGAAGCGGGCGCTGCCCAACTCGGACGTCAAGGCCGGCGACAAGGTCCGGGCGGTGGTGGTGCGGACCAAGTACCCCACCCGTCGGCCCGACGGCTCGCTCGTCCGCTTCGACTCGAACGCGGTGGTGCTCGTCAACGACGACGGCAACCCCCGCGGCACCCGGATCTTCGGTGCCGTCGCCCGCGAGCTGCGGGAGAAGCAGTACATGAAGATCGTGTCCCTCGCCTCGGAGGTCGTCTGAGATGCCCCGCCACGTCCGCAAGGGTGACACCGTCATCGTGACCGCCGGCAACGACAAGGGCGTGACCGGCGAGGTGCTCGAGGTGCGTCCGGCCGAGGATCGCGTCGTCGTGAAGGGCGTCAACGTCCGCACGAAGAACCTGCGCCCGTCCCAGCAGAACCCGCGGGGCGGCCAGGTGCGGCGCGAGATGCCGATCCACGTCAGCAACGTGAGCCCGGTCGTCGACGGCAAGCCGTCGCGCGTCCGGTTCCAGATCAAGGACGACGGCAGCAAGGTCCGGGTCGCGGCGCGCGACGGGTCCGAGCTCGGCGTCGTCCGCGGCCCGAGGAGGAAGTGACCATGGTCGCGACCACGTCGACCAAGCCCCGGCTGCAGGTCAAGTACGAGGACGAGGTCCGCCCGAAGGTGCTCGAGCAGTTCTCGCTGCGCAACGTGCACCAGGCGCCGCGGATCGAGAAGGTCGTCGTCAACACCGGCGTCGGCCGCTTCCTCGAGAACCAGAAGCTGAAGCAGGACATCGCCGACACGGTGGAGTACACCCTGACCCGGATCTCCGGTCAGCGGCCGATCCTCGTCCGGGCCCGCCGCTCGGTGGCCAATTTCAAGGTGCGCGAGGGCGCTCCGTCCGCCTACATGGTCACCATGCGGCGGGTCCGGATGTGGCACTTCCTCGATCGCCTCATCAACCTGGCCATCCCCCGGATCAAGGACTTCCGCGGCGTGAAGGACACGTCCTTCGACCGCGGCGGCACCTACTCGCTCGGCCTGACCGAGCAGGCGGTGTGGCCCGAGATCAACATGGCCGACTTCAACTTCAGTCACGGCATGCACGTCAACGTCGTCTTCCGGAACTCGAGTCCGGAGATGAGCCGGTTCGTCCTCGACGAGCTGGGCATGCCCTTCGTCAAGCGGGACGGCAAGTGAGTGTCGTCCGGGCCTGAGCCCGCGGCGCGCCACCGAGCGTCCCACCTCCCAACCGACCCCCGCCCGTCCGACGACGGGACCATCCGAGAGACCCCACCATGGCCAGCAAGCGCGTCTTCGCCCGCATGCAGAGGGAGCCGAAGTACAGCACTCGCCGCGAGAACCGGTGCAAGATCACCGGGCGCGGCCGGAGCGTGTACCGCAAGTTCGGCGTGAGCCGCATCGTGCTCCGCGAGCTCGCGCTCAAGGGAATGGTGCCCGGGATGCGGAAGGCCAGCTGGTGAGGCGCCCCGCCGCCCGCCGGACCCGGTCCGGCCCCGGCGGCGGAGCCCCTCGTGCGAGGAGCGATCGATGTCGCAGCAGGATCTCACCGCCGACATGCTCACCCGGATCCGCAACGCGATCCGGAACCGGGCGGACTCGGTGAAGTGCCTCAACAACAAGCTCAACCGCGGCGTGGCCAGGGTCCTCGAGGAAGAGGGCTACATCACGGGCCACGACGTGATCGACGACGGTCGCCAGGGCGTGCTCATCGTGCGCCTGAAGTACGGCGAGCGCGGCGAGCAGGTCATCAACGGCATCCGCCGCGTCTCCAAGCCGGGATGCCGCGTGTACCGGAAGGCCGACGACCTGCCGAAGCCGCTGCACGGCCTCGGGATCGCGGTGGTGAGCACCAGCCACGGGGTGATGAGCGACCGCCAGGCCCGGACGAAGGGCGTGGGCGGCGAGGTGGTGGCCGAGGTCACCTGACGACGGGGGGCCGACGGCCCCGAGCGGGCTCCGCCGCGGACGGTGGAGCCCGGACCCGAGCCCGCGGACTCCACGGACGCCGCGGACGGAGAGGACGACGCCATGTCGCGCATCGGTAAGAAGTCGATCGAGGTTCCGGCCTCGGTGAAGGTCAGTCTCGATCCGAAGAGCCGGTCGATCGCCGTCGAGGGGCCGAAGGGCCGGCTCGACTTCTCGTGGCGGCCCGAGGTCGAGGTGGCCTGGGACGAGTCGGAGAAGCGGATCACCTGCACCCCGGCTCCGGGCCTCGAGGGCGACCGCAAGGCCCGCGCCCAGTGGGGCACCACCCGGGCCCGGATCCAGAACCTCGTCGTCGGCGTCACCGACGGCTTCGCGAAGAAGCTCGAGGTCATCGGCGTGGGCTGGAACGCGAAGGCCAAGGGCAAGTCGCTCGAGCTGAACGTCGGGTACTGCCACCCCGTCGTCCTCGAGCCGCCGGCCGGCGTCGAGTTCGCGGTGGACGGCAACGCCATCACCGTCAGCGGCGCCGACAAGCAGGCGGTGGGGCAGTTCTCCGCCCTCGTCCGCTCGTCGCGCCCGCCGGAGCCGTACAAGGGCAAGGGCATCCGGTACACGGACGAGTACGTCATCCGCAAGCAGGGCAAGGTCTTCGGCAAGTGAGCCGGGCCCGGCGCCAGGAAGGATCACCGCGATGAACGTGAACAAGATTCGGAAGATGCGCCGCCTCCGCCGC
Source organism: uncultured Isosphaeraceae bacterium (assembly GCA_964385045.1). GTDB lineage: Bacteria > Planctomycetota > Phycisphaerae > Phycisphaerales > SM1A02 > CAYLNM01. The sequence continues at coordinate 13,302 of CAYLNM010000017.1, forward strand.
AAGCGGGGTCTGCGCAAGCGGATCGGCGGCGTCCCGGAGCGTCCGCGGCTCACCGTGTTCCGCAGCACGCGACACATCTACGCCCAGGTCATCGACGACCTGTCCGGTCGCACCGTCGTGTCCGCCTCGACCAACGAGAAGGACAACCGTCCCGATCACGGCGGAAACGTGGCCGCCGCGTCCGAGGTCGGCAAGCGGCTCGCCGAGCGGGCGAAGGCCGCGGGCGTCGAGCGGGTCGTGTTCGACCGCAACGGCTACATCTTCCACGGCCGCGTCAAGGCGCTGGCCGACGGCGCCCGCGAGGGCGGACTGCAGTTCTGAGACGAGCCCCGAGGGGCTCCGGACCCGCCCGCGCGCCGCGGGGGGTCGCATCCAGCAACGAGAGGCTTCCATGGCCGAGTTTCTTGACGACGCACAGGGGATCGAGTCGGTCACCGTCGGCGTCTACCGCACCGCCGCCACCGTGAAGGGCGGCCGCCGGTTCAGCTTCTCCTCCCTCGTGGTGGTGGGCGACCGGAACGGCCGCGTCGGCTACGGCTACGGCAAGGCGAACCAGGTGCCGATGGCGATCGAGAAGGCCCAGAAGGAGGCGAAGCGCCGCATGCGGCCGTACTCCCTCGTCGGCTCGACGATCCCGCACGAGGTGACCGGGTCGTACGGCTCGTGCCGCGTCCGCATCATGCCGGCTGCGCCCGGTACCGGCGTCATCGCCGGGGCCGCGGTCCGCGCCCCGCTCGAGATGGTCGGCATCCAGGACTGCCTCACCAAGAGCTACGGGTCGAACAACTCGAAGAACCTCGTCAAGGCCGTGATCGACGGTCTCGAGAAGCTCCGCTCGCGCGAGAAGGTCGCGCAGCTGCGGGGCGTCGAGATCAGCGAGACCGACGTCGAGGAGGCGGTCCGGCGCGGGCAGCACGCCCAGATCTCGGCCGACGCCGAGGAGACCGAGGCCGAGACCGCCAAGGCCTGATCCCGCTCCCGGCCGCGGGCTCGCCCGCGAACCCGGGGACCGCGGCCCGGCCCGGAGCCGGGCCGCGACCTACACGGCGAGGGGCGGCCCGATCCGCCCCGCACGGCCCCGCGGAGAGGGGTCGAAGGAGTCACCGAGCCATGATGATCCACGAGATCACCGAGAAGGTCGGCCGCTACAAGGCCCGCAAGCGGGTCGGCCGCGGCCGCGCGAGCGGCGTGGGCAAGACCAGCGGACGCGGCCACAAGGGCGCGGGATCGCGGGCCGGCCACACCCGCCGGGCCTACTTCGAGGGCGGGCAGATGACGTTCGTCCGCCGCATCCCGAAGCGCGGCTTCTCGAACCACCGCTTCCGCACCGAGTACGCGATCGTCAACGTCAAGGCCCTCGAGCAGCGCTTCGACGACGGAGCGACCGTCGATCCCGAATCGCTCGCGAGCGCCGGGCTCATCCGGGGGCCGGGCCTGCCGGTCAAGATCCTCGGGGAGGGCGAGCTCTCCAAGAAGCTCTCCGTCACCGCGGCCAGGTTCTCCGGCTCGGCCCGCGAGAAGATCGAGAAGGCCGGCGGGACCTGCACCGAGGTGGCCTCGGTGAAGTGGACCCGCGACGGCGCCGGCGGGGCCGCCAGGCCTGCCGGCGACGCGGCCGCGGAGGCCTGATCCCGAGGGCGGGGCCTCCGGCCATCGCCCGGTCTCGCAAGGACCACCCATGCTCCAGGCGTTCCTGAACATCTTCCGCGTCCCCGATCTGCGCAACCGCGTGCTCTTCACGCTGGGCGTGCTGATCGTGTACCGGATCGGCTTCTGGGTGCCGCTGGCCGGCGTCGATCAGCAGGCACTGGTGGACGCGGCCGATCGCGCGGCCCAGGACACGACCGGCTTCGGCCGGCTGCTGAGCTACGCCGCGATCTTCTCCGGTGGATCGTTCAGCCAGTCGACGATCTTCGGCCTCGGCATCATGCCGTACATCACGGCGGCCATCATCTTCCAGCTGCTGCAGACCGCGGTCCCGCGCCTGCAGGAGCTGAAGAAGGAGGGGGCCAGCGGCCAGCAGAAGATCACGGAGTGGACCCGCTACGCCACCGTGGGCATGTGCATCGTGCAGTCGATCATGTGGCTGCAGTTCATGCGGTCGCAGAACATCGTGCAGCCCGAGGTGTCGGCGGATGCGCTCAGCAACATGATGTTCATGCTCGCGGGCATCACCGGCCTGACGGCGGGCAGCATGTTCCTGATGTGGCTCGGCGAGCAGATCGACAAGTACGGCATCGGCAACGGCGTGTCGCTGATCCTCACCGCGGGCATCATCGCGCAGATGCCCGGGGCCGTGATGTGGGTGGTCGACAACGCCGCCCTCAGCACGCGGGACGCGGGCCAGGACGTGATCGGCCCGGGGGAGATCCTCTTCCTGATCGGGGCCTTCGTGTTCGTGGTCGCGGGAGCGATCCTCATCACGGTCGCCCAGCGGCGGATCCCCATCCAGCAGGCCCGCCACACCAAGGGCCGGAAGGTCTACGGCGGCGGTCGGCACTACCTGCCGCTGCGCGTGAACCACGCGGGCGTCATGCCGATCATCTTCGCCAGCTCGCTGCTGATCTTCCCCTCGGCGTTCTTCGGCTACCTCTCGACGGTGGCCACCGCGGCCGACTCCGGGTACCCGGAGTGGTGGGCGAACCTCGCCACCGGCCTCGCGGCGAACTTCCAGATGGGCGAGTACCCGTACATCATCGTCGAGATCATCCTGATCTACTTCTTCAGCTACTTCTGGACGACGGTCGTCTTCAGTCCGGAGGACATGGCCCGCCAGCTCCGGGACAACGGCTCGTTCATCCCGGGCCTCCGGCCGGGTCCGAGGACGGCGGAGTACCTCGAGACGGTGGTCGAGCGGATCACCTACGCGGGCGCGGGCTTCCTGTCGGTGATCGCGATCATCCCCGCGATCGTGACCAACCAGCTGGGGATCCCGTTCTTCGTCTCGAGCTTCCTCGGGGGCACCGGCCTGCTCATCGTGGTGAGCGTGGGCCTGGACCTCATCCAGCGGATCGAGGCGAACCTGATGATGCGGAACTACGCCGGCTTCCTCGACTCCGACGGCACCGGCAAGGCCCCGAAGGTCCGGAGCGGCCGGCGGTGAGCCGACCCGTCCGCGGGCGGCACGCGACGCGTGGCCGCGGGCGGGCTTGACGGGGGGAGACGACCGGCTACACTGGTCGATTCGATTCTCGGGGACTGATCGGGTGGTCCGATCGTCCCGCTCGGACGCGGCCCCGGCCCGTCCGATCCGCCCTCCGTCGGGGCGGAAACACGACCGGAGCCGTCCCCGCGGGGGAGGCCCGGGAGCACCATGACGACGGACACGGGTCGAGACGCGACCGGATGGCCAAGGAAGACAAGATCACGCTCGAGGCCGAGGTCACCGAGGCCCTCCCCGACGCTCGCTTCAGGGTGAAGCTCGAGAACGGGCAGGAGATCCTCGCGTACGTCAGCGGCAAGATGCGGAAGTTCTTCATCCGCATCCTCCCGGGCGACAAGGTCACCGTCGAGCTCAGCCCGTACGACATGACGAAGGGGCGGATCACCTACCGGCACTGATCGCCGGCCTCCGCCCGAGCCCCGGCAGCGGCTCGCCGCCGTCGGGATCCATCCCACCCACCTCCTGACCCCCGCCGCCGCGGGAGAGGACAGCACCATGAAGGTCCGCAGCAGCATCAAGCGCCGCACCAAGGACTGCCAGATCGTGATCCGCCGCGGCAAGCGGTACGTGATCAACAAGAGGAACCCGCGCCTCAAGCAGCGCCAGGGTTGAGCGAGGAGCACGCCCGATGCCACGTATCGCCGGTGTCGACATCCCCGAGAAGAAGAAGATCCGCTACTCGCTGCGGTACATCCACGGGATCGGTCCGAAGTTCGCGGACGACATCCTCGCGGAAGCCAACATCGACCCGGACAAGAAGGCGGGCGAGCTGACCGACCAGGAGGTCGGCATGATCGCCCAGATCCTCGACCAGTCCTACATCGTCGAGGGTGCCCTTCGGCGCCAGGTGCAGCAGGCCGTCCAGCGGCTGCGGGACATCCGGGCGTACCGCGGTGATCGCCATCGCAAGGGGCTCCCGGTCCGCGGCCAGCGCACGCGGTGCAACGCCCGCACCCGCAAGGGCCGCAAGAAGACGGTGGCCGGCAAGAAGGGCGTCAAGGGCTGAGGCCCGCCCCGGGGTCGACTCGCCCGTCCGGCCCCGACATCGTTCATCGCCGCCGCCCTCGTCCGGGCGGCGGCAGGTCGCCCGCGGACGTCGGCTCTCGCCGGCTCCGCGGGCGTTCGTCCCCGGCGGGGCGATCCGGCACGGGCCGGCCCCGCCCGTTCGCGAGGCACCTGCCCGTCCCCGTCGCGCCGCGGCGGGCCCCGGGAGAAGGCGCCGCAGGAAGCGAGGCGCGGCCATCGGCCGCGAGCGATCCATGGCCAAGCGCAGCAAGATCCGCAAGAACGTCGTCAAGGGCATCGCCCACGTGAAGGCGACGTTCAACAACACGATCATCACCATCACCGACATGAACGGCGAGACGCTCGCCTGGGACTCGGCCGGCACGGTCGGGTTCAAGGGCGCCCGCAAGGCGACGCCGTTCGCCGCGTCCCGGGCGGCCGAGAAGGTGGCCGGCAAGGTCAAGCGGCTCGGAATGCGCGAGGTCGAGGTCCACGTGAAGGGCCCCGGCTCCGGCCGCGAGTCGGCGGTGACCGGCCTCGAGAACGCGGGCATGAACGTCAGCGCCCTCGAGGACCACACGCCGATCCCGCACAACGGCTGCCGGCCCCGGAAGAAGCGGCGCGTCTGACCCGGCCGCCGGCCGTCCCGCCCGTCCATCGTGACGCGGCTCGGGCGGCCACGACCGTTCCGACGCGCTCCGAATCGTCTTGCGTCGCGGGACAGAAGGGCGGCGTGGCCCCGGCGGCGGCCATCCCGATCCGTGCTCCCGCGGCCGTCTCCCCCGAGACTCGCCGCCACCCCTGGAGCCATCGTCATGCACGTTCGCTGGCGCGGCCTCGAGCTCCCGGCCCGAGTGGTCGTGGAGGAGCAGTCCAAGTCCGACACGTTCGGGCGATTCATCGTCGAGCCGTTCGAGCGCGGCTTCGGCACCACCATCGGCAACAGCCTCCGGCGGATCCTGCTGTCCTCGGTCGAGGGCGCGGCGGTCGTCAAGACCCGCATCCAGGGCGTCGAGCACGAGTTCTCGACGCTGTCGGGCGTCCTCGAGGACGTCACCGACATCATCCTGAACATGAAGGGCCTCGTGGTGAGGCTCGAGGGCGACGAGCCCCGCACGATGCGACTCGCCGCCACCGGCCCGGGCGAGGTGACCGCCGACCTGATCGAGGCGGACACGAACGTCGAGATCATCAACCCCGACCACGTCATCTGCACCCTCACCGACGAGGTGGACTTCGAGTGCGAGATGACGGTGGCCAAGGGACGCGGCTACCAGCCCGCGAGCGAGCAGTTCGCCAAGCGGGACGAGCAGGTGATCGGCGAGATCCCGATCGACGCGGTCTTCAGTCCGGTGCAGCGCGTCCGCTACCGGGTCGAGAACACCCGCATCGGCCAGAAGACGAACTACGACAAGCTCATCCTCGACGTCTGGACCGACAAGACCTCGAGCCCCGAGCTCGTCCTCGTCGAGGCGGCCAAGATCCTGCGGAAGCACCTCAATCCCTTCGTCCAGTACTTCGAGGTGGGCGGCGACTACGTCACGCCGGACGCGGTGGCGGCGGCCGAGGTCGACGAGGAGCTCAACCGGAAGCTCAACATGCAGGTCGGCGACCTCGACATGTCCGTCCGGGCCACGAACTGCCTCGAGTCGGCCAACATCCGCACGGTGGCCGACCTCATCCAGAAGTCCGAGACGGACCTGCTGGCCGTCCGAAGCTTCGGCAAGACCTCGCTCCGCGAGGTGAAGCGCAAGCTCGAGGACATGAACCTCCACCTCGGCTACCCGATCCCCGATGCCTACAAGCCCGAGGCCGCCGAGGTCTGACCGCGAATCACCCTCCGGCGGCGGGGACACCCGCCGCCGGGGCTTGACCCCAGGAGTCACGTCATGCGTCACCGGATCCACGGCCGTCAGCTCAGCCGCGACAGCGAGCACCGCCGCGCGATGCTCCGCAACCTCGCCGCCGGCCTCTTCGAGCACGGTCAGATCGAGACCACGCTGCCGAAGGCGAAGGCGGTCCAGTCCTTCGCCGAGAAGCTCATCACCACCGCGAAGAAGGGCACCCTCCACGCCCGGCGCCAGCTCGAGTCCGAGCTCACCGATCGCCGGATCCACGCGTGGGTCGCCGACCCGGCGGTGCCGGACAGCCGCAAGGACAACCCCTGGTTCGACCTCCCGGACGAGGACGACATCACGTTCAACCGCTACGGCGAGCTGAAGAAGGCCCCGCGGCTGATCCAGCACGTGATGTCCGTCGTCGCGCCGATGTTCGCCGACCGCGACGGCGGCTACACCCGGATCATCAAGACCGGTCGCCACCGGCTGGGCGATGGCACCGATCTGGTGCTGCTCCAGCTCGTCGGCGTCGAGGACGGCCCGGAGATCGGCGGCCAGAAGAGCGGCCGGCGTCGCCAGGCCGACCGGCGGACCGAGTTCCTCGCCAGGCTCCGCGACGGTGCGGGCGGCGGCGGGGCGGCCGAGACGGCCGTCGCCGAGGCTCCGGCCGAGGCCGTGAGCGATACGGACCCCGAGGCCGAGGGCGGCGACGACGCGACGAGCGAGTCCTCCAAGGACTGACGCCCTCGTGGCGGACCGGCCGCTCCGGCGGGCGGCCGCGCGTGACGACACTCGACGACGGCCCGGTGCGATGCGCCGGGCCGTCGTCGCGTTGTGGCCGCCCGGACGGACCGCGGCCGGGTCGGGCGCCGAGGTCGAACCGCGTCCGGCGTGCGCTCGGACCGCCGAGTCCTCCGGACGAGCGGAGCCCGCCGGGCGAGCAGGGACCGCCAGACCCGCGGGATCGCGCCGATCCTGCGCCGATGCGGTGGCACTGCTCCGGCGGTGGGGGGCGGCGACGGCGGTTCGCCGCTCCGCGGTCAAGCGCCGGGCAGCGGTGGCCGATGCCGACTGCGGTCGGTCGACGGCGGGGGGACGGCGGCGGGCGCCGCCGCCGCGGACCTCGGGATCGCGGGCCGCGGGCGCCGCCGCCGCGTCGCCGGGCCCGGTGGCCCGAGCGCAGCCGATGGCCCGTGGCGGGCCCCGTGCGGGTCGTCCCCGGAGTGTCCGGCATGAAGGGCGTCGTGTTCACCGAGTTCCTCGAGCTGGTCGAGTCCCGCTGGGGCTACGAACAGGTCGATCGCATCGTCGACGCCGCCGAGCTGGATCACGACGGGGCCTACGTGGCGACCGGGACCTACCACCACGGGGAGCTCGTTCGGATGGTCGTCGCCCTCTCGGCCGACGTCGACGTGCCGGTGCCGGCCCTGGTCCGTGCGTTCGGCGAGCACCTCTTCTTCCGATTCGTGGAGGCACATGGCTCCTTCTTCGAGGGGGTGCCGGACAGCCGGAGCTTCCTCGAGCGGGTGCACGACGTCATCCACGTGGAGGTCCGCAAGCTGTACCCCGACGCGGATCTGCCCTCGCTCGAGTGCGAACGCCGGGCGGGCGGCGTGCTCGACGTGCACTACCGGTCCGGGCGGCACTTCGCCGATCTCGCGGAGGGACTGATCGCCGGCTGCATCCGCCACTTCGACGACGAGCTCGACGTCGAGCGGGAGGACCGCGAGGTCGCCGAGGGCAGTCACGTCGTCTTCCGCCTCATGCCCCGGCGCGCCGCATGAGCGACTCCGGCTCCGACCACGTGCCGCGCCGCACCTTCGAGCGCGAGCGAGCCGCCCGCAAGGAGGCCGAGCGCCTGCTCGAGGAGAAGGCGCGCGAGCTCTTCGACGCCAGTCGCGCGCTGGAGCTGATGAACGCGGGGCTGGAGGAGCGCATCGCGGCCCGGACGCGGGAGCTCGCCGAGGCCCTCGCCCGCGCGGAGGAGGCGAGCCGGGCCAAGAGCCGCTTCCTCGCGGTCGTCAGCCACGAGCTGCGCACGCCGCTGACGTCCATCCTCGGGTACGCGGACCTGCTCCGGGAGCCCATGCTCGAGCCGGCCGAGCGCGGCGAGTTCGCCGGCGTGGTGCACCGCAGCGGCGAACGGCTGCTCGCCATGATCGATCGCGTCCTGCAGATCGCCGAGCTCGAGCAGGCCGAGGACCACCTCCGCGTCGGACCGCTCGATCTCCCCGCGACCCTCGAGGGCGAGCTCGATCGCGTGCGATCAGCGGCCGAGGACCGGGCCGTGACCCTCCATCTCCGGGGTGACGGCCCGGTGCCCCGGATGATCCTCGCGGCGGGCGATCGCGTGCGGGCCGCGGTGGGCGCGCTGCTCGAGAACGCGGTCCGGTTCACCGAGGCCGGACGGGTGGAGCTCGTGGTCGCCTACGGTCGCGCGCCGGACGGCGGCCGGGCGGAGGACTCCGATGGCGACGCCCGCGCGGCATCGGACCCGACGCGGCCCCGGGGCGGGCACGTCACCGAGGCGACCGGAGCGGCCGCGGCGACCGGCCCGGAGGCATCGGCCACGGACGCCCGGGCCGGGGCGCCCGCCGGCGAGCCCGCCGTCGACGGACCGGTGCCGCCGGGGCATCTCCGGATCGAGGTGCACGACAACGGCGTCGGGATCGCGGAGGCCGACCTCGATCGGATCTTCGAGCCGTTCGAGCAGGTCGAGACGGGGATGAGCCGGCGCTGGGACGGCCCCGGGCTCGGTCTGACCATCGCCCGGAACGCCGCCCGCGTGCTCGGAGGCGACGTGATCGTCCGCAGCGAGCCGGGGCACGGCTCGATCTTCCGGCTGCAGGTCCCCGTCGAGGCGTCGGCCCGCGGTGGCTGGCTCCGGCTCGGCGAGGGCATGCCGCTTCCGCGCCGCGGTCCGCGCGACGCCGCCGCGGGTCGCCCGATCGAGGGACTGCGGGTCCTCGTGGCCGAGGACCAGGCCGAGATTCGCTGGCTCGTGCGGCAGGTGCTCGAACGAGCCGGCGCGACCGTGCTCGAGGCCGCGGACGGCGAGGAGCTGATCGAGCGGGTCGGCCGCGAGACGATCGATCTCGTGGTGACCGATCTCCAGATGCCGCGGTGCGACGGCTACACCGCGATCGCCCGGCTGCGGGCGGACGGGTTCGACCGGCCGGTGCTCGCCCTCACCGCCCACGCCCTCGGCAGCGACGTGAGCGAGGCCCGGAGTGCCGGGTGCGACGAGTATCTCGTGAAGCCGGTCGACCCGGTACGCCTCGTCGACGCCTGCCTCCGCTGGCAGGGGCGGCGGCACCTGCCCGCGGCTCCGGCCGCCCGGCGCGACCCCGAGGGAGGAGACTCGCACCGCCAGGGCGACGACGGCACGCTCCATCGCCCGCCGCCCGGCCCCGACGATCCGGGGGATCGCGGCGGCGGCGGGGACGAGCGCCCGAACGCCGGCTGACCGCTGCGGTCGCGGCTCCCGCCGTCGGCCGACACCGACCGGCGGACCGGGGCCCACCGCCGGCCGCGCAGGCGCCGCCGGTCCTTGCCGGCCGCGCAGGCGCCGCCGGTCCTTGCCGGCCGCGCAGGCGCCGCCGGTCCT
>CAYLNM010000017.1:23014-50232 GCA_964385045.1 uncultured Isosphaeraceae bacterium
GCCGGCCGCGCAGGCGCCGCCGGTCCTTGCCGGCCGCGCAGGCGCCGCCGGTCCTCGCCGGCCCCGCCGGCCGCGCAGGCCCCGCCGATCCTCGCCGGCCCTCGCCGGCCCCGCCGCGCCCTCCGCAGTCCGCCGTCGTCCTCGGCACGCGCGGCCGTGCCCCGGCGGCGGCCCTCCCCGCGTCGCCGCCTGCCGCCCGCCCCGGGGGCGAGCTCGCTCCGACGGCGGCCTGCGCCCGGGGCCGCGACCGCGGCCCGGTGTCGCTCGCCGGCCCTACAGTCGTCCATGACCGTTCATCCCCGCCGTCGTGCTCGCCGATCCATCCCCGCCCCCGCCCGTCCGACACGCGTCGTGCCGCTCGCGGCGGCGATGGCGATGCTGGCTCTCGGCGGCCTGCACGCCGGCTGCGCCCGGGAGGCCCCCGTGACCAAGGAGCTCGTCACCAAGTGGGAGGGCTCGTCCCTCTACGACCTCGACGCCGAGACGCTCGGCGGCGAGCCGGCGCCGCTCGATCGCTACCGCGGCCAGGTGACGCTGGTGGTGAACACCGCGAGCAAGTGCGGCTTCACGCCGCAGTATGCCGGGCTCCAGCGCCTGCACGAGCGCTTCGCCGAGCGTGGCTTCGCGGTGCTGGGCTTCCCGAGCGGCGACTTCATGAACCAGGAGTTCGCGACCGCGGCGGAGATCCAGGAGTTCTGCTCGACGAACTACCAGGTCTCGTTCCCGATGTTCGCCAAGGTCCGGACCAAGGCGGGGCAGGGGCAGTCGCCCGTCTACGAGTTCCTCGGCACCCGCACCGGCGACCTGCCGGCCTGGAACTTCGGCAAGTACCTCGTGGATCGCGACGGGCAGCCCATCGCCTACTGGGGCTCCCGCACCACGCCGGAGAGCGACGAGATCGTGGCCGCGATCGAGACCGCCCTCGCATCCGAGACCGGCGAGTCGGCGGACGCCCCCGGGACGTCCGCCGCCGGCTGACGCCGCGGGCGGCGAGGGGGTCCCCGGGGCGGCCGTCCCGGCGCCATTCGCTACCATTCCGTCCGTGATCGACGACCTCGAGCAGCTCCTGACCGACGCCACCCACGACCTCGACGCGGTCGGCGACGCCGACGCGCTGGAGGCGTGGCGCATCGCCTACCTCGGCACCAAGGGTCGCCTGCGCGGGCTCATGCCGCGCATGAAGGAGGTCCCGAAGGAGCGGAAGAAGGAGGTCGGGCAGCGGCTCAACGAGGTCAAGACCGCGATCGAGTCGGCCTTCGAGGCGAAGCAGGCCGCGCTCGAGACCACCGGCCCCGCGGGCCCGGCGATCGACGTCACCGAGCCGGGCATCCCGGTCGGCCTCGGGCGGCGGCACGTCCTGACGCGGACCATCGACGAGATCACCGACGTCTTCGCGCGGATGGGCTTCTCGACCGCGACCGGCCCCGAGGTCGAGGACGAGTGGCACAACTTCAACGCCCTCAACATCCCCGACGATCATCCGGCCCGCGATCCGATCGACAACTTCTACATGGGCGGCCACCGGCTGCTCCGCACGCAGACCTCCACCGTGCAGATCCGCGCCATGGAGGCGATGCAGCCGCCGCTGAAGATCATCGCGGTCGGCCGCGTGTACCGGCCCGACACCCACGACGCCACGCACTACTCGATGTTCCATCAGGTCGAGGGCCTGCACGTCGACCGGAACGTCACGATGGCGGATCTGAAGACGACGCTCTTCCAGTTCGCCCGGGCCTACTTCGGCCCCGAGGCGGAGGTGCGGATCCGGCCGTCGTTCTTCCCGTTCACCGAGCCGTCGGCCGAGGTGGACATGAAGATGCGGGTCAAGGGCCGCTGGCAGTGGGTCGAGCTCGGCGGCTGCGGCATGGTCGACCCGAACGTCTTCGAGGCCGTGGGCTACGACCCCGAGGAGTGGACCGGCTTCGCCTTCGGCCTCGGCATCGAGCGCATCGCGATGCGGAAGTACGGCATCGCCGACATCCGCTGGCTGTTCGAGAACGACGTCCGGTTCCTCCGGCAGTTCTGATGGGCGGCGCGGTCGCGCCCGCGGGCGGACATGCGGCCGTCGGCCCGTTCGCCCGTTCGTCCCCCGCGCGTCCACGCATCCGCCGATCCGGCCATCCGCCGATCCGGCCATCCGACCATCCGCCCGATCCGTCGCGGTCCGCGCGACGTCCCCTTCGTCCCGTCCGTCACCGTCGTCCCTCCGGACCCCGCCCAAGGGGTGCATCCCCGTCACCGCGGCCCGCTTCGGGCCGGCCCGCCACCGCTTCCGCCATGACCGACTTCCTCGACGATCTCCGCCGACGCGGCCTCCTCCACCAGAGCACGGGGGAGGACGCGCTCGAGCGCCACCTTGCCACGCCGGGCCGGATCGCCTACTGCGGCTTCGACCCCACCGCCGACAGCCTCACGATCGGCAATCTCGTGCCGATCCTGCTGCTGCGGCGCTGGCAGCTCGCGGGCCACGTGCCGGTGGCCCTCGGCGGCGGCGCGACCGGGCTCGTGGGCGATCCGTCGGGCAAGGACGCCGAGCGGCAGCTGCGCACGCGCGAGGAGGTCGAGGCCAACGTCGCGGCCCAGCGGCCGATCTTCGAGCGGCTGCTCGACTGCTCCGCCGGGATCTCGAACCCGGCCCGCCTCGTGAACAACCTCGACTGGTGGGGCGGCATGGGCTTCATCGAGGTGCTGCGCGACGTCGGCAAGCACTTCTCGGTCAACGAGATGATCCGCCGCGACTCGGTGCGCACCCGTCTCGAGGGACGCGAGCACGGCATCAGCTTCACCGAGTTCAGCTACATGATCCTGCAGGCTTACGACTTCCTGCACCTGCACCGCACGATGGGCTGCACGGTGCAGATGGCCGGAAGCGATCAGTACGGCAACATGGTCTCGGGCATCGACCTCATCCGCCGGGCCGCGGCCCGCGGGCGGACGGGGGGAGGCGACGACCCGGACGCCGGAGGCGGCGACGCGGCCGGCGCGCCGACCACCGAGGTCGAGGCGTTCGCGATCACCGCGCCCCTGATCACGCGGGCCGACGGCCAGAAGATCGGCAAGACCGCCGACGGCGCGATCTGGCTCACCGCCGACCGTACCTCGCCGTACCGCTTCCACCAGTACTGGATGAACGTGCCCGACGAGGACGTCGGCGCGATGCTGCGGACCTTCACCTTCCTCGAGCCGGAGGCCATCGACGCCGTGGTCGCCCGCCACGCCGAGGCCCCGCAGCGGCGCGAGGCCCAGCGGACCCTCGCGGCGGAGGTCACCGACCTCGTGCACGGACCGTCCGAGCGGGAGCGGGCCGAGCAGGCGGCCGAGGCCCTCTTCACCGGAGCGGTCGCCGGCCTCGATCCGGCCCAGCTCGCGATGGTGGCGGCCGAGGTCCCGAGCGGCGAGGTCGCGCGGGACCGGCTCGGGGCGGACGGCGGGCTGCCGCTGGTGCAGCTGCTGCCGGAGACCAGCCTCGCCGGGAGCAAGCGGGAGGCCCGCGAGTTCCTGGGCTCGGGTGCGATCTCGGTCAACGGCGAGAAGGTCGCCGCGGACGCGGCGATCACGAGCGAGCAGCTGCTGCCGGGCGGACTGGTGCTGCTGCGTCGCGGCCGCAAGGCGTGGCACGCGGTGCGGTTCGTGGACTGAGGGCGGGGCGGGGGCCGGGGGCCGGGGGGCGCCGGCAACCCGCGGGGGCGCCGTCAGGGTGCCGGCTCGGCGATGCGGATCCCGATCCGAGGCCGTCGCTCGCCGGTCTCCGCGAGCCAGCCCGTGACCGGCACCATGCGCCCGTCCGGCATCATGACCACGAAGCCGGCGATCCGCTTGTCCGTGATGGCCCCGGCGAGCTCGCGACTCCGCAGTTGCAGGATCGCCATCGGCACCCCGGCCCGCGCCGGATCGACCCCCGGCCGCAGCGAGTCGATCACGTCGCTCGGCCCCTCGAGCTCGACGCCGAAGAGCCGCCCCGGCTCGAGCTCGATCCGCTCGCGATCCTCCGGCGACACGAGCACGTTCACCCGCACCGGGGCCTCGAGCCGCACGGTGTCGGTGCGGCGCAGCGGCGTGAAGGACATCTCGATGGTCGGCGGCGAGATCGCGGGCAAGACGCCATCGGGCACGCCCCGGACCCGCAGCGGGACGTCGCTCCACGTCACCCGCGTGCCCAGCGAGCCCTCGCCGAGCGCCTCCGGGGGCAGGACGGGCTCGACCACGAGCGGTCCCTGGATGCGGGCCCGCACGCCCTGCGGCAGCGTCACCTCCACCGAGTCTCGCGACACCTCGGCCTCGCCCTCGAGCTCGATCCCCGGGATGGTGCGGCTCACCGTGGCCCGCTCGGTGATGATCCGGCGGATGCGCACCTCCAGCGCCGCCGGGGTCACCGAGACCGGCGTGATGCCGAGGCCGGTGACCTCCGGCGAGGCGAGCAGCGACGGCTCGACGAGGATCGTTCGCGTGCCCTCGCTCGCCTCGACGTCGAGCTCCAGCTCCCGCAGCTCCTCGCGGGCCCGCCGCACGCTGAGGCGCGAGCCCGAGACCTCGAGCTGCACCACCGCCGAGCGGGGGTCGAACTCCCAGCGGCCCGGCGTCTCCTCGTCGGGCCGGAAGGTCGCCCGCACGTCGAGCCGTTCGTTCGTCCGCGTCTCGCCCGCGGCCCACGACCACACGAGCACCGCGACGAGGGTGATGACCAGGATGGCCGGGATCTCGCTGAGCGGGCTTCGGGTCATGGCGGGCGGAGGGGCTCGGGAGGGGAGGACGGGGCGAGCGGGGGTCGGCGCGGGCGAGTGGCGAACGGGCCTCGCGAGGGCGGGAAGGCCAGGGCCCCGGCGGATCAGTGCCCCGGCGGATCGGGGGCGGGGCGGATCGACGTGGCGGGACGGCCGGCGCCCGAGGACGCGGCGTCGCCTCGATCGTGGCCGGAGGACGACTCGTCGGCGCGGGCATCGCCCGCAGCCTCTCCCGTGCCGCCGGAGGCGTGGGCCGAGCGGTCGCGCGTGCCGTCGCCGGCGGCCGGCGGGGCGTCGCCGGGCGCGTCCGCGGCATCCCCGGCGGCGTCGGCGTCCCGGTCGACCGGCGGGGGCTCGGACTCGCCCGTGGCTTGGCTCTCGGCCTCGGCCTCGCCCTCGCCCTCGCCCGTCGGCTCGACCTCCGGCTCGGTCTCGAGCCTTCGGACGAGCTCGGTCACGAGGGTCTCGCGATCGAAGGGGCCCTCGATCCCGCCCGACTCGGCGATGCTGATCGTGCCCGTCTCCTCGCTCACGACCACCACCAGCGCGTCGCACTCCGTCGACAGGCCGACCGCGGCCCGGTGTCGGGCCCCGTAGTCGGCGGGCAGCACGCCCTCCTCGGCGAGCGGGAACTGCACGCTCGCGGCCGCGATGCGGTCGCCGCGGATCACCACGCCGAGGTCGTGCAGCGGCGCGTTGGGGTAGAAGATGGACTGCAGCAGCCGCGGGGTGATCAGGGCGTCGAGCAGCACGCCGCCCTCGGCGAGGCCGCCGAGCTTCGTCTGCCGCTCGATCGCGATGATCGCCCCGAACTTGGCGCGGCTCAGGTACTCGCACGCCTCGCCGATGGTGGCCGCGGTGCTGCGCAGCTCGCCCCGGCCGCGGCCGAAGCTCCAGGCGTGACCGAGGCGGATCATCGCCTGCCGCAGCTCCGGCTGGAAGACGACGATCAGCATGATCGCCGCGAGGCCGAGGAACCGCTGGTAGAGGAAGTCGAGCCGCTCGAAGAGCTCGGAGCCCTGCCCGATCACGTTGATCAGCAGGGTGGCGACGAGCAGGAGGACGGCGAAGCCCTTGAACGCGCCGCCGCCGCGGGTGCCGCGGAGGAACCGGTAGGCGAGCCAGACCACCAGCCAGATGACGAGGATCTCGGCGGCCACGAGCCACGGATCCGATCGCACCAGCTGGAGCAGGCCTTCGAGCATCGTCGCCTCGTGAGGATTCTACCGGACCGTCGCCGGCGGCCCGCGGATTCGGCGGCGGAGCCCCGGCAGCGCTCGCGATCACGCGCCCCGGTGGACCGCCGGAGGTCTTCATCGGCCTGATCGGGGGCGGCGCTCGCTGCTGGCCGTGGCCCGCCACGCGGCGCCCGCCGGCCGTCCCCGGTCCCTGGTCGCCGGCCCCCGGCCCGCCCGCCGCCGGCCCGAGCGGGCGCGGTGGCCCCGGTGGAGCGCCCGAGGGCGCCGAGTCCGCGCGGACCGCGGCGGGCATCGCGACGCGGGTCGCCTCGCGGGGCCGCCCGCGGCCGCGTGGGGTCCGCGGTGCCGTGCTAGCATCGTCGCCCATGTCGCGATTCGGCAGTCAGTACAGCGTCGGACGGGTGACCGGGGCCTGCGCCGCCACCGGCCGCGAGCTCGTGGCGGGCGAGCGGATCGTCGCCGCCCTCGTCGAGAACGAGGAGGGCGGTCTCGAGCGGCGCGACTTCGCCGCCGAGGCCTGGGAGGCGGGGGAGCGGCCGGAAGGGCTCTTCAGCCACTGGCGCACCGTCGTGCCCGAGCCCGGCGAGCGGCGAACGC
Organism: uncultured Isosphaeraceae bacterium; assembly: GCA_964385045.1. Lineage (GTDB taxonomy): Bacteria > Planctomycetota > Phycisphaerae > Phycisphaerales > SM1A02 > CAYLNM01. The sequence continues at coordinate 29,532 of CAYLNM010000017.1, forward strand.
CGTTCGTGGACGACGAGGTCCTGCTCGAGCTGTTCCACCGGCTGGCCGAGGACGAGCGGGACGACCGCGTGGCCTTCCGCTTCGTGCTCGGGCTGATCCTGATGCGCAAGCGGATCCTCCGCTTCACCGGCAAGGTGCCGGGCGGCGCGGGCCCGGAGACGTGGCTGATGCGTCAACGCGGTCAGGACCCCGAGGCCGAGTCCATCCGCCTCGTGAACCCGGGGCTCGGCGACGACGACGTGTCCGAGCTCACCGCGCAGCTGGGCGAGATCCTGCAGGGCGAGCTCGGATGAGCGGCCCGCGTCCGGACCGCGCCGCGCGGCCCCGTGGGGCGGCGCCCGCGTGGCGACGCCGCGGGCCGGCCGACGCCGGCCGGATGCAGGCGCTCCGTGCCGCCGCGTCCACTCCCGGCCTCGTCCTCGGTCTCGCGCTGGCCCTCGTGGCCGCCGTCGCGCTCGCCCCGGCGGGGTGTCACGGGCCGGCGGACGGGCCGGCGGACGGACCGGCGATCGAGCCGCGGGGAACCACCCCCGAGGAGGTGGCGTCCATCCTCGCCGCCCACGCCGAGCGCACCGCGCGGCTGGACCGCATCCACGTCGTGGGCACCGTCGGCATCGAGTGGCCCGATGTCGAGGGCGAGTGGCAGGAGGAGCAGGTCAGCGTGCGGGTGTGGGTGGACGGGCCCTGGCGCACCGCGGCGCGGTTCCTGATCGGCTTCCCCGAGACGGATCTCTTCTGGTTCGGCTCCGACGAGCGGCGCACCTGGCTCTTCGACCTCGCGGCGGACGAGACCTTCCTCTGCACGTGGGCGCACGCGTCGCGCGAGCGGCCGCGGTGCGCGGACGCGGTGCTGCCGGCGATCGGCCGCCCGCTCTCGGCCGCGGACCTGCTCTTCGCCGCCGTGCCCCTGCCGCCGGACGCGGCCGACCGGGCCCAGGTGTCGGACGACGGGCGGACCGTGTCGCTGGTGACGATGGGCCGGCAGGAGCCGATCCGCCTGACCTGGGACGCCGAGAGCGGCCGCCTCCGGCGGGTCGCGGTGCTCGACGCCCTCGGCGAGCCGTGGGCGACGGCGGAGCACTCCGCGCCCGAGCCGCTCGCGGTCGAGGGCCTCGCGCGTCCGCTGCAGCCGCGGCTCGCGAGCCGCGTCGTGGTCCGCGACCGCGACGAGCGATTCACCGCCCGCTTCGACTTCGACCTCGAGAACAGCCCCTCGCTCGCCTCGCAGAGGTGGGGCACGCTCTTCGACCTGCCGACCCTGCGCCGCATCCTCGATCCGGACGTGGTCGAGGGCGAGACCGACGCGGGATGAGGCCACCGCGGACGAGCCGACGCCGTCGCGCGGGCCGCCGGCTCGCGACGATGCTCCTCGCGGTGGCACCGGGGCTGGTGATCGCGGCGCTCGCGGCGATCGGGGTCGATCGCGCTGCGAACGCCGGTGCCGGCTCCGACGCCGCGCCCCCGGTGGCATCCGGCTCGTCCCTGCCGGCCACGACCGCGCCCGCCCCGGCGATCCTCGCTCCGCCCGCCGGCACCGCCGACCGTCCCGGCGCCGACACCACCGACGGGCCGCCGCCCGCCCGTCACCTCGCGGGCGCAGTGGGCGGGGACCACCGCTGGTTCGTGGGCCTGCGGACGCAGGGAGCCGGCGGCTACGGGATCGGCCACCAGCCGCCGGAGATGCCGGCGGCCCGCCACCGCATCGTGAGCATCGTGCGCCAGCCGCCGGAACACCTGGTCGCCCTGGGGCCGCGGGCATGGGTGATCGCGCCGCCGCTCGCGCCGGGCACGGCGCGGCCGGTGTACGCGATCGAGCTGCGCCGGAACCCGGTGCACGCGGTGTGGTATCCGGTCGGTTCGACGCCGCTGGCGCCACGGCCGCGGCTCCCGGCGGGCGTGCGGCCGCTGCTGGCGGCGGCGGAGCCGACCGGCCCCGTGGTGATTGCGCCGCCCGCGGAGCCCGGGGGGCCGCACCGGGTGCTGCGGCTGGGCCTCGACCGCTGGAGCGAGCGGCCGCTGGGCTCGCCCGAGGACGTCCCCCCCGACCAGCTCGCGGCCGAGGTCCCGATCGCGCTCGCCGTGGTCCGTGCACCGCGGGCGGCCGCGGACGCGGAGGCGGGGGAGGACGCGGCGCCGGCGCCGGCGCCGGCGCCGGCGCCGGCGGGAGCGCCGGCCGGGTCCGCCGACGGGGCGACCGCGCCCCCGGGCGACGAGGACTCCGGCCCCGACCCCGGCCCCGACTCCGGCCCCGGAGCCGGCGCCGCCGACCCGAGCCCCGCGCCCCCGGGCTCGCCGACCGCCGGCGCCGCCACCATGACGATGCTGCTCGTCGCAGGGCCCGATTCGCTCGCGGTCGACCTCGTCGGACGGAGCGGCGAGCGAATGCGGGTCTGGTCCGGGCTGCCGGAAGTCGCCGCGGCGCGGTGGGCGGACCGGGGGCCCGGGGCGATGCCATCGACCGAGGAGCCCCTCGCGGTGGCCGCGGACGGGGAGGCGGACGGGGAGGCGGACGCCGCGTCCGCGGCCTCGGCCGCCGCCGACGGCGCGACGTCGCCTCGCGCCTTCGACGCCGCCATCCTCGACGTGGCGGGCGAGCCGTGGATCGCCCTCCGCGAGGCGGCGGGCGTCAGCCTCCGGCGGCTCGAGTCGCCGGAGTCGCCGGTGGTGCTCGCCGACCTCCGCGACGACGAGCCGCTCGTCGCGGCGCTCGGCGGCGACGGCGCCCTGCTCCTCGCCGGCGACGCCCTCGACGATCCCGATCGGCCTGCCCGCGTCCGTGCGTGGACGCCGGGCGGCACGGAGGAGGCCGATGCGGCGCTCGCGGCCGAGCAGGTCGACGCGGGGCGGATCCTGCGCGGCCCGATCATCATCGGCACCGGGATCTTCTTCGCGGTGATCGCCGGCGTCCTCGGCAGTCGCCCGGGCGCACGGCCGGAGGCGATCGAGGGCCGGGAGGCGGGCGTCCCCCGGCGGCTCGGGGCCGCGCTCGTCGACGCCCTCGCGCCGCTCGCGGCGGGGGCGCTCGTCTTCGACTGGACGCCGGACGCGCTGCTCGCCTCGCTGCTGCTCCTGCACCCGGGGGGCTACGTGCCCTGGGCGGGCCTCACCGTGCTGTGGGCGTTCGCCACCGTGGTCGGCGACCTCGGCGGGGGACGCACGCCGGGCCGGCTCGTCTTCGGCGTGCGGCCGGTGGACGCCGACGGCCGGCCGCCCGGCCGGGGCCGGCTGATCGTGCGGTTCCTCGTCCGTACCGCCGCGGTCGCGTTCCCGCCGCTGGTGCTGTTCTGGCTCGCCCACGCCCGCGGCCGCGCCCTGCACGACCTCGCCGCCGGCACGTGGGTCGTCCGCGTCGACGGCTCCGGCGACGCGGCGGGGGCGGGCCCGACCTCGCGGGACTGACTCGGCGCTCGGTCGCCGTCCGCCTCGCCGGCGTCGGCACCGCGTCGGTGGTCCTCGTCACCCCGGCTCGGCACCCGCCGATCGTCGCCGTCACCCCCGAGATCCGCGTTCGGCGGCCGCCGTCGCCCGCGACCACGCATCGCCTGCGCCCCGCGACACCGCCTCGGCCGACGTCCGGCGGGTTATCGGGCCCCGCTCACGCCCTCGCGCAAGAGCCGCCGATGGTGGGGTCGGGATCGCCGTCCGCAGCGGGCGGAGCCGGCGCTCCCCCCGGAGGCCTCGCGTGGCCGAGCCGCTCGATCATCCCGAGACCGGTGTCGCCGCCGACGGCGGCGGGGGCGTCCGGCGCGGCTGGCGCGACCTCTGGCAGGTCCCGACCATCGTCGCGAGCCTGGGACTGATCGCGCTCGGCATCGTGGTCGCCGCCAACCGCGCGCCGGAGGAGGACTGGGACGGCGCCCTCGACGAGGTGCGGCGCATGATCGGCGTCGGCGAGCTCGACGAGGCCCGCGACCGGCTCGTCGGCGTGCTGGAGCCGAACCTCGCCCGCGCCACGCCGCGTCAGCGCGGCCGCTTCCACGCGATCGCCGCCGACTGGATCGGCGCCTCGCAGGAGGCGCGGGCCGCGAGCGTGCCCGACAACAACCTGCGGATCGACGAGCAGTACGCCCTCGCGGTCGAGCTCGGCGTCTCCCTCGACGGCGAGCGGATCGAGCGCTGGGGTCGCGCCCTCGTGGAGCTCGGCCGCCTCGACGACGCCCGCGACCGGGTGGTCGAGCTCGAGGTCCTCGCCGACACCGGCCGTCCGGAGGCGGCCCGGCGTCGCAACCGCCTGCTGCGGATGCTCGTCGAGCGCAGCCTGCGACAGGCCGACCTGCCCGCCGACGCGATGATCGCGCGACTCGAGACCTACCGGGAGGACCCGCGGCTCGAGGACGTCGACCGGGCCTGGGCGATCGACCGGCAGGCGGCGCTTCGCATCGAGGCCGGCGACTTCCAGCCCGCGATCGATGCGCTCCTGCTCGAGATGCGGCGGATGGAGGGCGCCGAGCTCGACGCCGACACCTGGGCCGGCTTCTACGTCCGCCTCGCCGACGCGCAGTGGCGGCTCGGACGCACCGACGACGCGCTGTTCCAGCTCGACGAGGCCGATCGCCGCTTCGAGAACCAGACCCTGCTCCGTGGCCGCGGCCTTCTGCTTCGGGCCCGCATCGACGTCGAGCGGGCCGACCGAGCCGCGGCGCTGCCGCGGCTGGACACCATCGTGTCGGACTATCCCGGCACCGAGCTCCTCCTGCCCGCGCGGCTGCTGCGGGCGGAGGTCCTCGCGGCGGCGGGCGAGCACGACTCGGCCCTCGAGGACTACGCGGCGGCGCGCGAGCTCCTGCGGACCGCCGGTTCCCGGCGCGACGTGACGCCCCGGGACGTGGTGCAGTCGATCGGCGACCGTCGGGACACGATGATGGCCGCGGGCGACCTCGAGGTCGCGCTGCGCTACGCCCTCGCGGCCGAGGGCGTCTTCGCCGACGACCCCGACGCGGCGCCGGTCGACGTCCTCGAGCGGATCGCGGCCATCAACGAGCAGATCGCCGATCGCCTGCTCGCCGGCGCCCGCGCCGCGATCGCCGCCGAGGCCGCCGCCGCGGGCGACGCGATCGACCCCGCCGACGTGCCCGAGTCGAGCGTTCCGGCCGCGGTGCGGGCCGAGGCCCAGGCCCGGCTCGCCGACGCCGCCGACTCCTTCATGCGGCACGCCCGCCGACTGCTCGGCGAGCCCGGCCGGGCGGGCGGGTTCACGACGAGCCTCTGGGCCGCGGCCGACGCGTGGGAGCGGGCCGGGCGGCCCGACGAGGCGATCGAGGCGATGGAGACCTACCTCGGCGGGGGCGACTCCGACGATCCGCGCCGACCCGAGGTCATGTTCCGGCTCGGGCGGGTGCTCGAGTCGATCGGCCGCCTCGAGGACGCCGCCGCCCGGTACCGGCAGGTGATCGAGGAGGACCCGCGCACCGTCGGCACCCGCGCCCACGCGCCGCTCGCCCGCACGCTGCTCGCCCTCGGCCGGGTGAGCGAGGCCGAGGAGGTGCTGCTGGCGGTGGTCGAGGGGCGGCAAGCGGCCGGCGGCGTGCTCACGCCCGACGCCGCCGACTACCGCCGCGCCCTCGTGGACCTCGGCCGGCTGCACTACGAGCACGCGACCACGCTGCCGGGGCCCGACGGCTCGCCCGAGGTCGATCCCGGCCTCGCCCGCGACCGCATCCGCCGGGCGATCGAGCGCTTCGACGCCGCCCTCGTCCGCGACCCCGAGGCGGACGACGCGGACGAGATCCGCTTCTGGCTCGCCGACAGCCACCGCCGGCTCGCGGACCTGCTCGCGGATGGGGGCGTCACGCCCGCCGAGCGCGAGCGGTTCGCGCTCGCCCGGGCCGCCCACCTCGAGACCGCGCTCGGCGGCTACGAGACCGTGATCGAGGCGTGGCGCGACGACGATCCGCGGCTGATGGACCGGCGGAGGCGGACGATGCTCCGCAACGCCTACATGAGCCGGGCCCGCGCGACCTACGACCTCGAGCGCTGGGAGCAGGCCGCGCGGCTCTACGACGTCGCGGCCCGCCGCTACGCCGACGACCACGTCTCCATGCAGGCGCTGGTCCAGATCGTGAACTGCTGGGAGCGGATGGGCGAGGCCGAGAAGGCCGACGTCGCTCATCGCAACGCGCTGCTCCGGCTCGAGCAGCTGCCCGACGCCGCCTTCGAGGGGCCGGGCGTCCTCATGGACCGGGACGCGTGGTCGGAGTGGCTGCGCAACCGACCGGTCGGCCGCGTGGCCGCCGCGACCCCCGACGAGGGGGGCGCGCCGTGACCACCGCCGCCCGCGTTCCCGCTGCCGTTTCCGCCCCGGGCCCCGACCGTCCCCGTCAGCGTGGAGGATCCGCGTGATCGACGTGCCCGAACCCGTCACCGCGCCGCCCACGGGCTGGGCCGACGCCGTCGCCGACGTCCTGCGGGCCGAGGCGGACGCCGTGCGGCGCCTGCGCGAGCTCGCCGAGCGGCAGGAGGGGCTGGTCGCCGACGGCCGCCTCGACGTCGCCCGCGCCCTCGTGCGGCACCGCGCCACCCTCATCGAGGAGATCCGCGCTCACGAGGCCCGCGTCCGGGACCTCGCCGCCCGCGGGGCGGACGCCGGCCCGCTCGACCCGGCTCGGGCCGAGGAGCTCCGCACCCTGCAGCGCGCGATCCGCGACGACCTGCGGGCGGTGACCGAGCGGGACGCCGAGGATCGCCGCCGGCTGTCCGAGCGCCGCGACGCCGTCGGGGTCGAGCTCGGCCGCGTCGGCGAGGGCCGCCGCGCCCGACGGGCCTACGCCGGCGCCCCGGTCCCGGCCCCCCGATTCGAGGACGAGACGGCATGAGCGCCACCCGACCCGTCGTCGAGCTCGTGCCGCCCGCCGCGCCCGCTGCGCCCGGCCCCCCCAACGCCGTCGCCACCGCCACCGGCACCGGCCCGGGGGCCGCCCCGGCCACCGATCCGGCCGACCTGCAGCGGATCATGGACGCCTTCAACGAGGCGGCGGTCGAGCTCCAGCGCACCCACGAGGATCTGCAGGACGAGGTCGGCCGCCTCCGCGAGGAGCTCTCGTCCGCCAACGCCCGGCTCCGCCGCTCGCAGGCGCTCGCCGCCCTCGGCGAGATGGCCGCCGGCATCGCCCACGAGATCCGCAACCCGCTCGGCTCGATCCGGCTCTACGCCGAGGCCCTCGCCGAGGACCTCGGGGAGGGGACCGGCGAGCGCGAGCTCTGCGACAAGATCGCCCGCGCGGTGGTCGGGCTCGACGCGATCGTCCGCGACGTGCTCGCCTTCGCCCGCGACCATCGCCCCGATCCGCGGCCGATGGCCATGAGCCGGCTCGCCCGCGCCGCGGTCGAGCAGTGCGAGGGCATCGTCGCCCGCACCGGCACCGAGGTGGCGCTGTCGGACGACGCGACCGGCGCCGACGGCGAGCCGCTCGACGACACCGTCGCCGCCGACCCCGTCCTCGTCGGCCAGGCCGCGAGCAACGTCCTCCGCAACGCCATCGAGGCGATGGACGCGCACCTGCCCGCCGGCGACCGACGCCGGGCGGTGCACGTGGGCGTGGTCCGCCGCCGGCTGCGGCTGCCGGGCGGCGGGACCGGCGACCGCATCGTCCTGGAGGTCCGCGACCACGGCCCGGGCATCCCGGCCGAGGTCAAGGACCGCATGTTCAACCCGTTCTTCACCACCCGGCCCACCGGCACCGGCCTCGGCCTGGCGATCGTCCACCGCATCATCGACGCCCACGGGGGTCACGTGCTGGTGGAGGACGCGCCCGGCGGCGGTGCGCTGGTCGGCCTCTGTCTTCCCCCGGCGGGCGAGCGCGACGACGTCGCGGACGCCCCCCTCATCGAGTGCACCCCGGCGACCGTGGCGGTCGCCGCCCCCGGAGCCACGTCATGAAGCGGATCCTCGTCGTCGACGACAAGGAGATGATGCGCGACTCGGTCGCGACCACCCTCGCCCGCCGCGGGTACGCGGTCACCTCGGCCGCCTCGGCGGCCGAGGCCCTCGAGCAGCTCGGCGCGAAGCCGCACGACGCCGTCGTGACCGACCTGCAGATGCCGGAGATGGACGGCCTCGGCCTCCTCGCCGAGATCCGCACCGTCGACGAGCAGCTGCCGGTCATCCTGATGACCGCCTTCGGATCGATCGAGACGGCGGTCGACGCGATGCGGCAGGGGGCCTGGGACTACGTGACCAAGCCCTTCAACGGGGACGAGCTGCTCGTCTCGGTGGACCGCGCGGTCGAGCACCGCCGCCTGCACCGCGAGAACCAGGTGCTCCGGGCCCAGGTCCCGTCGACCGGCACCGCCTGCGTGCACGCGATGGTGGGCTCGGGCGACGCGATGAGCGGCCTCCGCGAGACGCTCGAGCCCATCGCCGAGAGCCACGGCACGGTGCTCGTCACCGGCGAGTCGGGCACCGGCAAGGAGGTCACCGCCCGCTGGATCCACGAGCACGGCGCCCGCCGGGACGCCCCGTTCCTCGCGATCAACTGCGCCGCCCTCTCGACGAGCCTGCTGGAGAGCGAGCTCTTCGGCCACGAGAAGGGGGCCTTCACCGGCGCCGACCGCACCCGCAAGGGCCGCTTCGAGCTCGCCGACGGCGGCACGCTGCTGCTCGACGAGATCAGCGAGGTCGCCCCGTCGATCCAGGCGAAGCTCCTCCGCGTCCTGCAGGAGCAGTCCTTCGAGCGGGTGGGCGGCGACCGGTCGATCCGCGTCGACGTCCGCGTGATCGCCACCAGCAACCGCGACCTGCCGGCCGCGGTGCGGGCGGGCGAGTTCCGCGAGGACCTCTACTACCGGCTCAACGTCCTGCCGCTGGCCCTGCCGCCGCTGCGGGAGCGCCGCGAGGACATCCCCGAGCTCGCCGTGCACTTCCTCCGCCTCGTCGCCGAGCGCGAGGGCACCGACCCCTGCATCCTGGACGAGAACGCCCTCAACGCGATGCAGGCCTACCACTGGCCGGGCAACGTGCGGGAGCTGCAGAACGTGTGCGAACGGGCGGCGGTCCTTGCGCCCGAGCGCACCATCCGCGCCTCGCTCGTGGTGCCGTGGCTGCGCGGTCCCGAGATCCCGGCCCCGGCGCCGCTGCCGGGCCAGATGATCGAGGCCAAGCCGGGCATGCCCGGCGGACCGGCCGAGACCCCGATCGGGCACAACCCGCTGACCGCGGGCATCGTGTGCGAGGACGGCCTGACGCTCGAGAAGATCGAGCGCGAGATCATCGTGAACACCCTCAAGCACTACGGCGGGCATCGCCGGCGCTCCGCCGCCGCCCTGGGCATCGGGGTGCGCACCCTCGGCCTCAAGCTCAAGAAGTGGAAGGAGGACCAGCTGGTCTCGCCGGACCTCTGATCCCCTCGCGCGAGCCGCCATGCCGTCCGCGGCCGCGGCGGGGGACGTCCATCCCCTCCGCGGCACGCGGCTTGCAGGTCTCCCTCGGGTCGAACGCCCGATCCCGTCCCGGATGCCGCCGATGATCTCCGGTCTCACCGACGCCGACAGCCTGCCCGTCCTGGAGCGGATGATGCAGTTCTCCGCCGGTCGCCAGCGTCTGCTGGCCGACGCGGTGGCGAACTTCAGCACCCCCGGCCACCGGCCGCGCGACGTGTCGGTGGAGGACTTCCAGGCGACGCTCGGGGCGGCGGTGGACGAGCGGCGGGAGCGTCACTCGGCCCGCGGCGGCGCCCTGCCGCTCGCCTCGACCGGCGAGGTGCGGGTGGAGTCCGACCGGCTGGAGCTCGCCCCCGACGAGGCGAACGAGAACCTCCTCTTCCACGACGAGAACGACCGCGACCTCGACCGGGCGATGCAGGCCCTCGCCGAGAACGTGATGACGATGCGGACGATGACGACCCTGCACCGCAGCCGCATGGACCTGCTGAACTCGGCCCTCCGCGAGCGGCCCTGACCCGCGCGGATCACTCGGCCGCTCGCGTGGCCCGCCCCGACCCCGAACCGGAGCCCGTCCCGTGTACGGCGCCCTCGACATCTCGACCAGCGGCCTCGTCGCCCAGCGGACGCGGATGACGGTCATCGCCCAGAACCAGGCGAACCGCAGCACGCTGCTGAACGCCGAGGGCGAGTACGAGCCGTACCGGCGACGCATCGTCGTCTTCGCCCCCGGCGACCCGGCCAGCGGCACCGGCGAGGGGGTGCGGGTGAGGGAGATCCTCGAGGATCCGGCCCCGCTGCAGGCCCGCTACGAGCCCGGCAGTCCGTTCGCCGACGCGGACGGCTACGTGCACTACCCGAACGTGAACTCGGTCATCGAGCAGATGGACGCGATGGAGGCCCAGCGGGCCTACGACGCCAACATCGCGGTGGCCGAGGGGACCAAGGCCATCATGGAGTCGGTGCTGCGGCTCATCGCCTGAGCCGGCACGCAGGAGAGACGACCGTGACCGACCCGCTCGGACTGGTCAACAGCGCCACCCGCCTCACGCCCCCGACGCCGCCGGTGCCGGGGGGGCCGGGTGCCCCCGTGGGTCCGCCGGAGGGCGGCCCGAGCTTCTCCGACGTCTTCCGCCAGGAGATCGCCCGCGTGAACGAGCTGCAGCGGGACGCGAAGGAGGCGGCCGAGGACCTGGCCACCGGACGTCGTGCCGACGTCGAGACCGTGATGGCGGCGACGGCCAAGGCCGACCTCGCCTTCCGCGGACTGATGAGCGTCCGGAACAAGGTGCTCCAGGCCTACGACGAGATCAAGCAGGTCCGCGTCTGACCCCCCGTCCGGCCGCCTCGCGGCCGGCCCCGCGGCCGGCCCCGCGGCCCGCCTGATCGACGCCCGCCCGCCGCCGCCTCCGGGGCCGCGGCGGGCGGTCGCGCGCCGCGGTCGCGGCGGACCCGGGGACGACGGCGGACCCGGTGGATCCACGACGACGGGCCCGGGGACCCCGCGCAGGTCCGGCCGGAGGTTATCCGGTCCCTGCGCTCGTCCGCGCGATTGGTGCATGCCGGCCGGCGCGTCGTGCCGACGTCCTCTCCGCGGCCCGGCGGAGTCCGGGCGTCACCAAGGGATCCGATCCTCGCCGGGGAGGGGATCGGGCACGCGGCAGGGAGGCCCGTGGCATGGAGCGTGTGCGCGCGGCGTTGGCGTCCATCCGGACGCAGGTGCAGGGCATGGCGGGAGCGACGAAGGGGCTGCTCGCGAGCCTCGTGGTCATCCTCGCGCTGGTGCTCGGCTACGTCCTCCTGCTGACCGGGCAGCCGGACATGGTCCCGCTCGGGCTCGCGGCCGACACCCGGCCGGACGTCCGGGCCCGGGTGACCAGCTTCCTGCAGGTGCGCAGCATCCCGTACGAGCAGGTGGGCAACGAGATCGCGGTCCCGTCGGACCGGCAGTTCGAGGTCCTCGCCCAGCTCTACGACGGGCGCGTGATCCGCGAGGACGCGATCGACTTCCAGCCGGTCTTCGCCGAGCAGAGCGTCTTCGAGCCCCGGTCGCTCTCGGAGAAGCGCTACAACGCCCAGGTGATGAAGAACGTCGGGCGGATGATCCGCATGCTCGACGGCGTCAACCAGGCCGAGGTGATCATCTCGCCCGCGCCGCGCAACGGCGGCATCGGCAGCGCCCGGGTGCCCTCGAGCGCGACGGTGGTCGTGGACACCGGCGGCCGCGGCATGTCCCGCTCGCGGGCCCGGGCGATCGCCCGCCTCGTCGCCCACGCCCACTCCGGACTCGAGCCGGCGAACGTGGCCGTGACCGACATGCACAGCCATCGCAGCTATACCGGGGCCGAGGATCCGGCGTCGGTCGCCCGCACGGCGCGGATGGAGCTCGAGGAGGGGATGGAGGCGTCGCTGCAGGCCAAGATCGAGCCGCTGCTCGCCCACATCCCGGGGGCCGTCATCAGCGTCAACGCGGTGGTGGACGTCGACCTCGTCGAGAGCCTCAGCACCCGCTTCGAGGAGCCCAAGCTCGGCGTCCGCCGCGAGCAGTCCCGGGACTTCGCCTCCACCCGCGAGCCCGCCGGCGGCGAGCCGGGGGTGCGGGCCAACGTCGCGCTGTCCGTCGGCGCCGCCGCGAGCACCAGCACCACCGAGTCGGAGACCGACACCCGTACCGACGCCTTCCCGCCGTGGGATCAGGAGCGGGTGCGGCGGACGCCCGGCCGCGTGACGCAGGTCAGTGCCGTGGTGCAGGTGCCGCGCTCGTGGCTCGTCGGCAAGTGGCGCCTCGAGCAGGGCGACCCCGCGGCCGAGGCGGACGAGGCGACGCTGACGGCGTGGGCCGAGCCGCTGCTCCGGGGCATCGAGCAGGACGTCCGGACGCTGCTCCTCACCGAGCAGGCGGGCAACGCCGGCACCGCCCGCGTCCGCATGTACGACGACGTCACCGCGACCGCGGCCAACCTGGTGCCCGCCCCGGAGGCGACCACGGGGCTGCTCGCGGACCTCGTGGGCGGCGGCCTGGTGTCCACCGCGAGCGTGGTGCTGCTGGCGATGGTCAGCCTCGGCCTGATGTTCATGCTCGTGCGGAGCGCGAGCCGCGCCGACGAGATGCCCAGCGCCGAGGAGCTCGTCGGCATCCCCCCGAAGCTCGAGACCGAGGACGACATCATCGGCGAGGTCGGCGACGAGCCCTTCGCCCTCGAGGGCAAGGAGGTGGACGAGGACGTCGTCCGCCGCGAGCAGATCCTCGAGTACCTGAACAACTTCGCGGTGGAGGACTCCGAGGAGGCCGCGGCCCTCCTCCGCCGCTGGCTCCGCGACGACGAGGCCTGATCCCGGCCCGGCGGGCTCGGCCGGCTCGGGCGGTCCGGCCCGTCCGCCGCGCCGCGGCCCGAGCCCGGCCCGAGCCCGCGACCCCGATCCCCGCCCGCTCCCGTCCCGCATCCAACGGAACCCGCCATGCCCCGCTTCGGCTCCAAGCTCCCCGCCACCGCCGACGAGCTCAAGGGCGTCCAGAAGGCCGCCATCCTGGTCATCGCCCTCGACGAGCAGGCGGCGGCGGGCGTCATCCGGCACCTGTCGACGGAGCAGGTCGAGGAGGTGATGCGCACCGTGGCGTCGATCGGCGAGGTGCCGCCGCACCTGACCAAGGACGTCATCGAGGAGTTCTACGGCCTGCGGCTCGCGAGCGAGGGCAGCAAGGAGGGGGGGCTCGAGTACGCGTCGCTGCTGCTCAAGCAGTCGCTCGACCCGCGGCTCGCCTCGCGGGTGATCGCCCAGATCCAGACCCAGGTGCAGAAGACGCCGTTCTCGTTCCTGCAGAAGGCCGAGAGCGAGAACCTGCTGACGTTCATCGAGGACGAGCACCCGCAGACGATCGCCCTCATCATGAGCTACCTCTCGTACCACAAGGCCTCGGACATCCTCGCCCGGCTGCCCGAGCAGAAGCAGGTCGAGGTGGTCCGGCGCATCGCGGGGATGGACCAGACGAACCCCGACGTCATCCGCGAGGTCGAGCAGGGCCTCGAGACCCGCCTCGCCAACATGCTCACCCAGTCGGTGGAGCGCGTGGGCGGCGTGGAGACGGTGGCCGAGATCCTGAACCTGATCGATCGCGGCACCGAGAAGAGCATCCTCGAGGGCATGGAGCCCGAGGACCCGGACCTCGTCGAGGAGATCCGGAAGCTCATGTTCGTCTTCGAGGACATCAACCTCCTCAACGATCGCGGCATCCAGGCGATGCTCAAGGAGATCGACAACGACGAGCTCTGCCTCGCCCTCAAGACCGCGAGCGAGCCGCTGCAGGAGAAGATCTTCGGCAACATGTCGCAGCGGGCGGCCGAGCTCATCCGGGAGGACATGGAGTACATGGGCCCGGTGCGGCTCACCGACGTCGAGGCGGCCCAGCAGCGGATCGTGGACGTCGTCCGCCGGCTCGAGGAGGCGGGCGAGATCGTGATCAGCGGCCGCGGCGCCGACAAGGACATGGTGGTGTGAGCCGCGTCCCGACCCGAGCCGTGGCCGCATCCGCGCCCCGCCGGACGCACGCCCTGCCCGCACCGGAGCCGATCCGATGCCGATCCTGAAGCAGTCCGACGCGGCGCCGCTGCTGAACGACCCGACCGTCGTCCTGGACCTCGGCGACCTGCAGCGGCAGGCGGACCGGATCATCGCCGCCGCGGAGCAGGAGGCCGAGCGGATCCTCGAGGCGGCCCGCGCCGCTGCCCGCGACGAGGGCGTGCGGATCCGGGCCGAGGCCGAGGCCGCCGGCCGCGTCGACGGCGAGACCGCCGGCCGGGCCACGGGGGAGGAGCGGGGCCGCGCCGAGGCGATGGCCGCGGCCGAGGCATCGCTCGACCGGCTGCAGGAGGCCTGGATCGGCGCCCTGCAGGAGTGGTCGGCCCGCCGCACCGCGGACCTTGCGGCGGCGCGGGAGGACGTCGTGGCGCTGGGGGTCGCGATCGCCGAGCGGATCGTGCACGGCACCGTCGAGGGCGACCGCGCCGCGGCGGCACGGCAGGCCGCCGCGGCGCTCGAGCTGCTGTCGGACGCGCGGGAGGTCCGGGTGCTGGTGCATCCCGAGGACGAGGCGGTGGTGGCCGAGGCGATGCCGCGGCTGGCCGGTGCGGTCGGGGGTGCGGCCCACGTGAGCCTCGGGACGGACGCATCCGTCGATCGGGGCGGCGTCGTCGTGCGGAGCGGCGAGGGCACGGTGGACGCCCGCATCGAGACGCAGCTGCGGCGGATCGCGGCGGCGCTCGTGCCGGGGCGGGCCGCGGCGCTGGACGCGGCGGCCGCGGCGGACGCCGCGGGTGCGATGTCTGCGGTGGACGTCGCGGGCGCGGCGTCGGTGACGGGCTCGGCCGAGGACGTGGGCGAGGGCGCGGCTGCGGGCGTGGACGCGGCGGCGGGGGCGGACGCGGACGGGAGCGCGGGCGAGCGTCCGAGGGGGGCGGACGACCCGAACCGGACGAACGCCGCGAACGACATGGGGGATGCGAACGACGCGAACGCCGCGGCCGACGCGGCCGACGCCCACGATGCGGATGATGCGGCGGACGCCCCGGGCACTGCCGCCCGCGACCGCGACGAGCACGACGACGAGACGATGGGGGCGGCGGCATGAGCGCCGCGGCCTCGGCCCTCGACCGCCTCGCCCACCTCGAGCCCCGGGCGGTGACGGGCTCCGTCGCTGCGCTCCGCGGGCTCGCGCTGGAGGTCCGCGACCTGCCGCTGCCGGTGGGCACGGTGGTCCGCGTGGGCGGGGTCGGCGGTCGTGCGGCCCGGGGCGAGGTGGTGGGCTTCGACGGCGGCACCAGCACCGTCATGCTGCTCGACGAGTCGGTGGCCGTGCGGCCCGGAGCCCGCGTCACCGGCGAGGGGCTCGGGGCCGTGGTGCCCGCGGGCGACGAGCTCGTCGGCCGCGTGGTGGACGCCCTCGGCCAGCCGATCGACGACGGTCCGGCGCTCACCGGCCTCGAGCCGCGACGGCTGCACCCCGATCCGCTGCCGGCGACGCGGCGCGGCCGCATCACCGAGCCGCTGCCGACCGGCGTGCGGGCGCTCGACGGCATGCTCACGCTCGGCCGCGGCCAGCGCATCGGCGTCTTCGCCGGACCCGGCGTCGGCAAGTCGACGCTGATGAGCCAGATCGCCCGGAACACCGCGGCCGACGTGAACGTGATCGCGATGGTCGGGGAGCGCGGGCGCGAGGTGCCCGAGTTCCTGCACTCGGCTCTCGGTCCCGAGGGGCTCGCCCGGTCCGTCGTCGTGGTCTCCACGAGCGACGAGTCGCCGGTCATGCGGATGCGGGCCGCGTTCACCGCCACCGCGGTGGCCGAGCACTTCCGCGACCGCGGGGCCGACGTCATGCTGATGATGGACTCGGTCACACGGCTCGCCCAGGCCCAGCGGCAGATCGGCCTCGCCGCCGGGGAGCCGCCCGCCACCCGCGGCTACCCGCCGTCGGTCTTCGCCCTGCTGCCGCGGCTGCTCGAGCGAGCCGGCCCCGTCGCGGGCGGCGGCTCGATCACCGGCATCTACACCGTGCTCGTCGAGGGCGACGACCTCACCGAGCCGGTCTCGGACGCGGTGCGCGGGATCCTCGACGGACACGTCGCCCTGTCCCGCGACCTCGCCGGGCGCGGCCACCATCCGGCGATCGACCTGCTCGAGTCGGTCTCCCGTGTCGCCGACGACGTGTGCGACGAGGGGCACCGGCTCGCCCGCGGCGAGCTGCGGCGGATGATCGCGGCCCGCGCCCGCAACGAGGAGCTCATCGGCGTCGGGGCGTACGTCGCCGGCAGCGACGCCGACTGCGACCGGGCGCTCGCCCGCCACGACGCCATCGACGCCTTCCTCCGGCAGCCGCCCGGCGAGGGCACGCCGTATCCCGAGACCTGTCGCCGGCTCGCGGGACTCGTCGCCGGACGCTGACGCCGCCTCCCGCGCCGCGCCGCCCGGCCGCCCCCGCCGAGCCATCGCCGCCCGCCCTCCCCGGAGCTCGCCCGTGTCCCGATTCCGCTTCCCCCTCGATCCCGTCCTCCGCATGCGCGAGCGGGCGGAGCGCGAGCGCCTCGCCGAGGTGGCCGGCCTCGAGCAGGAGCGGTCCCGGCTCGAGGACGCGATCCGGCGCGAGCAGGCGACGATCAGCCACGGCCAGCAGGGGCAGCGGGAGCGGCTCGCGGGACGGGTCGACATGCGGGAGCTGCGCTCGACCGCGGCGGGGACCCTCGGGGCGATGCGGCGGGCCGGCCGGCTCGCGGTCGAGCTCGCCGGCGTCTACCGGCGGATCGAGGAGGCGCGGGGACGCCTGGTCGACGCCTCGCGCGACCGACGGGCGGTGGAGCGGCTGCGCGAGCGACGGCTCGAGGCCTTCCGGCGCGAGGAGGGCCGGCGCGAGGCGCGGCGGCTCGACGACGTCGCCACCGAGGCGTGGCGGCGTCACGCGGGCGGGAGGCGGCGGGCCGGCCCGGACCCGGTCGCTGAGCCGGGGAACGGTCCGGGCGGCCCGGCCCGCCCACCGGCCACCGGCATCGGACGAGAGGACGCGGCATGAAGACCATCGGCACCGCCCTGACCACGCTCGCGATCGCGAACCTGCTCGCGCTCGCCGGCTTCGTGGGCTGGCTCGGCGCGACCGACCGGCTCAGCCCCGAGCGGGTGCGCGAGATCCGGGCGATCCTCGCCCCGACCGTCGCCGAGGCCGCGGCCGCCGCGGCGGAGGCCGAGGCGGCGCGCGAGGCCGAGGCGGCGGCGGCGGACGAGGCGGCGCGGCGCGCGAACCCGCCGCTGACGCCCGGCGCCGTGCTTGCCCGGCGCGAGGTCGCGCTGGACGCCTCGGCGCAGGAGATCGCGCGGGTGCGGCAGGAGGTGCGCGAGCGGCAGGCCGAGCTCGACCGGCAGGTCGCGGCGGTGGCCGAGGCCCGCGCCGCCCTCGAGGCCGAGCGCGAGGCCTGGGAGGCGGCCCGGGCGGCCGAGATGGCGCGGGCGGACGACGCCCAGTTCGACAAGCTGGTGTCGCTGTTCGCGGCCCTCAAGGCCCGCGACGCCCGCGACCTGGTGCTGGAGATGGAGGCCCGGGGCGAGCGCGAGGAGATCGTGCGGATCCTCGACGCGCTGCCGGTGCGGAGCGCGGCGAAGATCGTCGCCGAGCTCAAGACGCCGGAGCAGCGGACGTTGGCAAGCGCCTTGCTGGCACGTCTGCGGGACCTCGGTCGCACGCTTCCCGGTGCGGCGGGTTCCGAGGAGCCAGCCGCCGATGTCGATCCTCTCGAGTCGCCTGACGGGTGAGTACCTGCTGAACGCGGTGGGAGGTGCGGACCGCCGCCGCGCCGATCTCGCCGGTGACGGCGCAGGATTCCGCGATCGCCTCGACGCCGCCCGCCGCGAGACCGCGGCGAGCCGCGAGGACGGCGGGCCGGACGCGGCCGAGGAGGCCCGCGCCCGCGACCGCGACCGGGCCGAGGCGGCGGACGAGGCCGACCGCGACCGGGACCGCGACCGAGACCGCGACCGGACCGACGACGACGGTCCCGAGGCGTCCCGCGACCGGGGCCGAGATGACCACGCGCGATCGCGGGGCGAGGCCGACGGCGGCGAGGACGACGCCGTCCGGGCGGCGACGGTCCGAGCGGAGGGGGCCTGGGCCCCGGCGGCCTCGGACGCGGCGACCGGCGGCACCACCGCCTCCGGCGAGGCGATCGACGAGGTCGCGGCCCCGCTGCGTCCGGCCGGGGCGACCGGCGGCACGTCCGAGGCGCCCACGGCGCCGGGCGACGCGACCGGCGAGGGCCGCGGCGACCGTGGCGTCCGGCGATCCGACGTCTCGACGACGTCGCCCGGTGCAGGGGCCGAGACGTCCGCCGCCGCCGCCGGTCCGGCCGGAGCGGCATCCGCGGCCGGCACCACGCCGGCGGCCGGCGATCCGGGCCGCGCCGGCAGCCACGCTGCGGCCCGCGCCGAGGCGCCCGCGACCACCGCTCCCTCCGGCGAGGCCGGCCGCGCCGCCGAGACGCCCGCCGGCGGCCGCTTCGAGGTCGATCCCACCCTCGCGCGCCGCGATGCCGGGCCCGACCGCTCGGACTACCGCCAGGCGATGGCCGATCGCGCCGCCGGGCGCGATCTCGGCCCGGCCGAGCGGCAGGCCCTCGCCCTCGAGCAGCGCATCGCCCGGGCCCGGGCCGAGGCCGCCGCCCGCGGCTCGGCCGGCGACGGCGGCTCGGCCACCGCGTCGACCGCCGGCGCCACGACCCCGTCCGGCGCGAGGCCCGCCGCGGGCTCCGGCCGGCCCGGCATGGTCCGGGACGCGGGGACCGCCGCCACCGGCACCTCCGGCGCCTCCACCAGCGGCGGCGCGACCGCCGGCGGCGCCGGCACGGCGTCCGCCGCCCCGTCCACCGCCGCCGCCACCACCGCCACCACCACGACCGCCGCCCCCGTCGACGCGGGGGCCGCCGCCGGCGTGCCCGCCCGCACCGCGGGCGCCACCGTCGCGCCCGGCGTCGAGGCGAGCTCCGGCGCGCCCCTCGGCCGCGGCGGCGAGGACGTCGCCGCCCAGGCCCTCCGCGGCGTGCGGATGCTCGTCGGCCGTGAGGGCGGGTCGATGACCGTGCGCCTGCAGCCCGGCGACCTCGGCGAGCTCCGCGTCCGCGTGGAGATCCGCGGAGGCACCGTCCGGGCGGAGTTCGACACCACCACCGAGGCCGCCCGCACCCGGCTCGAGCGGGGGCTCGAGGGCCTCCGCCGCAGCCTCGAGGAGCGCGGCCTGCAGGTCGAGCGGCTCGCCGTCCGCGGTGGCGAGGCCGAGTCGGCCCGGCCCGCCGGCGACGCCGGGCGGACCGCCGGCCGCGACGAGGCGGGCGGCGACCGCGCCGACCGCGGCGGCGGCGAGGGCCGCCGCGAGGACGCGGCCGGCGGGGAGTCCCGCGGTCGTCGTGACGAACATCCCGGCCCGCGCCGAGGCTTCGGCGACCGGGCCTCCACGCCCGACGCCCTGAGGGCGTTCGCCTCCGTCTTCGGGGAGCAGGTCCAGTGAGTGCGATCAGTGCCGCGACGTTGACCGACCAGACGCTGCGCGAGGCGCAGGCCTCCTCCGGTCCCAACCGCTTCGAGGAGCTGAACTCCGAGGAGTTCCTCCGGATCATCTTCACCGAGCTGCAGAACCAGGATCCGATGCAGCCGAGCGACACCAAGGCGCTGCTCGAGCAGCTCAACTCGATCCGCCAGATCGAGTCGGACCTCCAGCTGACCCGCAGCATCGAGACGCTGGTCACCGAGAACCAGCTCGCGACGGCGGGCGGCCTCATCGGCAGCTACGTGAGCGGACGGACCACCGACTTCGACCGGGCCGAAGGCTGGGTCGTCTCGGCCGGACGCCGTGACGATCAGGTGGTGCTCGGACTCGACGACGGGCGCGAGGTGCCGATCGACAACCTCGACGAGGTGCTCGATCCGAGCGCCTTCACCGGGCCCGGAGTCGGCCCGCTCGCCTCGGGCGCGGCCGCCACCTCCGCCGCCGGCCGCCTGCCGCTCGCGGGCTGATCCAGCCGGATCGCACCGATGCGGCCGCCGGATCGCCGGCGCCGCCCCCGCGATCCCGCGGTGACGCCCTCGCCGAGGGCGATCTTCGGAGCCTGCGCCGCCCATGCCCCTCGATCCCGTCCAGCTGCTGCGACGACTGGAGCCCGCGGTGCGCCGCGGCGGTCCGTCGCCCGCGGTCCGCCCGGTGCCCGGCCTCGCCGAGGCCGGCTTCGGCGACCTGCTCACCATGGTGGCCAGCGGCCGCATCCGCAGCGAGCGGGCGGTGCTGGTGGATCCCGGGGCGGTCCTCGATCCGCCGCTCGACGAGCGTCAGCTCGAGCGTCTGGCGGACGCGGCCGACGAGGCCGAGGCCGCCGGTGCGCGGCGGGCCGTCATGCTGCTCGACGGGCGCGGCCTGGTGCTCGCGGTCGCCGAGCGGCGCGTCGAGGGCGAGGCGCGGCCCGGCGACGGGGCGCTGGTGGGCATCGACGCCGCGGTGGCGGTGCCGCCGGATCCCGCGGCGGGGGAGGACTCGGCCTCGTCCGGCACCGAGGCGGCGTCCGGTGCGCCCGGTGGGGCGCACCCGGCGCCGGACCCCGTCGCATCCGGCTCGTCCGCGTCCGCCGGCGCTGCGCGACCGGCGCGGCTCGGCCCGCCGTTGGGCCCGCCCGCGGCCCTTCCCGCCCACGTGGCCCGCGCCATCCCGGGGCGCGGCACGCCGCTTGCCGGTTCCCCGGGGCTCGCCCGGCCGCCCGGCTGAGCGCGTCGCCCGGCTCCGCCGCCGGCCCGCTCGCGGCCGGCTCGC
>CAYLNM010000018.1:0-49138 GCA_964385045.1 uncultured Isosphaeraceae bacterium
AGTCGGGTCGGTCGCCTCATGGCCGGGGCTCCGGCTTCGGGGGTGCGTCGGGGCGGGGGGCGGGCTGGCCGCCGGGCAGCTCGGCGCCGGGGCCGGGGCCGGGCTCGTCGCCAGGCTCCGGGGCGGGCGCCGGGGCGGGAGCGGCGCCACCGCCGGGCGGCTGGGCCAGCTGCGTCAGCAGCTCACGGCCGAGGTCGAGGACGTCGCGCTGCATGCGGCCGAGCTCGTCGACCATCGCGGCCCGCTCGGCCGGGTCGAGCGACGGGTCCTCGTCCACCGCCCGCGTCTCCTCGTAGATCGCCTCCTGGAGGCCGCGCAGCCGCAGCAGCTCGGCGGTGGGCGGCAGCACCGGCTGGTCGCCGCCCCCTCCGCCTCCGCCACCGCCGGCTCCGCCGGCCGGGGCCTGCTCGCCCTGCGCGAACTCCGGCTGCTCGCCCTGCAGGTCCTCGAGCGCCTCGATCTGGCGGCGGATCGCCTCGGCGATGCGGCGCTGCCGGTCGCTCACCGCGCGCCCGACCTCGGCCTCGTACAGCCGCTCGCGGACCTGCTCGGCCCAGCGATCCATCATCACGTGGACGTACGAGAAGACCGTGGCGTCGGCGAGGCCCTCGGTGTCGGTGCGGATCGCCTCGAGCGCGGTGCGGATCGCCTCCTGATCGTTGCCGAGGCGGCGGGCCGCCTGACGGCCGCGGCGCCCGAGCGGCCGCTGCTCCGCGAGCTCCATCGTGCCGGCCCGCACCGTGACCTGCCGCTCGAGCAGACCGCGGTAGGCCATCATCAGCTGCTGCCGCGCCTGCTCGACGAGATCCTCCTCGGCCTGCTCCTCCGACTCGACCGCGAGGTCGAGGGCCTCCTGCAGCCGCGCGAGCGAGCGCTCCTCGCCCCGGCGGGCGCCCTCGGCGTCGGGCGGCGCCTGCCGCAGCGCGGCGATCGCCTCGCCCTGGGCCTCGCGGGCCCGGTCCACGGTGCGGGCGATCCGTCGCAGTTCCTGCCCGGCCACGCGCGCCTGCTGGGCGGCCGAGGACGTGTTCCGCTCGAGGCGGATCATCGCGCGGGCCCGCTCGGCGAGGTCGGCGTCCGTCTCGGCCCGCGAGAGGGCGATCAGCTCGCGCTCCTGCGTGGCCACGAGGCGCTCGAGCACCTCGCGCACGGTCGCGAGCTCGCGCAGCAGCTCCTCGGTGCGCACGCCCTGGGCCTCCTCGAGGGCCTCCTGCATGCGGTCGAGCGCCTCGCGGGCTCGGGCCTGCTGCGATCCCGCCTGCTGCAGGCGGTTCTGCTCGGCCTCCTCGGCCGCCTCGCGCATCGAGCGGCCGGTCTCGCGGCTCTCGCCCTCGTCGGCGGCGGCGGTCAGGCCGTCGGCCGCCTCGGGGTCGGCCTCCTCCATCGCCTCGGCCCGGCGCCGCATCTCCTCGATCAGCCGGTCGAAGCTCTCGGCGAGGGCCCGCTGCTCCTCGGCCACCGCGTCGAGCTGCCGCCGCTCCTCCGCCCCGAGCTCCTCGAGGTCCCGGCCGATCAGGTCGTCGGCGAGCTCGCCGGTGCGCTCCTCGAGCGCCGCCTGCTCCGCCGCGATCTGCTGCAGCTGCTGCCGCACGAGCCAGGTGTCCTCGTCGCGGTCGAGCAGCCGGATGAGGTCGGTGAGCTCCTCGCGGACGGCCTGCTGGGCGTCGATCGCCTCGGCCGCCTCCGGGGACGGCTCGGGGAGCGACTCGGCGTCCTCGCCGCGCTCGGCGTCGGTCTCGGCATCGGCATCGGCGCCGGACGCGCCGTCGTCGTCCGCGCGGGCCGGCTCGCCGCCCGCGGGGGACGGGCCGGAGGGCGAGCCCGTCGCGTCGCCCGACGGCTGCCCGGGCGGCCCGGCCGTGGACGGGTCCTGCTCCGCGCCGGGCTGCCCGCCCGACGCGCCGGCGGGCGACGGCTCGCCCTCGCTCGGCGCCGGCTCGCTGGATGCGTCCTCCGACGGCTCGCTGCCCTCCTCGTCGCCCGGCTCGCCCGCCGCCCGATCGCCCGCCGCCCGATCGCCCGGGGCCGGGCCGTCGCCGTCCGCGCCGCGTTCACCGCGCTCGCGCTCGGCGGCGGCGCCCGCATCCGCGTCCTCCGCCTCGCGCGTCGCGTCCGCGTCGTTCTCGCGCGCCGCCTCTGCGTCGTCCCCGCGCGCCGCCTCTGCGTCGTCCCCGCGCGCCGCGTCTGCGTCGTCCCCGCGCGCCGCGTCTCCCCCGGCCGCCTCGCGCTCCGCCGCGTCCTCGAGGGACGTCAGCGCCCGGTTCGCCGCCCGCCCCGCGAAGTCCAGCAGGTCGCTCGACTGCCGCAGCAGCTCCCGGAGCTGATCGTCCTCGAGCCGGTTGCGCTCGATGCGGTCCGTCAGCGACGCGACCTCCTCGCGCTGGGCCGCGATCCGCTCGGCGATCTCCGCCTGACGACGGGCGGACGCCGCGGCGTCGCCCTCGCTCGCCGCTCCCCGCCGCAGACCGTCCTGCAGCGCGCTCTGCGTCGCCTCGATGCGGATCGCCTCCTGCCGCACCCGAGCGAGATCGCGGCGGACGAGCGTGCCGAAGTCGGCCTCGCCGATGATGCGGATCCGCCGCGGCTCGCTCCGCACGAGCCGGCCGTCGGCGGGCTCGAAGACGTCCTCGGCCTCCGCCCGCAGCAGCACCGCGTCGCCCGGCTCGAGCCCGAGCACGCCGAGCGGCAGGTCCGCCCCGAGCTCCTGCCGGGGCACCGGCTCGAAGCGGGCGAGCAGGGCCGCCGCGACGTCCTCGGGCAGCTCCGCCGGCACCGCCGCGCTGCCGGAGCGCTCGACGTCGACCGCGATCGCCAGCGACCGCAGCCCGACGTCGTCCATCGCCTCGACCCGCACCGGCACCGTGGCGTCGGCCAGCGTCCGCTCATCCCGCATCGGCTCCAGCACCGCCGGCCGCGCCCGCTCGTCCACGACCGCGTCGATCGCGTAGCGGATCGGCTCCCGGGGACCGAGGCCGAAGGCGTCCCGCGGCTCGGGGGCGAGCACCACGGGCTCGGACACCGTCCACCGCAGGATCCAGCCCACGTCGGAGGTGCGCTCGACCTCGGCCCCGGCCTCGGCCATCGCGGCGTCCAGGCCGAAGGTCCTCGCGAGCCAGGCCGACCGCGGATCGGCGTCGGGACCGGCAAAGACGACGCGGTCGCCCGTCGCGATCGCGGGGGCGGCACCGTCGTCGGACCCGGGCTCGTCGCCGCCGGCGCCGGCCGGCTCGATCGGCTCGATCGGCTTGTTGAAGGCGAGCTCGAGCTCGGCCCGCGCGCCGGCCAGCGCCGGCTCGTCGGGACGGCCGCGCTCGTCGATGCCCGGGCCGACGTCGGCGAGGATCGGGATGACGAGCCCGGCCGCGTAGGCCGGCGGCTCGACGCGCAGCGTGCCGCGGGCGACGGCCGGGGGCCGCACCAGGTCGATCCGCTCCACCGCGGTGCGGGCGTCGGCGGTCTCGAACCACACCTCCACCGCCTCGCCGTCGGGCTCGACCAGCCGCTCGTGCACGCCGTCGCCCTGGTGGGCGAGCGTGATCGTGCGCCAGCGGCCGGCGTCGCCCGCGGTGCGCTCGCGCACGTGGGCCTGCACCCGCTCGCCGGCGCCGTCCGGGGTCAGGTTCTCCGCCCGCAGGGTCAGCACCTCGCCGCGCGGGTGCACGCCGGGAGCGGGCAGCACCTCGTCCATCCGGGAGGCGACCGCGGTGCGGGCGGGCCAGGCGGCGGCCGACCACGGGGCGAGGACCCGCAGGGTGCCGGTGGCGGCGAGCCCCGGCGACGCGACGGCGACCGCCGCGACCACGAGGCCGACCGCGGCGAGCCCGCCGGCGGCCCGGCGCGCCGCGCGAGCGTCGACGCGCCGCCCGAAGCCGCCCTCGGCCAGCGGCAACAGGCGGTCGACGGCGAGGCGGGCGAGCGGACTGCGCTCCACGTCGCCCCGCTCCACGAACTCCACGCCCGAGGCGAGGCGACCGGCGAGCTCCGGCCGCTCGCGCTCGACCCGCAGGGCCACGTCCACCAGCGACGGGGCGTACCGCGTCGCGGGCACGAGGTGACGGCGGACCAGCACCACGAGGCCCGCAATCAGTCCCGCGAGCAGGATCAGGCGGACCGGGGCGGGCAGGCGCAGCAGGTAGTCGAGGCCGCCGAGGGCCAGGACGCCCGCGAGGCCGGCGGCGGCGAGGACGCAGCTCGCGCGGGTGAGCAGCAGCCGGCGAGTCGTGCGACGCAGCCGCCGGAGCTCCTCGATCACCACGCGGACGCTGTGCATGCACGGACTCCCAGTGATCCTATTGGCGTCGGCCGTCCCGGCGGCAGCTCCGGACCCCGCCGCGGGTGCGAGCTCGGCGAGCCGCGTGGGCGTCCACCGGCGGTCCGCATCCGCCGAAGCCCATCCTCAGTCCGACGAACGAACGAACGGACCCATTCCGTTCCTCATCGGCGATTCCGCCGCGGTGGATGCTCCCGGACGGGTGCCGTGGGTGGTTCCGACGCCGTCCGTCCTCGGCCGCCGCGACGGCACTCGCTCCGCCGAGCCCGCGATCGTCCTTCGTTCGGGCCGGCGGCGGCGAATCGGCCTCGTCCGGGCATCACGGCAGCCGCAGCCAGCGGCGGCCGGCCCATTCGGCCGCGAGCAGGCCGAGCAGCAGCAGGAAGGCGAGCGGGGTGTTCCAGATCGGCTCGCGGAGCGGGTTCTCGGTGCGGACCTCGCGGTTGGGCAGTCGCCGCAGGGCCTCGTCGAGGTCCTCCGGCGCCACCGTTCGGCCGCCGGTCTCGGCCGCGAGGCGTTCCAGCAGGGCGTGATCGGTCTCGGGCTGCAGGAGCTCGTCCGCCGGCTCGCGCACCGTCAGCCCGGCCGCGAGGTCGAGGCCTTCCAGCTCCGCCCCGGGGATCCGCACCGTGTAGGCCCCCGCGAGGTCGGGCAGCCAGGTCGCGGCGTAGCGGGTCTCGTCGCCCGGCTCGGGCACGAGCTCCAGCCGGGTCGCCACCTCGCCGCCCGGACCCCTGATCTCCGCCGCCACGCTGCCCCGCCGCGACTCGGCGAGCCGGGCGTCGAGGATCCGCAGCCGCACCTGCACCGGCCGTCCCGTCTCGGTGCGGCCGGGCTCGACCTGCAGGACCGCCTGCTCGCCGCCGGCGGCGAGGCGCTCGCGGGCGAGCATGCGGATCATCTGGATCCAGAACTGCTCGGGCAGGATCTCGCCGCGGCCGTAGCGCCACCGCCAGATCTCGTCCGTCGCCACGTAGATCGACTGGCCCGCGCCGAACCGCATGTGCACCACCAGCGGCAGCGGTCCGCGCTCGAAGGCCTGGGCGGTGCGGGCGAGCGGCTCGGCCGTCGGCTTGAGCCGCTCGCGGTCGATGCGCTGGGCCCACGAGAGCTGCGACCAGCCGGTCGCGGGATCGCGCAGCACCTCCGGCCAGCCGCGTTCGGCCCCCAGGACCAGCTGCAGGATGCCCAGCCGCTCGGACAGCGGCGTCGGCTCCATCGTCACCGGCCGGTCGATCTCGGGCAGCCGCGTGCCGCCGGTGAAGGGCAGCAGGTCGGCCAGCAGCGAGTCCTCCCACGTCGCGGGCATCGAGCGCTCGCCCCCGATCCACAGCAGCCCCGCCCCGTTCTCGGCCACGTGGTCGCGGATGAGCTCGGTCTGCTCCGGCGAGAGGAAGCCCCCCGGCACGTCGCCGATCACGAGGACGTCGAACGGCTCCCACTCGTCCACCGACTGCGGCAGCCGCGTGATCGGGGCGTTGCCCTCCTGGGCGAAGTCGCGGTCGGCGGTGAGCAGGAAGTTCGACGACTCGATCGACTGCTCGCGGATGAGCAGGTTCTTGAGGTACCGGTACTCCCACCGCGGATAGCCGTCGACGAAGAGCACCCGCATCGGCCGGTCGATGAGCTCGACCGCGAACGACAGGCGATTGTTCTCCGGCACGAGGTCCGGCTCGTCGGGCTCGATCTCGATCGACCAGGTGGTCTCGCCCGCGAGCTCCGGCTCGGCCACGAGGGTGAGCTCGGACGCCGGATCGCCGGGCTCGAGCCGCTGCTCGTCGAGCGGCTCGCCCGTGACCTCGTCCACCAGCCGCACCGTGGCCCCGGACTCGGCGAGGGCCGGCCCGAGCCGGTCGACGTCGAGCCGCACCGGCACCTTGTCCCGCACGAACGCCCGCGCCGGCGCATCGACGCGGCCCACCGCGAGGTCGCCGATCGCGTCGGCCGCCCCGAGCGGCACCGCGATCAGCGGCACGCCCTCGGACCGCAGCCGCCGGGCGACCGCGGGATCGACCGGCCGCGTGGCCCGGCCGTCGCTCGCGAGCACCACCGCGCTCACCGGACGGCCGCCGGCCCGCTGCAGGGCCTGCTCGATCGCCCGGCCGACGTCGGTGCGGAGCCCGGTGGCGGCGCCGAGGGCGGGCCGCCGGGCCGCGGGGCGTTCCTCGTCCCCGTCGTCGCCCGCCGGGTCGCCACCGTCGTCCCCCGCGTCCTCGCTCGCCCCGGTCTCCCCGGTCTCCTCCGCCAACGCGAAGAGCCCCTCGTGGAAGCCGTACCAGCGGAGCTCCTTGGACTCGGTGAGCTCCCCCAACGCGCCCTCGGCGAGCCGGAAGGCCGCCTCGGCCTGGTCGCTGCGGGTGATGCGGCCCGCGGCGTTCGGGGCGATGGCGGGTCGCGCGGCGGCGGCGGCGCCCGCGCCCGCGCTCTCCGCACCCCCGGCGTCCACCGCCTCGGGCAGCGCCGCATCCGCGATGTCCATGCTGCGGCTGCGGTCGACGAGCATCAGCACCCAGTCCCGCTCGACCTCCTCGCGGGGCAGCTCGGCCAGCGGTCCCGCGAGCAGCACCATGACGAGCGCGATCACCGCCGCCCGGCAGCCGGCGAGGACCACGCGGACCGGCCGCCGCCCGGGCATGCGGCGGTAGGCCTCGGCCCCGAGGGCGATCGCCACCGCGACCGCGAGCAGCCACACCCAGCCGGGCAGCGGCTGCGTCCACGCGAGCCGGATCGGCCCGGCGTCGGCCGGGATGCGGTCGAGGTCGAGCAGCAGCCGGAGCAGGTCGTTCATCCCGCGGCCTCCCCGCGGACGGCAGCGGACGAGCCGAGGCTCCCCGCGACATCCGCGGCGCCCGATCGGCCGCCCCCCGCCCGCAGCGCGAGCGTCGGCAGGATCGAGCCCTCGGCCGTCCCGCCCGGTCCGCGGCCGCGGACGACGTGGGCGAACCGCCGGGCGAGCAGCGTCTCGAGGACGAGCAGCACCGCGAGCAGGATCAGCAGCGGCCGCGCGAGCCCGGTGCCGGCGCCGCCGCGCCGCAGCGCCGCGCCGGGATCGCCCGCGTCGAGCGTCGTCCAGGACCCGGCCGCCGCGAGCCAGCTCGCCACCGCGTCGGGAGGCTGGGCCTCGGTCCGGCCGCCGGCCGGCTCGACCGTCACCGCCAGCGAGCCGATCTCGGTGCCGCCCGCGTCGGCCACGGTGAAGACGCCGGGCGCCGGGAGCGGCTCGACCGGACGTCCATCGGTCCCCACCGGCACCGCCGCCCCGCCGGGGCCGACCAGCCGGTCGGCGGCGGGGAAGCGCACGAGCCGCGGACGATCACCGACCTCCGAACGGGCCTCGCGGCGGGCGAGGCCGACGCCCTGCCGCACGATCTCCTGCACCAGCGGCACCATCAGCGGCTTGGTCGGCAGGCCGGTCCACTCCAGCATCGGGGCCACCGCGAGCGCGACGAGAAGGCCGCCACGCGGGGCATCGTCGCTCCCGTCCGCCGCGTCCCCCGCCGCGCCGTCACCGGCCCCCGGGGCCCCCGGGGCCCCCGCGGCCTCCGCGCCCCGCCCCGCCGCCACCGGGTCCGACAGCCGCACCGCGGCGCCGGCGTCCGCCCCGGCCCCCGCGAGCGTCGCCCGCCGGCCCGCCGCCTCCGCCGCCACCCAGGCCGAGAGCAGCCAGGGCACGCCGTCCTCCATCGCCAGGATCACCTCGGTCCGCGGCCCCGGCTCGATCCGCAGCCGGCGGTCGACCAGCACCGGCCGCAGCAGATCCTCGAGCTCGCCCGCGAGCAGCGTCAGCAGCGGCGAGACGCTGCGGGGCGGGGCGATGCCCACCGGCTCGTCGAGCACCTCGGTCGACCGGTCCACCTGCCACGCGAGCCCGAACGTCCGCTGCAGCTCGTCCGCCCAGCGGTGCACCGTGGTGTCCTCGGGCGGACTCACGATCACGAGGCCGCCGCGGCCGGCGAACGCCGCGAGCCGGTCCCAGCCCTCGGGCCGCAGCAGGTCGGGCCGCGGCACCACCGCCGCCTCGACCGCCCGCAGGTCCGGCTCGGTCACCGCCGCGGGCTCGATCCGGACCACGTCGAGGGACGCCCCCTCGCCCGGCTGCAGGGCCCGCTCGTACCAGCCGCCGGCCCCGATCCGGTCGATCGCCGACTCGCGGCCGAACTCGCGGCGGTCGAGCAGGGCGACCCGCAGGCTCGGGCGGGCCTCGAGGATCACCGCGCGGGCGTCGTCCACCGGCAGGTCGTCGCCGTCCACGCGGGCGGTCACCGGCAGCGCCCGGGCCTCGCCGGGATCGACCGGCAGCCGCACGTCCACCGACGCGTCGGCCTGGCCCGGCGACCACCGCACCGTCCGCGGCTCGATGACCGGCAGACCGGGCACCTCCACGCGGACCGTCGACTCGGCCGCGTCGAGCCGGCCGTGCCGACGCAGCCGCACGCTCAGCTGCCCCGAGCCGTCGGCCGCCCCGGGCAGGATCACCGACCGCACGGGATCGATCGCGATCACCGCGACGTTGGAGCGGATGTCGGCCGCCGGATCGCTCGCCACCAGCGGCACCGCGGCCGGCAGCCCGAGATCGGGCAGCTGCTCCTGCAGGTCGGCCGAGCCCGCCCGCAGCTCCGACAGCACGTGGATCGACGGGTCCTCGCCCGCCGCCACCGCCGCCCGGGCCGCCTCGCCCGCGGTCCGGATCGCCCCCGCGAGGTCCGCCGGCACCGCCGCCGGCTCGAGGCCCTCGAGCCAGCGGACCACCGCCTCGAGGTCGGCCGAGGGCGGCAGCAGGTCGTCGCGTCCGCGGGCCGCCGTCACCACGCCCACCCGGTCGCCGGGCTCGAGGCCCGCGATCAACTGCTCCGCCAGCGCGACGTGGCGGCCGAGGACGGTCCCGGCGGAGGCCGCACCGTCGGCGCGGGAGCCGCGTGCGTCAACGGTCGGTGTCCCCTCCGGGCCTCCATCGCCGCCCGCGACCCCGTTCGCCCCCGCGCCCTCGGCCCGGCCGATCGCCGCGGTCCCGCCGCCGCGCTCCCGCAGGCCCGCGGTCATCCCGTCGTCGATCACCAGCAGGACCGTCCGCCGGCCGCCCTCGAGCAGGCCGCCGGACTCCAGCAGCGGCCGCGCGAGCGCGGCCCCGAGGACGATCAGGGCGAGGCAGCGGATCGCCAGCAGCAGCCACTTCTCCAGCCGCAGCCGGCGGTGGTGCCGCCGCTCGGCCTCGAGCAGGAACCGCATCGCCGCGAACGGCACCGGCCGCCGCCGCTGTCGCCAGAGCAGGAAGATCGCGATCGGCACCGCGGTCGCGAGCACCCCCGCGATCAGGAAGCCGGGGCCGAGCAGCGTCACCGGGCCGACCTCCCCCGCGCGATCGCCGAGCGGCGGGCGAGGATGTAGGCCAGCGGCGGGCCGACGGGCTCGTGGGTGTCGACGCGCACGCAGTCGTAGCCGAACCCGGTGGCCATGCGGTCGAGCGCGTCGCAGTGGCGGCGGAGGGCCTCGAGGTAGCCGTCCCGCAGCCCGCGGGGATCGACGCGGAGGCGACCCTCGTTCTCCAGCCCCTCGAACGGCGCCGGCTCGTCGTACTCGAACCGCATCTCGGCCCGGTCGAGCGTCTGCACCATCACCACGTCGTGCCGCCGGTGGCGGAAGCGGGCGAGGGCGGTGCGGATCGTCTCGGGGTCGCCGAAGAAGTCGCTCATCCAGATGAAGAGGACGCGGTTGGTGACCTTGGACAGCACGAGGTCGGTGACCTTGCCGAAGTCGGTCTCGCGGTCGACCGGCTGCATCGTGAGGGCGGCCACCACCCGCCGCCACTGCTGCCGGGCGCTCGAGCGCGGCACGCTCGCGAGCAGGTCGTCGGCGAGGACGGCCATGCCCAGGCGGTCGGACTGTCCGAGGCAGAGGTAGCCGAGGGCGACGGCGAGAGCCGAGGCGTGGTCGAACTTCGTCCACGTCCGTGCGCGGCGGCTCGCCTCGGTGCCGCCCCAGCCCGCCTTCACCGGCAGCGAGCCGAAGGCCATCGACGCCGAGGCGTCGACGAGCAGGACGACGTCGAGATTCGTCTCCTGCTGGTACTGCTTGATGTAGAGCTTGTCGCTGCGGCCCCAGGCCTTCCAGTCGAGGTGCTTGAGGTCCTCGCCCGGCGTGTACTGGCGGTACTCGGCGAACTCGACCGCCATGCCCTGGTAGGGCGAGCGGTGCATGCCGCTCATCACGCCCTCGACGATCATCTTCGCCCGCAGCTCGAAGGGAGCCAGCTGGCCGATGGTCTCGGGGGCGAGGTACGACTCGGCCCGGATGCCCTGCGCGTCGCTCATCGGAAGGGGACGTCCGCGGGTCGGGGGAGCGGGAGCGGATGCGGCGGACGCGGCGCGAGCGAGCGCCGGCGACCGGCCGCGACGAGCGCGAGCCGCACGGCCCGCCTCACTTCATCACCGCGTCCATCTGCCGGCTGGTCTCGTCGCCGGCGGACTCCACGGGAAGCGTCTCGAGCAGGCTGTTGATGACATCGTCGGGGGTGACGCCGTCGGCCTCGGCGTTGAAGTTGCAGATGATGCGGTGCCGCATCACCGGCAGCGCGACCGCCTTGACGTGCTCGGGCGTGACGTGCGTCTCGCCCTGGAGCAGGGCGGTGGCCTTGGCCGCGAGGACCAGGAACTGGCTCGCCCGCGGGCCGGCCCCCCAGGAGACGTACTGCTCGACGATCGTCGGCTTGGGACTGGGCTCGCGGATGCGGGTGGCGCGCGTGATCCGCAGGGCGTAGCGGGCGACGTGGTCCGCGACGGGCACGCTGCGCACGAGGCGCTGCAGCGAGAGCACCTCGTCGGCGGTGAGCACCGGCGACGGCTCGGCCATGGTGCCGCCGGTCGTCCGCTGGACGATCTCGAGCTCCTGGGCCTCGTCGGGGTACGTCACCGTGACCATGAACATGAACCGGTCGAGCTGCGCCTCGGGCAGCGGGTAGGTGCCCTCCTGCTCGATCGGGTTCTGCGTCGCGAGCACGAAGAACGGGCTCGGGAGCGGATGCCGCACGCCGCCGGCGGTGACCTGCCGCTCCTGCATCGCCTCGAGCAGGGCGGCCTGCGTCTTGGGCGGCGTGCGGTTGATCTCGTCGGCGAGGATGACGTTCGAGAAGATCGGGCCCTTCACGAACCGCAGCTCGCGGGCGCCGGTCGACTTGTCCTCCTCGATGACCTCGGTGCCGGTCATGTCCGACGGCATCAGGTCGGGCGTGAACTGGATCCGCGAGAAGCCGAGGCTCAGGCTGCGGGCCAGCGTCGAGATGAGCATGGTCTTGGCCAGGCCCGGCACGCCGACCAGCACCGCGTGGCCCCCGCAGAACAGCGTCGCGAGGAGCTGCTCGACGACCTCCTCCTGCCCGACGATCACCCGGTGGACCTGGTCGCGGACCCGCCCGGCGGCGTCCGCGGCCCGGGCGACCGCCTCGGAGGCGTCGGCCGCGTCGCCGACGTCGAGGTCGCCGGCGGGGGAGCCTCCGGAGGGCCCCGCGGCACCGGGAGTCGCGAGGGGGTCGGAGGAGCCGGCCAGCGGGTCGGTCATCGGGATCTCCGGGCGGGGGGCCGGGGAGGCGGCGAGCCGGCGAAGGGCCGGGCGACGGCGATCCCGGGAGGATCCTACCCCTCGCCCGAACCGCCGGATGCAGTGTCGGCTCGACGCCGGGGCGGCGTGACGAGCGACCCGGGCCGGGACGAGTTGTCCACACGCTCGGCGGCACCCCCGTCGGCGACCCGTGAGCGACCGGGGCGGCCCCCGCGGTCGGCTCGACACGGAGAGCGTCCAGAGAGAGTTCTCATCATCTCTCTCTCGTAGAGGGCTCTGTCGCGCTGTGGACTGTTCCCAGGATGCGCCACAAGCCCATTCGCGGAAGGCGTTTGCGGGGAGTCAAGCCGTGTGCACCACCTGTGGCGAGCGCTGGCGCCGTCCTCGCGCGCCCTGACGCCGCCGAGCGGGGCCTCGGCCGGGGGCGTCGCCGGGCGGCCGCGCGCGGCCGATGGCGCCGACACGGGCGCGCGCGGGCGGCACAGGCAGTCCACCCTGTTGCGCGGCGCGTTCTGGGGGGTGATCGGCGCGATACTGCGGGTTCGAGGCGGCGCCGACGGCTCAGCCGAGGTGCGTTCGGGCCGCGGCCCGTCGCGCCGTCACCTGCGCTCGGTGCCGCCGCGCGATGAAGGTCGCGCCGAGGACCGCCGTCACGACCCCGGTCCCACCCGCGAGGAGCCGGGTCGCGCGGCTCCGGTCCGGATGGAGCCCCGCCGACACCTGGCCGGTCCCGGCGAATCCGGGCGTCGGGACGCCGACGACGCCGTCCGTGCGGAGCGACGTCGTGGCCACGCGGTGGATGTCGGTCAGCTCGGTCCGCAGGACCGGGTCGGAGGGGTCGAGGCCGATCCGCCGCCCCCAGTCGAGGACGGTCTCGAGGGCGAGCTCCTCCTCGGTCACGATGGGG
Source organism: uncultured Isosphaeraceae bacterium (assembly GCA_964385045.1). GTDB lineage: Bacteria > Planctomycetota > Phycisphaerae > Phycisphaerales > SM1A02 > CAYLNM01. Next base: position 12,729 of record CAYLNM010000018.1, read on the forward strand.
TCGCCGAGCAGGGGGCCGTTGCCCGGGCCGGCGGCGTCGCGCGCGGCCGGACGAACGCGGAGCGGCCGCGAGCGGCGGCCGTCGTTCCACCGGATCCGCAGGCAGTGGGCGGTGAAGCGGAGGCGACCGCCCCGCTCGATCTGGTCGCCCTCGATCGAGACCGAGGCGTAGGCCCCCGAGGCGGGGCCCGTGAGCGTCAGTCGGCGCTCGAGCCGTCGTCCGTCGTCCGCGCTCGCGAGCACGTGTCCGGCGGCCGTGGCGACGCCCGTCGCGACCGCGAGCCAGAGCACGCACGCCACGGCGATGCGGCGGCGGGGGATCGCGGTCCGCCCCATCGCCGGCGTGAGCATGCCGACGTCCAGGAGCTCGGCTCCGCACTCCGGGCAGCGATCGCCGGTCGCGGTCCGGACGTCGTGGCCGCAGCGGCCGCAGGACGGGGCCGCGACGGTCCGCCGGGAGGACCACCACCAGCCGAGGGGCAGGGCGGCGGCGAGCAGCACCAGTGCGGTCGCGACGGTCATGGATGCCTCGGGGCGGCGAGGTCCCGGCCGAGCGCCGGTTCGCCGCATTCGGAGCAGACGGTCGACTCGAGTGGGTGGCCGCACGCCCGGCACGATCGGCTGTCCATCCCGAACACGCGGTCCGAGAGCCGGTCGGCGATGCGGCCGGACATGGCGACGAGGCCCACGCCCCCCGCGGCGAGCAGCAGCGAGATCGACGACCCGATCGCGACGACCGCGGTCCGGGTCGACGTCGCCATCCCGGTCAGACTCGTGCCGGCATCGATGAACGGCATGAGGAAGGCGAGCGCCGCGGCCGACCATCCGAGGAGCGCGAGCCCGCTGAGGATGACGAGCGCGAGAAGTCGCCTCGCGAGTGCCACGCGGCGCTCCGTCGTGGAGCAGAGGGCGAGCCCGAGCACCACGCCCGTGAGGACCGCACCCGAGAGGACCGAGAGCGTGAACGGCAGCATGACGGTGGTGTCCTGCCACGGGACCGGCTCGGCGACGCCGACCATCACGGCATCGAGACCTTCGGCGACCAGCCCGATCGGCGACGCGCAGCACGAGGTCGTCCCGACGACGAGGCCGACGCCGAGGAGACGACGGTACCGACTCGCAGTCGGTCGCCGGCTGTCGTCTGCCATCTCTCGTGCGTGAGCCATCGGAGTGGGCGCCATGCCTCACGTGGACGGTTCGCGGGCGACGCGATGCCACCGGTCGCCCCGTCGGTCCGTCGGCCCGTCGGCCCGCGTCAGCCCGCGTTCGCGGGCGCCGAGCGTCCATCGCTGATGAGCATCTCGAGCCGCCGGACGTCCTCGGCCAGCGCCTCGTCGCCGGTCTGCTTCGACTCGATCTGCTTCACCGCGTGCATGACGGTGGTGTGGTCGCGGCCGCCGAAGTAGCCGCCGATCTCCTCGAGGCTGTACCGCGTGTGGCGGCGGGCGAGGAACATGCCGATCTGCCGCGGCAGGGCGATCGACTTGTGCTTGCGGCGCGAGAGCAGGTCCGGCAGCTTCAGGTCGTAGTAGCGGGCGACCGCCTCGATGATCTGCTGCACGTTCGGCTGGCTCGACTGGCCGCTCTCCTCCTGGTCGCCGAGGGCCTGGCGGGCGAGCTGGAGGGTGATCGGCACCTCGTCGAGGGCGGCGAGTCCCTGGACGCGGATGATCGCCCCCTCGAGCTCGCGGATGTTGGTGTCGAAGCGGGCCGCGATGTAGGTCGAGACCTCGTCCGGCATCGCGATCCCGCGCATGCGGGCCTTGCTGCGGACGATCTCGACCCGCGTCTCGAAGCACGGCCGGTCGATGCGGGCGACGAGGCCGCAGTTGAAGCGGCTGGAGAGCCGCTCCTCGAGCTCGGGGATCTCGTTCGGCGGGGCGTCGGAGGAGAGCACGATCTGCCGCCCGTGCTGGAACAGGGCGTTGAACGTGTGGAAGAACTCCTCCTGCGTCTGCTCGCGGCGGGCGAGGTCGTGGATGTCGTCGACGACGAGGATGTCCACGTTGCGGAACTTGTGGCGGAAGGAGTGCATCCGCCCCTCCTGCACCGCCCGCAGGAACTCGGTCGTGAAGTCCTCGCAGGACAGGTACGCGATCCGCGTCTCGGGACGGGCCTCGATCGTCGCCCGGCAGATGGCCGAGAGCAGGTGCGTCTTGCCGAGGCCGACGCCACCGTGCAGGAACAGCGGGTTGTAGGCCTTGCCGGGCATGCGGCTGACCGCGATCGCGGCCGCGTGCGCGAGCCGGTTGTCGGGGCCGACGATGAAGGTGTCGAAGGCGTAGTCGGGCGAGAGCACCAGCTCGTGGTCGTCGCCGGGCGCCAGGCCCACCGACGCGGGGACGTCGCCGCGGACGGTGGCGTCGGCGGGGCGGGCGGCGGTGCCGTCGGCGGCCGACGGGGCCGAGGCGCCGGCGACGGCGCCGGCCGCAGCGCCCGCGGTGCCGTCGCTCGCGGTGCCGTTGACGGCGGGGCGGGCGGCGACGCCGCTCACGTCACCGGGGCCGACGAACTCGATCGACACGAGCCGTTCGGTCGCCACCTGGGCGGCCTCGCGGAACTGCTCGGTGCAGCAGCGGCGCAGGAACTTGAGCTGCACCTCCTCGTGGACCATCAGCACCAGCGTGCCGTCGCGGACCTCGATCGGATCGATGTACTCGAACCACTGGCGGCAGATCTCCGGGTGGGCCTTCCGGAGGTGGCCGAGCAGCTTGTCCTTGACGCGTGGGTCGGGTCCCGTCATCGCCGCTTCCCTCGGGCTCTCGGTCGACTCGTCGGACCGCCCCCCGGCGGGCGGCCGGCACGGTGGGCGGGCCGGCGGACGATCGACGCGATCGGCGCGACGTCCGCCTCCGGTCCGCGGTCCCGGTCGCCGTCATGGCGAGCCGTCGTGCGGTCCGGGGGAATCGACCCCCATTCCCCCACCGGGGAACCTCGCGGGGAACCAACTCCCGTGCGTGCTTCCCGGCCGCTGCCCCCCAACGTGCATCGGGCCGGAACGGGCCGAGCATACCGGCCCCCCGTGACAGGCGTCAACAATCGACTCGGCGCGCCGACGCCGGTCGAAATCGCGGCTCACGTCGATGCAAGTGGGGTTCGAGGCGGTGCTTGCGAGCGCTGTGCACATCGTGTCCACATGGGAATTCGACGCCGCTCCGCCCCGGCGGCCCGGCGTCCATGGCGCGTCTCCGGCGCGAGGTCGGCGCGTCCCGGTCGACGTCGTCGGGGACCGCGGGGACCCGTGTCGTCCCGCCCGGACTCGCGCGAATCGGCGCAGACCCCGGCGGACCCCCTGCGGACCCCCTGCGGACCCCGTGTGGACCCAGGCGGACGACGCCGGACGGCGCGGAACCGGACGGACAGGCGGCGGACGGTGGCGGGCCCCAGTTGGATGGCGTGGGCCGCGGGGACCGGAGCGCACCGGAGCGGGGCCAGGCGGACGGCGCCGGACGGCACGGATCCGTGCCGACGGTGGCGGAGGGCGGGGAGCGGGGGAGCGGGAAGCGGGGAGCGGCCGACGGTGTGGAGCGGAGCGCACCGGAGCGGGGCCAGGCGGACGGTGCCGGACGGCACGGATCCGCACGAACCGGGAGTCAGTCGCGGTCACCCGCCACGTCGGCGGTCTGCCGTTCGTAGCGGGCGCGATTCGCGCGGTGGTCCATCAGCAGGTGGACGCGGGCGAGGTCCTGCTCGGAGAGGCGGCTCTTGAGGATCTGGTGGACCCGGCCCAGGTTCGTCCGGCGGCTGAGGTGCGTCAGGATCACCAGATCGGCCTCCCAGACCTCGAGCAGCCGCACGATGTCCTCGACGTGCAGGTGCTTGCCGAGGGCGGCCCGCTCTCGATGGTCCGGCTCGAAGAAGGTGCACTCGCTGATCACGACCTTCGCCTTGGCGAACTCGTCGCGGTAGAGCGCGGGGGCGTGCTGGGTGTCCCCGGTGTAGGCCACCAGCGGGATCTCCAGCGTGTGCGTGATCTCGACGCCCTGCTTCTTCAGGTCGCGGAGTCGCTCCTGAGGCTGGTCCCGTAGCTCCGGCCGAAGCTTGGAGCGGTACTCGACGAGGGCGTATCCGAGCGACGGGCCGGTGTGCGCGACCTCGATCGCGCGAAGCGCCACATCGGGCTTGATGCGGAGCTCGGCCTCGTGGGCGAGCGGCACGATGTGGAAGGGCGTCTTCTGCCGCTCGAGCTCCTGCCAGCTCTCCATCATGCCGCGAATCGGGCCGTCGAGGTCGGGATGGCAGGTGACCGTGCCGACGCCCATCTTCTGGAACATGCGCTGGCTGAAGTAGTACGGCAGCCCTCCCACGTGGTCCATGTGGCCGTGGCTGAGGGCGATGAACGGGCTGCTGAGCGCGAACCGCGGGCACGTGCCCATGTCGAAGCACACGTCGAGCTCGGGCACCTGGATGACGGTCTGCTCGCCCGCGATGCTGTAGCCCTGCACGCGGAAGGGCGGGACGAACAGGAACCCGGGCGCCCCCGCGGACGGGGGCATCTTCGGGAGCATGGTGGACTCTCCATCGACCAGGCTTTCACCCGGCCGGGCGGTAGGAAGCGAGCAATGGTAGCACGATCCCGACCGTCCTCTCCGCGAGCGGCCGATCGGCCGCCGGCCGACACCGCGCCCACCGGGCCAGCCCGGCGATGCGGCCGGCGGGGTTCGGCGGGGACCTGCACGACCGGACGGTGGTCGGCGGTGCCCGCCGGGCCCGCGCGGCACCTGCGCGGCCACCGGCTCGTCGGCGGCCGGGGATTCGCCGGCAGCGCGAGATTCCCTCCGGATGGTCGCCGCGGCGAAAGCCGCTCCCCGGCCCGGCCGATGACGCGGGCATGAGTCACGATCCGACCAACGGCGGGTCGGCCACCGAGCCGATCCGGAGCGAGTTCGCCGACGACGAGGACATGGCCGAGCTGGTCGAGTTCTTCGTCGGAGAGATGTCGGACCGCATCGCCGCGATCGAGGCTGCGGTCGACGCCGGCGACGCCGACCGGCTCGCGACCCTCGCCCATCAGCTCAAGGGTGCGGCCGGCGGCTACGGCTTCCCGTCGCTGAGCGAGGTGGCCGCGATCCTCGAGAAGGCGGTCCGCTACGACGCCCGCCCGATCGAGCAGGTCAACGCCGAGGTGCAGGAGCTCATCGACACCTGCCGCCGCGTCACGGCCTGAGGCTCGCCGCGGCGACCACGGCGACCGCGTCGGGGCGCCGTCGCCGCGAGCGCCACGGCCGCCGACGCCGCCACCCCCGCATCACCGGACGCCCGCCGACGGCCCGTCCCGTCGACGGGAGATGTCGTGCGCGGATCGCTCGGCGGCCGGCGCCGACCTTCGCCCGGCCGGCCCGGATCGGCTGGCCGGGCTGGCCGCATCCGCCTCGTCGGTCGCGCGTGCCGCGTGCCCCCTGCTGCCGTCGCGGGGTCTCAGTGGTCCCGGTCGACGATCCGCCGCGCGAGCACCGTGAGCAGCTCCGTCGCCGGGCCCGCCGGAACTCGTTCGATCGCGCCGAGGGCCCGCTCCACGTGCCCGCGGGCCCGCCGGGCCGCGGCGTCGATCGCGCCGTGCTCGGCGAGGATCGCGGCCAGCGCCCGGTGCTCCCCCCGCTCCACCAGCTCGAGGGTGCGGGCCCGCGTGCTCGCGTCGCGGTCGGCGAGGTGCAGGATCAGCGGAAGGGTGAGCTTGCCCTTCTCCAGGTCGCGGCCGGCCGACTTGCCGATCACCGCGGTCTCGCCGGTGAGGTCGAGGATGTCGTCCTGCACCTGGAAGGCGACCCCGAGCTCCACCCCCGCCTCGTGCAGGGCGCCGGCCACCGCCTCGTCCGCCCCCGCCATCCGCGCTCCGAGCCGGCAGCACTCGGCGATCAGCGACGCGGTCTTGCGGCGGATGATCTCGAGGTACGTCGCCTCGTCCAGCCCGCGGTCCCCCCGGTGATGCAGCTGCAGGAGCTCGCCGGCGCAGAGCGTGTTGGTGACGCGGCCGAGGGCCAGGTTCACCGCCGGATCCCCGATCCGCGAGCACAGGTGGAAGGCGTTGGAGATGAGGTAGTCGCCCAGCATCACCGCCGCCTCGTTGCCCCAGAGGCTGTTGATGGTGCTGCCGCGCCGGCGGACCTCCGCCTCGTCGAGCACGTCGTCGTGCACGAGGGTCGCCATGTGGATCATCTCGACCGTGGCCGCGAGCAGCCGGTGCGGCTCGCCGAGCGACTCGCCCGCGTCGCCCGCGGCCGCCGCACCCGAGAGCAGCACCAGCGTCGGGCGAAGCATCTTGCCGCGAAAGCGGCCCACGTGCTCGCAGAGCTCGTTGACGGCGGTGAGGTCGCTCGCGAGCTGCCGGTCGAAGGCGTCGGCGACGAGGGCGAGCTCGGACTCGACGCGGCGGCCGAGATCGGGCTGGATGGCGGCGAGGTCGAGCACCGTGGGATCCGGCGGGAGTCGGGGGTCGCGAGGCCGCGGGCGGGGGTCGGGGCGGGAGCATGGCCGCGGCCGGCGGCCCGGTGGGTCGGCGGGGTGGTCGGCCCGGGGCGGCGATGCCGCGACGTGCCGGGGCCGATCGTACGCCGGACGAGCCGGGGTGGTCGGGGCCCGGCACGCCGGGTCGGCGGTGCCGAGTCGCGATCGTCCGGCGTGCCGACGCCGACGCCGACGCCGAGGCCGCGGCACCGCGGGCCGCCGTGACGGGTCGCGATCGTCCGCCCCGGTGTCGCCGGTGCGCGACGGGCGACGGCCGACGCGCCGCGGCCCACGGCCGCCGGGCCGGTCGGCCGGGACCGGCGGGGGCGGCCGGCGGGTTCCCCGGGCGACGCACGGGGTCGCGACGCGGGCACCGGGATGCCGCACCCGGCAGTACACTCCCGCGACGGCGACGGATCCGCCGCAGGGGAGACCACGGACGTGGCCAGCAGCACCATGAGCACCGGTTCGGCCCGGGCCCGCGCCCGCGCGAAGAACAAGAAGAAGAAGCAGCGGAAGCCCGCCGCCTCGAAGTACACCGCCGCCACCGCGGACAAGTACGTCCTGTACGAGAAGGCGGTGCAGGAGCCCGAGGCGGAGATCGACCTCATCCACCAGATGTGGTCGGAACAGCACACGCGGCCCTGCCGCTCGATCCGCGAGGACTTCTGCGGCACGAGCCAGGTCGCGATGGAGTGGGTGAAGGCCGACCCCGCCAACACCGCGGTGTGCGTCGACCTCGACGCCGAGGTCGTGGCCTGGGCCGAGGCCCGTGCGGCGGAGCGGCTCGACGAGGACCAGCGGTCCCGGATCAGCTGGCGGCTCGAGGACGTCCGCACCACCGCGCCCGGCACCGTCGACAGCGTGATGGCGATGAACTTCTCGTACTACCTCTTCGAGACCCGCTCGGAGATGCGGCGGTACTTCCGCAACGTGTACGAGGGGCTCGTCGACGACGGCCTCTTCCTGCTCGACGCGTACGGCGGCAGCGAGGCGTTCGCGGAGATCGAGGAGCCCCGCGAGCTCGACGGCTTCACCTACGTGTGGGAGCAGGCGAGCTACGACCCGATCAGCGGGCACGCCCAGAACTACATCCACTTCGAGTTCCCCGACGGGACGCGGATGGACAAGGCCTTCGCGTATGCGTGGCGGCTGTGGACGCTCCCGGAGATCCGCGAGCTGCTGGCCGAGGCGGGCTTCCGCGAGGTCGTGATCTACTGGGAGGGGACCGACGAGGAGTCCGGCGAGGGCAACGGCGAGTTCGCCGTGGCCGAGGTCGGCGAGGCGTGCGAGGGCTGGGTCGCGTACCTCGTGGCGAAGAAGTGACGTCCGGGGCGCCTGGCGCCCCGGGGACCGCCGATGGGGGATCGGACGGCGACGACGCGACCGGTGAGCGGCCGCTCCTCGCGATCGTGATCGAGACAGCCAAGGAGGCGCGGGTGGCCGAGGGCCGGCGCCTCGCCGACGCGCTCGGCGTGCCGGTGATGCACAGTCGCGCGCTCACCCGCGGCGACGTCACCGCGGACACCTACCTCGTGGTGACGAAGGAGGCCCTCGAGCTGGCGCCGGCCCAGCGCGGCCGCTCGCGGCCGGGCCGCGGAGAGCTGGCCTACCGCGCCCGCGGCGTGCGCGTCGACCTCGGCGGCCTCGATCCGCGCACCGGGCCCGGCGGGCTCTCCCGCAAGCAGCCGATCGCGCGGGCGGTCGGGCGCGAGTCGCACCTCGTGCTCGACGGCACCGGGGGCCTCGGGCAGGATGCACGGCTGCTGGCGGCGATCGGGCACGAGGTCCTCGCGACCGAGCGGTCGCCGGTGCTCCACGCGCTGCTGGCGGACGGGCTCCGCCGGGCCGAGGAGGACCCGGAGGTGCGGGCGCTGCTCGGGGGGCGGCTGCGGCTGTGGCCCGAGCCGGCCGACGTGCGCTCGGTGCTCGACGCGCTGGCCGAGCAGGGCGAGCCCGAGCCCGACGCGGCGTACCTCGATCCGATGTTCCCGCCGCGGCGCAAGTCATCGGCCCTCGCCCGCAAGTCGGTGCGGATGATCCGGGCCGTGGTGGGGGCGGACGAGGACGCGGCGGAGGTGCTGGCCGACGTGCGGGCCCGCGTCCGGCGGGTCGTCCTCAAGCGGCCGCCGGACGCGGATCCGGTGGCGGACGACGCGGTGCACGTGATCGAGACGAAGATGGCGCGGTACGACGTGTACGTCGATCCGACGCGGCCGGCGCCGGACCGCCGGGGGCCGAACGACGGGAGCGACGACCGCAGCGACGACGGGGACGAATGATCCACGGCGGCGCCGCGGGTCGCCGCGGGGTGCCGCGGGGTGCCGCGGGGTGCCGCGGGGTGCCGCGGGGTGCCGCCTGGTGGGAGGCAGGTCGTCGCGGACCGCCGGAGTGCCGGCGCCCGCGTGCACGGTGGTGGCGAACAGGCGCCCGCGACGGGCGGAAGGGAGCGGCGATGGGACGGACGGGAGATGGATCGGCGCGGGTGACGGCGCTGGGCACCGGCTCGGCGGTGGGGCTGCCGCCCCGCGGGAACGCCTCGCTGCTGCTCGAGCTCGGCGGAACGCCGATCCTCGTCGACGCGCCGGGCGACGTCCCGCACCGCCTGATGGCGGCGGCGGTCGATCCGCTCGACCTCGCGGCGATGGTGCTGACGCACCACCACGAGGACCACTGGGGCGGTCTGCCGGGCCTGCTGCTCCACCGCATGGTGCGGCGGCGGTTCGGCGTCGCGCTTCGGCTGGGGGAGTCCGCAGGAGACGATGGACCGCCGCTGCCGATCCTCGCTCCGCCCGCCGCGGCCGCGTTCCTCGGGCGGCTGCTGGCGCTCACGGACCGCACGGCGCTCGCCGCGGTCGAGCCGTTCGCCGAGGATGACGGCCGCGGGGCGCGTCCGGTCGGCGAGGCCGGCTGGACCTTCGAGCCGATCGCGGGCGAGCACGGCGAGATGCCGGTGTCGGGATTCGTCGTCCGCCGTCTCGCCGGCGGTCCGGTGATCGCCTACTCGTCGGACTCGGAGCCGACCGAGCGGTTCCTCACCGCCGCGGCGGGGGCCGACCTGCTCGTCCACGAGTGCCAGCAGGCCGCGGCGGCCCCGCCCGGCCACGCCGATGCCGAGTCGCTGGCGGCGATGATTCGTCGCCTCGAGACCGCCGGGGTCGCGCCGCCCCGCCGCCTCGCGACCATGCACGTCGCCGCCTGGCCCGAGGACGAGGACGAGCGGATCCGCCGCACCCTCGACCGCGAGCTCCCCTCGTCGGTGGAGGTCATCGTGCCGGAGGACGGCGCGGTGCTGCTCGACGTGGCGTGAGGTCGAGGCCCCTCGGGACGCTTCGGATGCGACGTGTCCCCCCGCCGGCAGCGCCCTCGCCGCCGGCCGCCGGCCGCCGGTGTCCCGGGAGCCGGGAGCCGGGAGTCGGGAGTCGGGAGCCGGGAGCCAGCAGGCCGGCGCGGCGGGACGGGCCCCGGGCCGGGGCGGGCCGCGGGACGGGTCTGATCGGGCAGGGGTGGGGCGCCCGCGCTCCGTGCCGCTAGGCTGCGGCCCGTCCCGTCCCCGGAGCCCCGTCCATGACCTGCTTCTCGAATCGCACGCGTCGCCGGCTCGCGGTCACCGGCATGCTCCTCGCCGTCCCGCTCATGCCCGGCTGCATCGTCGGCGAGATCCGCGACGAGCTCGTCCGCGTCAACGACAGCCTCGACCGTGTCGACACCCGCCTCGGCGAGGTCGACGAGCGGCTCACCTCGATCGACGCGGACCTGACGTCGATCGATCGCGAGCTGTCGGCCATCACGCCGCAGCTCGAGCCGCTGCCGAACCTCGAGCGGCTGCAGACCCTCGGCTCGATCGCCACCTCGCTGCAGAAGATCGATCAGCACCTCGCGGCCCTGCGCCGCACGATCTCCAGCATCGACAGCGCGGTGCCGTTCCTCCGCTTCAGCGACGACGAGGACAAGGAGGCGGACGCGGCGCCCGCCGAGGATCCGCCCCCGCAGGATCCGCCGCCTGCGTCGCGCGGCTGAGCCGGACGCCGGGGTGGTGGGCGGGGGCCCGACCCGCCGACTGCCCGGGCGCGGCGACGTCCCGCCCCCGAACGACGCCGGCCGCGGCCCCCGTCTCGGGATCCGCGGCCGGCGGTGCGCCATGGAGCGTATCGGGCTCGAACCGACAACCTCCGCCTTGCAAAGGCGGCGCTCTCCCAATTGAGCTAACGCCCCGGTCGGTTCGAGTGTAGCACTCGTCGCCGCCGGATCATCCCGCGTCCGCGTCGCCGGCCGCGTCACCCGGCTCGGCCACGTCGATCCGGACCGGCCGCACCGCGGTGACGTCGATCACGTCGAGCTGCAGGCCGGGGTCGTAGGTCCGTTCGCCGACGAGGCCGACGATCTCGCCCACGTGGCTCCCGAGCGCCAGCGACTCCGGACCGCGGACGTACGCGAGGGTGCGGCTCGACTCGAGGGCCTCGAGCCGGAGCAGCTGCGGGAGGCGGCGGCCATCGAAGATCCGCGAGCCCGCGAGGCGGCCCACGGCGTTGAAGCCGAGCTCGACCTGGATGGTGCGGGCGGCGTTCGCGAGGGCGGCGTCGGTGTCCGACACCTCGCGGCGAAGGGCCTCGATCCGCTCCTGCTGCGCCTGCAGCCGGGCCCAGAGCTCGAGCTGGCGGGCCCGCGTGGTCGCGAACGCCGCGAGGTCCGCGTCCTCCGTGGACCGGTCGGTGGCGAACGCCCGGTAGAGGCGGGCGAGGGGCAGCACCTCGGCCCGGCGGGCATCCTCCCGCTGCAGGAGGTCGAAGGCCTGCTCGAGCGCCTCGAGCCGCTCGGCCGGCGGCAGCTCGGCCACCGCCTCGGAGCCCGAGGGCTCGCCGGTCTGGGAGGCGTCGGAGGCCCCAGCGTCGGCGCCCTCGCCCTCACCCTCGCCTTCCGCGGCATCCGCCGCGGCATCCGCCGGGTCGGCTTCGGTGTCGCCGGATGCGTCGCCCCGATCGGCCGTCGCCGGATCGTCACCGGCGGGTCCGCGGTCGCGGCCCATCTCGATGGTGCCCGCGTCGGACTCCTCGACTGCGGCGTCCCGGCCGGCCCCGGCGTTCGTCGCCGCATCCCCGAGGTCCAGGCGCCGCTCGGGCACCGCCACCGGGGTGGCCGGCTCGTCGGCGTCGCCGGTCGCCGCGTTCGAGGGATCGTCGTCAGCGCCGGCGAGCCGCTCGGCCTCCGCGGCCGCCGCGGCCGCCGCGGCCGCCGCCGCCTCGGCCTCGGCCTGGGCCGCTCGCTCCGCCGCGAGGCGGGCCTGCTCGCGGGCCTCGGCCTCGGTCCGCCGGGCGGCCAGCCACGCCGCGGGGTCGGCCTCCCACGCGAGGTAGTCCGCGGCCTCCTCGGCCGAGGCGGGCTCGAGGGCGGCCGTCGGCACGAACGCCCGGGCGTCGTCGGGAAGGGCCACGCGGTGGAACGTCACGCCCTCGGCGTCGATCGGTCCGCCGATCACCGGCACCTCGGTCCCGGGGCCCAGCCGGCGGATGGTGCGCCAGCTGCGGCCGAGATTCTCGTCCGAGACGTTGGGGTAGAAGAGCATCAGGTCGTCGCGGACCACGCCGGTGCGGACGCGGCGGCCGGTGGGCTCGGTCCGCTCGGGGCCGACGACCTCGAAGTGGCCCGTCTCGCCGTCCCGCACCCGCAGCAGGGCGAAGCCGGCGGCGAACCGCGGGCCCTCGGTCCGGATGACCGCGTACGAGCCCCGCTCCTGCAGCACCTCGACGACGTCGCCCGCGGCGAGCTCGAGGAAGTGGTAGTAGCTGCGGTCCGGGCCCGACCGGACCATCGCGGGCTCGGTGAGCCGCATGAAGGTGCGGTCGGGGGCCTCGGCCGCCTGGCGGGCGAACGCCGTCGCGGTCAGCGGCGGGAGGGCCGCGGGCGCAACGATCGCGCCCGCGAGGGCGACGGGCACGAGCGAGACGAGCGGGCGGAAGGTCGGGCGGCGGCGGGTGGTCATCGGATCGGTCCCATCCGTGGCGCCGGGCATCCGGGCGGGGAGGTCCCGGCCGTCGCCGGGAGGCGGGCCGGGGCGCCGTCCGCCGCACGCGATCGGACGCGGCGCGGTTCCGGGGTCGCGGCGGGCGTGCCGCCGCGGAAGCGACGGCCGTGTCGCTCCACTCCGCAGCATATCCGCGGTGCGCGCGGCATCGAGGGGGGGCCCGCGCCGTTGCCGCGCCCCGCCGCGCGGCATGCGCACCGCGGGGCCCCGGAGCGTCGTCGCCGCCTCCGGCACGATCGCCGGTGCGGTGGACAGACTGTCGCGGTCCTGGCGCCGGGATGTCGCGGGCGGCCCCCGCGCCGCCGGCCCCTCGGTGGCCGGTCCCGTGGGGTCGACGTACCCTCCTCGCCATGAGCCGCCCTCACCCGTCCGCCCCCGAGCCGGCCCGCGCCGGCTCGCGCGCCGTCCTGCTCGCCCTCGCCGCCGCCACCGGTGCGATCGCGCCGCTCGGCGGCTGCCGCTCCCCGCTCGACGGCCCCGGCGGCGAGCCCGTCGCCCGCGTGATGGAGGCGGCGATCGAGCGGGAGATCCGCGAGGCCCGGACCGACCTGCAGCCGCGGACGACGGACTACGAGCCGAGTCGGGTCGAGGAGACCCTCGCCGAGCGGCGGGAGCGGCTCGAGGAGCTCACCCCCGCGGGCGGGGAGACCGGGGAGACGGTCGACGCCGACACCCTGGGCGAGGACCTGCTCGGCGGCGCCCAGTCGGTGGTCGAGCTCGACCTCGAGACCGCGGTGCTCCGGGCGGTGACGAGCAACCTCGGCGTGCAGCAGGTCCGCCTGCAGCCGGCCATCGACGCCGAGTCGGTGATCGACGCGGAGGCGGTCTTCGACTGGCTCCTCTACGGCGAGGCCAGCACGGCCGAGACCGACCGTCCCGCCGTCGTCCGGACGATCGCCGGCACCCCCGTCACGCCGGCGGTGAACGCGAGCCGCGCGTACCGCTTCGCCACCGGCCTCGACAAGCGGTTCGACTTCGGCGGCTCGCTGCGCCTCGAGCTCGGCCTCGACGTCACCAACAACCGCACGCCCGGCGTCGGCACGTCGCCGGATCCCGCGTACGAGTCGCGGGCCCTGATCGGCTTCGAGCAGCCCCTGCTCCGCGGCTTCGGCCGCGACGTGAACCGGGCCGAGATCCGGCTCGCCCGCAACCAGCGGCAGCGGTCGGTGGCCCGGCTCGAGCAGACGATGCTCGACGTGGCGCGGCAGGTCGAGGAGGCGTACTACGACCTCGTCCTCGCGTGGCGACGCCTCGAGGTGAGCCAGTGGCTCGTGGGGGTCGGCGTGCAGGTGCGCGACGTCCTCGACCAGCGGCGGGCCTTCGACGCCCGCGACGCCCAGTTCGCCGACGCGGTCGCGCGGGTCGAGCAGCGGCAGGCCGACGTCCTGCGGGCGCGGCGATCGGTGCAGGCGGCGAGCGACCGGCTCAAGCTCCTGCTCAACGACGCCGAGCTCACCGTCGGCTCGACCGCCCTCATCCGCCCGGCGATCACGCTCGACTCGAGCCCCTTCACCTTCAGCTACCGCGACCTCGTGGTCGAGGCGGTCGATCGCCGGCCCGAGATCCGGCAGACGCTGCTGTCGGTCGACGACGCCACGATCAACCGCCAGGTGGCGGACAACGGCGTGCTTCCGCGGCTCGACCTCTCGGCGCAGGTCTCGTGGCGCAGTCTCGGCGACTCGTGGGACGAGTCGCTCGAGAGCGTGGTCGACGACCAGTTCGTCGAGTACCTGCTCGGCCTGCGGTTCGAGATGCCGGTGGGCAATCGCGGCCCCCGGGCGATCGCCCGGCAGGCCCGGCTGATCCGGGCCCAGACGCTCGCCCGCTACCGCGAGGTGCTGCAGGGGGTGGTGCAGGACGTGAAGTCCGCCCTCCGCGACGTCGAGACGGGATACGACCTGATCCAGGCCACCCGCAGCTTCCGCGTCGCCCAGGCGGAGAACCTGCGGGCCCTGCTGGTGGAGAAGGAGACGCTCGCGGGCCTGACGCCGGAGTTCCTGAACCTGGAGTTCCAGCGGCAGGAGACGCTCGCCACCGCCCGCGTGCAGGAGTTCGACGCCCAGGTGCGCTACCGGCAGGCGATCGCCGCCCTCGCGCGGGCGACGGGCGGCAGCCTCGACCGATACGGCATCGTGTTCGATCCGCCGGGGACCGAGCCCGGCGTCGGCCCGATGACGACGGGCGATGACTGAGGTGCGGCCGGCGCTGGGCGCCGGCGGACGCGTGGACGACGCGGCGGTGGCCGAGGCGGCGGCCCGGCTGCAGGGCGGGCGCCTCGTCGCGTTCCCGACCGAGACCGTCTACGGGCTCGGGGCGGCGACGCTCGATGCGTCCGCGATCGACGCGGTCTACGCGCTCAAGGGTCGCCCGGCCGACAACCCGCTCATCGTGCACGTGCCGCGCGGTGACGCGAGCACGCTCTCGGCGGTGGTGGAGCCGGCGGCGGCGGCCGACCCACGGGTGACCGACCTCGCGGGCGCGTTCTGGCCCGGGCCGCTGACCCTCGTCCTGCCGCGGTCGGAGGACGTGCCGGCTTCGGCCAGTGCGGGACGCGACACGGTGGCGGTGCGGTGCCCGCGGCACCCGGTGGCCCTCGCCCTGCTGCGGGCGTTCGACGGGCCGGTGAGCGCGCCCTCGGCCAACGTCTCGGGCCACGTCTCGCCGACGACCGCGGCGCACGTGCAGGCCGAGTTCCCGGAGGCGGACCTGCTCGTCCTCGACGGCGGGCCGTGCGACGTGGGCGTGGAGTCGACGGTGCTGGATCTCACGACGATCCCGCCGCGCGTCCTGCGGCCGGGCTCGATCACCGCGGCCGACCTCGCCGCCGTCCTCGGCGACGTGGACGAGGCCCCGGTGCTGCGGCAGGGGGCGAGTCCCGGGACCCGCGAGCGGCACTACGCCCCGCGGCACGCGGCGACGGCGACGGGCGTGGCGGACCTGGCGACGCGGCTGGCGGCGGCGGACGGCCCGCGGGCGGTGGTGGGACGGGAGGCGGACCTCGCGGCGGTGGGCGGGGCCGACGGCCCGGTGGGCGCCCCGCACCGCGCGTTCCCGCTGCCCGACGATCCCGACGGGCTCGCCCGCGGGCTCTACGCGGCGGTGCGGGAGGCCGACGCGTGGGCGGCGGCGGGCGGGGGCGCGGGACTGCTGCTGGTGCTGCCCGGCGACGCCGACGACCCGGCGTGGGCGGCGGTGCGCGACCGGCTGCGGCGCATGACGGCGGGGTGAGTGGTCTTCCGCCCGCCGGGCGGCTCGGGAGGCCTCAGGCCGAGTGGCCGGCGTCACGCCCGCGGTCGATCTCCGCCAGCATGCGATCGATGTCGGGGGCGGGGAACGCGTGGCGGGCGGCGCTTCCAATCGCCGCGAGCCTCGCCTCGTGGCGCGACGCGGCCCGAAGCGACTCGCGCACCCAGTCCGGGAGTTCGACGCCGCGTCGTCGCGCGGCCGCGACGAACCGGGCGTGATCGTCGTCGTCGACACGGACGTGCAGTCGCTTCATCGTCGGGGGTCCTCCGTCGTCACCGGGCCGACGTCGACTCAGCATACGTGCTCCCGCGGCTCCCCCAGCCGCCAGAGCGAGTCCTGCGGCCGGGTGAGCCAGTCGCAGCCGTCCTCCGTCACGCGGACCATCTCCTCGAGGGCGACGTAGCCGGCGTCCGGGTGCTCCACGCCCAGCTCGAGCGTGAAGACCTGCCCGACCTCCGCCCGCATGAGCGGCGCGTCGCCGTAGCGCTCCCACCGCGGGCAGGCGAGCCCGCCGCCGTCGTGGGCCGCCCGGCCGACCTGGTGGCCGGTGCCGTGGGCGTACTCCGGGTACCCGTGGCCGACGAGCGTGGACCGGGCCGCCTCGTCCACCGTCCAGAGCGGGACCCCCGGCCGCAGCGCCGCCTTCGCGGCGAGGATCGAGGCCCGCACCGCGTCGAAGGCGTCCGCGATCGACGCGCTCGGCTCCGGGGCCTCGGGCGACGGCACGTACCACGACCGCTGCACGTCGGAGCAGTAGCCCTCGGCGATCACGCCGAAGTCGAGGTGGAAGACCATGCCCGGCCGCACCACCAGCTCCGCGGAGGGCAGGGCGTGGCCGACGCTCGAGTCGGGGCCGGTGGTGACGATGGGGCACTGGGCGCGGTCCCACGCGGTGGGCACGCCGCGCTCGTCCGCGAGCCCGTGCATCAGCCCGCTCACCGCGAGCTCGCTCATGCCGGGCCGCACGCTGGCCGCGACCGCGCGGTAGATCTCGTCCGTGACCGCGACCGCCCCGCGGATCCGCTCGAGCTCCCGCGGCGTCTTGCGCCCGCGCACCGCCGCGATCACGCGCTCGGCGCTGGTGAGCCGCTCGGCGAACGGCGTGCCCGCGAGGTACCGGTGCAGCAGCTCCCACATCCCGTGGGTCAGGCCGTCGGCCTTCACGTCGTTCACCGAGGTGTTGACCGCGATCGACGCGGGGTCGAGCCGGTCGAGCACGGTGCGGAGCGGGCCGCTGACGCCCTCGACGTACGCCACGATCTCCGGCCACGCTCCCGAGCGGGCCACGCTGTCGTCCTCGTAGCGGCCGACGATCGCGATGCGGTCGCCGCCGAGGCCGCGCCGCGTCACGATCAGGGCGCTGGGCCAGGTCAGCTCCTGGCCGAGGATCAGCGGCAGGACGGGGTCGCCGCTCTCGGTCGTCTCGCGGACGAAGGTGAGCCAGCAGTCGACCCCGAGCTCCTCGAGGACGTCCACCGCCTGGGCCACCTTCTCGGCGGCGAGCGTGGGCTCCGCCGTCGGTCCGCCCGCCGTGCCGCCGATCTCGCGGCTCACCGCGCCGCCACCCGCGGCACGCGGGCCCCGGTGTGCACGATCACGTCGGCCCGCCCCTGGTCCTCCTCGGCGAGCGCCGCCCCGTCGCGCCGCTGCATCGAGATCGTCAGTACGCGGGCGTCCGGCGCCCGGTGCCGCAGCTCCAGCACCGTCGCCCCCTCGAAGTCCGAGTGGAACTGCCCGATCATCAGCAGCACCAGCGGCGAGCCGCGGCCGAGGGCCCGGGCCACCGAGTCGGCCATCGTGGAGTCCCAGGTCCGCTGGGCGCGGAAGGTCGCCCGCATGCGGGCGAGGGCGGCCTCGTCGGGCCCGGCGCCCTCCTGCGTCATGTGGCCGCTCATCACGTCCACGAAGCGGCCGAAGTAGCCCGAGTCGTCGACGTCCTCGGCCGGCAGGGCGACGAAGCCGCGGCGGGGAGCGGGCAGGGCGTCGAGCGGATCGAACCCGTCGGTGCGGGCGAGGCGGACGTAGCGGCGGGGGGCGTTGGCCGCGATCACCCGGCCGCCGGCGTCGCGGGCCGCGTCGAGGATCGGCTGGTACCACAGCTCCCACGAGTCCTCGCCCGCCCACGAGGCGCTGTTCGTGAGGCCGGCGAGCGCGTCCCGGTCGATGATCCCGTCCATCCAGTCGTCGACGATGGGCTGCTCGTCCCGCTCGAGCATCTCGAGGGCGAGCGTGCCGCCGCCGCGGGCCGCGATCGCGTCGCCGACGAGGGCGGCCTGCCAGGCGTGGCCGGCCGCGTCGTCGTGCTGCTCGCCCACGATCACCGCGTCGGCCTCGGCCACCCGGGCCATCAGCTCATCCCAGGTCAGGGGCTCGCCGGTCGCGCCGTCGAGCAGCGGCAGGTCGCGGGGCTCGCCGGACCAGGCGACCGCCGGCGGGGTGGGTGGGAACATCGGGGCGGCGGGTTCGGCCTCGGCCGTCCCGCCGCCCCCGGTGGTGGCGCAGCCGGCGGAGAGCAGGGCGAGCGCGACGGCGGCGATCGGGGACGCGCAGCGGATGCGCGAGGTCGGTCGGGCGGGGTCGTGCTGGGTCATGCCACCACGGTAGCCGCCGCGGGAAGGGCCGGTCGGGGCCCGCGTGCGGGTCGATCCGGCGGCGCCGGTGGTGAAGGCGGGTCCGGAACGGACCGATGCACCCGGCGGAGACACCGATGGACCATCTCATGGAAGTGAAGAGCACGTCCGGCGAGCCCGCGGACGCGGGCGGCGCGGTCGCGACCGCCCCGGCCCCTCCCGCGCCGGATGGCGGGACCGCCGATGACCGCAGCGTCGAGACCACCGCCGCCGGCATCCCGTGGCTCGTCTTCGCCCGCCACCGGAGGGCGATCGCCGAGCGGTGGCCGCTGCTGTGGGACCTGCGGGTCACGACCAGCCACTTCGACGTCCTGGGCTCCCTGCCGGCCGGGACGACGCCCGCCGACGTCCTCGACGTCGGGGCCACCGACCGCCGCCACGCGCGGACGCTCGGCCAGCGCTTCCCCGGCATCGAGTACCGCAGCCTGGACGTCGATCGCACGCTCCCGCACGACTACCACGACTTCGCCGAGGTCGACCGGACGTTCGACCTCGTGAGCTGCACCGAGGTGCTCGAGCACGTGGCCGAGGACGTTGGCATCGGCATCCTCCGCGACTGCGTCCGGGCGTGCCGGCCCGGCGGGCACGTGCTCGTGAGCGTGCCCAACTGCATCGTGCCGTACTACCAGATGGAGTTCACCCACCGCACCGCGTACACCTACCGCGACCTCGCCGCGGCGTGTCGCACGGTGGGGCTCGACGTCGTCGACATGACCCGCGTCGCCCTCGGGTCGGCCCGCACGCGCTGGGTGCACCGCACGTTCCTCGCCCGCTGGCACCGGCTCATGGGCACCGACTGGTGCGCCTCGATCACCTGCCTCGCCCGGCGACCGGCGACGGACGACGCGGCGGCATGAGCGGCGGGGATCCGGCCACCGATCCGGCCCGGGAGCCGCGAGCGACCGCGGACGCCGATCGCGCGGGCTTGGCCCGGCGGCTCGCCGCGGTGTCGCTCGTGAGCCTCGTCAACGACCAGGCCCTGCACCGCTGCTGCGTGCAGGCCGCCCGCACCGCGGCCGAGGCGGCGGACGTCGCCCTGCAGGTGATCGCCGTCGACTGCGACCGCCGCGGCTGGAACGCCGCCCGCGGGCTCAACGCGGCCCTCGACGCGGCGCGTCACCGATGGGCGCTGATCGTGCACCAGGACGTGGTGCTGCCGCCGCGGTGGTTCGCGCGGGCCGAGACCTCGATCGCCGCGTTGCGGGCGCGGGATCCGCGCGACCCGTCACCGGCGGTCTGGGGGACGGTGGGCGTCCAGCAGAGCGGCCGGTTCGTCGGCGCCGTCCGCGATCCGAACGGGCCGTGCCGGTGGGGGCGCCCCCCGGCCCGCGTCATCGCCCTCGACGAGCACCTGCTGCTGGTGGACCGCGACGCGGGGCTGCGGTTCGACCCGCGGGTTCCCGGCTTCCACTGCTACGGGACCGACCTGGCGATCCGCGCCCGCCTCGCGGGCCGCGACGCGGCGGTGCTCGACGCGCCGGTGGTCCACCTGTCCAGCGGACGGATCGACCCCGCCTTCCGGGAAGCGGCGGACTGGATGCTCGAACGCTGGGGAGGGATGTTCGAGCACGTCATCCCGACGCCGGCGGCCACGCTGCAGCGCACGACCGCGGGCAACGCGGTGCGGCGGCGGATCGTCGCCGCGCACCGCCGCGTGGCCCGGCGCCTGCGGCGGGGGACGGCCCCGTCGCTCGGCCGCTGGAGCATGCCCCGGCCGATGCGGGAGGAGCTCGCCGGATCGGTGGCGGGCCTGCCGCCGGCGGTGGCGGGACGGGTCGCGGCCGACGGCGTCGGCGGCGGCACCTGAGGCGCCCCACCGCGCGCCCCGCGCATCGCCGGCACAGACCGCACGACCCGAACTCCGAGGCTCGCGAGGGACCGATCATCCGCGGCGGACTTATCGGGTCGGGGCCACCGGCCGATCGCACGCACGAGGACAGGCCGCCATGCTCGAGCAGTTCAGCTTCGCCAAGGACTACCACGACGTCACGACCGTCCATCCCCTCGGGCTGGCGTTCCTGGCCGCATCGCTGCTGGCGATCTTCCTGGTGCCCCGGCGGGGCGTCCTGCTGCCGGTGCTCCTGATCGCGTGCATGATCGCCCCGGCGCAGCGGCTCGTCTTCGCCGACCTCGACTTCACCTTCCTGCGGATCGTCATCCTGGCGGGACTGCTTCGGGTGGTCGTCTACGGCGAGCTCCGGGGGCTGCGGATCAACGTGCTCGATCGGCTGATGGTGACGTGGGTGGGCGTGGCGTCGGCCGCCTACGTGCTGCTCTATCCGAACCCGGCCTCCATCGGCTACAAGCTCGGATTCACCCTCGACGCCCTCGGGACCTACGTCCTCGTCCGGGCCGTGGTGCGCGACCTCGACGCGTTCGTCGCCCTGTCGCGCCAGATCGCGCTGGTGTCGATCCCGGTGGCGGGGGCGATGCTGCACGAGCGGCTGACCGGGCACAACGCCTTCAGTCTGCTCGGCGGCGTGCCGGAGCAGACGCTGGAGCGCTACGGCCGCTTCCGGGCCCAGGGAGCCCAGCCGCACCCGATCATCGCCGGGACCTTCTGGGCGGTGCTCATCCCCATCGTCGCGGCCGGCGTCCGACGGAACGCCGAGTCGATCGCGGTCACCGTCGCCGGCATCCTGGCCTGCGCGACCATCGTGTGGTGCTCGTCCTCGAGCACTCCGGCGATCGTGGCCCTGGTGGCGATGGGCTCCATGCTGCTGTTCCCGGTGCGGTGGGCGGTGCCCTGGCTTCGCGGCTCGACCGTGGTGGGGATGGTCGTCCTGCACTTCCTGATGGTGGGCCCGATCTGGCACCTCTTCGCGCGGATCAACGTCTTCCCCGGCTCCACCGGGTGGTGGCGCTACCTGATCATCGATCTGTTCATCACCAACTGGTCGGACTGGCTCCTCATCGGCACCCGCGAGAGCGCGGGGTGGCTGACGTGGATCAGCTTCACCGACGTCACGAACCAGTACGTGACCGAGGGGATCAACGGCGGCATCGGACGACTGGCGCTGTTCATCGCGATCCTCGTGACCGCCTTCCTCCTCGTGGGCCGGGCGGTGCGATCGGCGGAGCAGGCGCCGACCGCGACGACCGCCGCGGCCCGCGGCGAGCGCCTCCGCCGCGCCTGGATCGCCTGGTGCATCGGAGCCACCATCACCTGCCATGCGGCGGCGTACTTCGCGACCTCCTACTTCGGCCACATGCGCAACGTCCAGTACCTGTCGTTCGCGCTGGCGGGCTCGGTGGCCGTGGTCGCGGGCCAGGCGACGGTGCGGGTGCGGCGGCGCGAGGAGGAGCCGGACGAGCTCGTCGCGGGCGCCCGGGGGGCGCCGGTCGCGGCGGCCGGCTCGGGGCCGGGCACGGACGACGGGACCGGCGCCGGCGCTTCCGGGGCCGGCGCCGTCCCGCCGACCGAGCCGGCGGCGCCGCGGCCGCACTGGCCGTGGACGCTGCCCATCGGGACGGCCCGCGACGGCGGCGATCCCGGTCGGGGCCCGTCGCGCCGTCCGCTGTTCCGGCCCGTGTGAGTCCGGGCGCGGCGTCCCGCCCGCGTCCCACGCGCGGCGCCCCTCGGCCCGCCGATCAGCGGCGGCCGAGGATCGCGGCCGCGATGCCGCCGACGACGAGGCCGCCGCCGACGAGCAGCCGGGCGGTGATCGGCTCGCCGAGCAGGGGCACGGCCGCGAGCGTGGTCAGCACGGGGACCGAGAGCTGCACCAGCGACGCCCGGACCGCGGTGAGTCCGGGCAGCGCGGCGTACCAGATCACGTACCCGAGTCCCGAGGTGA
The DNA here is from genome assembly GCA_964385045.1 of uncultured Isosphaeraceae bacterium. Lineage (GTDB taxonomy): Bacteria > Planctomycetota > Phycisphaerae > Phycisphaerales > SM1A02 > CAYLNM01. The sequence continues at coordinate 34,867 of CAYLNM010000018.1, forward strand.
CCGCCCCGGAGGCGATCGCCAGCCCGAGCCCCGCGGGGGCGGCGTGGAGGCCGTCGACGAGGGCGTGCCCCAGCAGCAGCGCCGCGGCCGCCGGCACCGCGCCGGCGAAGTTGTCCGCCGTGCGGGCGACGGGGTCCCGGGCCCCCCGTCCGCGGAGCGTGTAGCCGCCCCACGCGAGGCCGGCCGCGACCATGAGCCCGGCCGCCAGCGGCGGCGGGGCGGTGAGGCCGGGGGCGACCAGCCAGGTGAGGCCGGCGAGGGCGACGAGCAGGCCGCCCCACTCGACGGGACGCGGCCGCGCTCCGGAGGCGATCGACGTCGCGAACATCGCCACCTGCACCGACCCGAAGAGCAGCAGGGCGCCCGTGCCGGCCCCGAGGGCGAGGTACGCGTAGGAGAAGCCGGCCGCGTAGACGAAGAGCAGGGCCGCGGCGGCGGGGTCGCGCCGGCGGGCGCGGGCTGCGTCGGGGACGGCGTCCGGGGCCGCGTCCGGGGCGGCGTCCGGGGTCGCGGCCCGCGTCGCACTCCGCCGCCGCAGTCGCACCAGGACCACGAGCACCAGCGCGCCGGAGGCGATGCGGACCGCGGTGAAGGCGGCGGGATCCACCAGTCGCTCGGCGAGGGCGGCGCGGCAGAGCAGCGAGTTCGCGGCGAAGGCCGCGAGGGCGAGCAGCGTCAGCAGCGCGGTGCGGAGCGCCGCGGGCGGGGTCGGGGGTGCCGGGGCCGGAGTCGGGGGCGCCGGGGGAGCGGGGGTGGACCGGGGCCGCGGCGCGGGATCGACCGGGCAGGCGTCGGAGGGGGCCATCGCCCCATCATGGTCGATCAGGCGGCGTGCCGCGGGCGATCGTCAGCCGTCCCGGGCCCGACGGCGTCGCCGCCGGTCTCGTCGGCGGCGATGGTCGCGATCGCGGTGCCCCCGTCGACCCGCGAGACGTTCTCGGCCAGCTCCATCCACGGGTCGTCGGCGGGCATCGTCCCGCGTCCGTCGAGGGCGTCGATCGCGCGGGCGAGCCGCTCGGCGAGCCGCCGCCGGCTGAACGGGGCGAGCAGCTCCCGGGGGGCGCCCTCGGGACGCCAGCCCGCCGCCGCCGCCTCGAGCCACTGGGCGAGCGCCTCGGCGGTTCCCGTCTCGTCGTCGGGATCGAACGCCCGCCCGTCCCCGCCGGCCAGTCGCACGAGCCGCCGCGCGTCGCCGGCGGGGAGGGTCCCGAGGACCGGGCGCCCGCTCGCGAGGGCCTCGTAGAGCTTGCCCGGCACGACCAGCGCCTCGGCCCCCGGCTCCACCCCGTGGAGCGGCACGAGGATCGCGTCGGCGTGGCTGAGGATCTCCGGCACCCGGTCGTGGTCGACGTACCCGTGGTGCTCGATCAGGTCGGCGATCCCCTCCGTCTCGGCGAGCGTCTCGTGCCCGGGGTGCACCTGGCCGTGGAAGACCAGGCGGAGCCGCTCGGCGAGGTCCGGTCGCTCGCGTCGCAGCCGGCCCGCGGCGCGAAGGAGCGTGCGGCCCGACCGGAGGTGGTGGGCGAGGCGGTCGCCCGCGAAGGGACCGCGGCGCGCGGTGCGGGGATCGGGATCGTGCAGCGTGCCCATGTGCACGATGCGGAACGGCGCCGCGGGATCGGCGGGTCTGGCGGTGCGGACGTGCCGGCGGCGGGCGGGGAACTCGGCCGTCTCGAAGCCGTTGGGGATCGTCACCACGCGGTCGGCGGGCAGTCCGGCGAGCGCGCGGTAGGCGGCGGCGGCCCGGGGGCAGTTGGCCACGACCAGGTCCGCGGCCCGCAGGCTGCGCCGCATCAGCGCGCGGTCGAGTCGGCGGTGCAGGGGCGTGCGGAAGGCCCGCCAGCCATCGAGGGCCCACGGGTCGCGGAGGTCGAGCACCACCGGCCGGCCCGAGCGCCGGCGGAGGTCCCTCACCGCGAGGCCGCAGGCCCAGGGAGACGCACTCACGAGGATCGCGGTCGCGTCGTGGCGACGGGCGGCGAAGACGGCGGCGTCGGCGGCCCGGCGGGCCCAGGCGAGCTCGCGGGCCGAGACGACGAGCCGGGCGGGATGCCATCGATCCCCCCGCGCCGGGCGCTGCCGCTCGATCGCGGGCACGCGGGTGACGGCCATCGTCGGCGACAGGCCGGCGAGCAGGGTCGGGTCGTGGGCGATGGTGTGCGGGCCGGGCCGCAGCTCGCCGCCGCAGACGACCACCGGCTCGTAGCCGAGCTCGGGCAGGTGCCGGGCGAAGGCGGCCGAGCGCTGGGTCCCTGCGCCGCCCATCGGCGGGAAGTAGTACGCCAGCAGCACCAGCCGGCGGTCCGGCCGCTCGCCGCGGCTCGCGCCGGTCGGGAACGGCGCGGCGGACGCAAGCGGCGCCGCGGCGGCGGCGGCGCGCCGCCCGCGCGGCTCCGAGCCCCCGGAATCCGGATGCGACGACGGTTCATGCACGTCAGTGGTCCGGCCGGTCCGCGTGCCGCAGGAGGAAGAAGCGGTGCCACGGAACCTCGGGCACCCGCCAGGTGCGCTCGATGCGCCATCCGGCGACGGCGATCACGGACTGCACCGCGGTGAGCGGCGTGCCGCGGAAGCCGATCTCCCAGTGGTGGCCCATGGTGTCGAGACGCGTGCGCGGGAAGGCCCGGCGGCGCGGCAGCGGCGATCGGCCCGCGAGGCGGCGCAGCCCGAGCCGCGGTGCCCGCACGGTCAGCTCGAGGTCCATCGTCACGTCGGGCAGGCTGAGGACGAGGCCGCGGGCGGTGACGCGGTGGAGCTCCCGCAGGGCCGGGCCGAGGCGGTCGAACGGCAGGTGCTCCAGCACCTGGCAGCACAGCCCGACGTCCCAGGTTCCCTCGTCGGCGGGGATCGACTCCACCGACGCGAGCACGTCCGGCTCGAGGGCCGGATCGACGTCGAGCGTGCACAGCGGGATGCCGAGGTGTCGCAGGGCGTTGGAGACGACGCCTGCCCCGACCCCGACCTCGAGCACCGAGCGCGGGGCGAGGGCCAGCACCGCGTCGAGCTGGTGGCCGAAGCTGACGCATCGACCGGTGACGAGCTCGAGCGCCGCGGGATCATGGACGGGCGGGGCGGTGGGACTCATGTGGCGGCTCCGGGGGCGGGAGGACGAGAGTCGGCGACGCGGGGTGTGGCGGTGCGGGGGAGGCCCGGCAGGCGGACGCCGTGCCGGGTCGCGGCCGGCCCGGCGAGCACCAGCGCGACGTTCACCGTGATGCCGGCGGCGACGAGGAGTCGCGCGACGGGCGGCGGGCCGAGCAGTCGGTCGAAGAGGGTGCCGCCGCCGAGGATGGCGACGGCCAGGACGAGTCCCGGCACGAGGGCGAGGCTCGTCGTCCGCAGGCGGATGCCGGCGCGACGGCGGAGCAGCACGGCGGCGGTCGCGAGGCCGCCCGCCGCGCCGAGGGCCGTGGCCGCGGCGAGTCCCGTCGGACCGAAGCGGGCGAGGAGTACGGGCCCGGCGCCGAGGACCACGACGCAGCGCACCAGCTGGGCGGACCGGTCGTCGCCGGGGCGGGACAGGCCCCACAGGAAGGGTCCGGCGATGCCCAGCAGCGTGGCGAGCGCTCCCGCCGCGGCCAGCGCGGCGAGGAGGCCGGGCGCGCCCCGGAAGGCGGGGCCGAGCACCAGCTCCGGCAGGTCGCCGCCCAGCCAGCCGAGGACGGCGGCCGCGCCGAAGGCGGGGACGGCGGTCGCGCGGATCGAGCGCGCCCACGCCGACTCGAGTCGGGCCCGGTCGCCGGCGAGCGCGGCGGTCGCGGGCACGAGCACCATGCCCGCCGCCTGCACCGCGAGCTGCTTGCCGGTGTCGCACAGGCGGCGAAGCATCAGGTACACGCCGAGCGCCGCCGGTCCGAGCGTCGGGCCGATCAGCAGCACCGGAGCCTGCAGGATGAGCATGATGAGCACCGGGATGCCCACCGCCCCCGAGGAGAACCGCAGGAGCCGCCGAAGGTGCCGCCGCGTCGGCCACGGGGCGACGCGCAGCCGCCGCGGCGTGACGAGGTGGCTCGCGAGGCTGACCAGCGCGGTCGTGGCGAGATGGCCGAGGACGAGGGCCCACACGCTGTGCAGCACGATCGCGAGCGCGATCGTGGCCGCGGTGCCGACGGTGGTCGCGATCAGCCGCGTCGAGGTCCACGCCCCGAAGCGGAGCTCGCGGAGGGGGACGAAGGCGCCGGGATGCGCGAGGGCGGTCAGCAGCGGCTGGAGGGCCACCGCGAGGAAGATCGCGGTCGCCTCGGGCTGTCCGTACCACCGCGCGAGGGGCGCGGCGAGGAGGGCGAGCACGGCCGCGAGCAGGACGGCCCGGACCAGCGCGAGGAACCATGCCGTCGCCACGAACCGCGGGCGACGGCCGTCGCGGTGGGCCATCACCGCCTGGTCGGTGCCCACGAACGCCACCGCGTCGGCGACCGCGAGGCCCGTCGTGGCCATGCCGACGAGGCCGAAGTCCTCCGGGGGCAGGAGTCGGGCGAGCACGAGGTAGGCGAGCAGACGGACGCCCTGCTCGCCGCCCCGGCCGAGGAACTGCCAGGCGAGTCCGATCCGCGTGCGCCGGCCGACGGCGGCGCGGGGCGTCGAGGCGGCGTGGCTCATCGCGGGCTCACCGCACCGCCGGCCACGCGCCGCCGAAGCGGCCGGCGATCGCCGCCGCCCGGCGGGCCCGCCGCAGGCGTCCGCGGTCCAGCGTGCAGGCGCCGGCGACGCCGAAGGCCAGCGCCCGCCAGAGGTGCGAGGCGAGCAGGATCGTCCACGCCGCGAGGCCCGCGAGCCGTCCGTCGTGCGTACGAACGAGCCGGACGATCGCGCGGGCGAGCATGAGTCCCGCCTCGCCCGAGATGCGCAGGGCGCTCGCGCCGCCGTGGTGCATCACGTCGCCGAGCGGTGAGAAGACGACCCGCCAGCCGGCCGCGCGGAAGCGCCGGCACCAGTCCGCCTCCTCGCCGTAGAAGAAGAACGCCTCGTCGAGCATGCCGACGGCGTCCATCGCCGACCGTCGCACGAGCATGTGGCAGCCGGTGACCACGTCGACGTCGCGCTCGTCGTCACGGGCCCACCCGAGCATCCGCTGGCGGCCCGCGAGGCGGGCGAGCCACGCGGGGCGCCGCAGACGGTGCAGGCCGGTGGCGAGCAGGGCGAGGTCGAGCAGGCCCGGGTCGCGGAAGCAGGTGAGCTGCGTGGTGCCGTCGGGATTGGTGACGCGGCCCCCGAGTACCGCCGCATCGGGCCGGGCGTCGAGCCAGTCCACGCACCGGTCGAGCGTCCCGGGGTCGCGGATCTCGGTATCGCTGTTGAGCAGCAGGACGTGCCGGCCGCGGGCGATCGCGAAGCCCTGGTTGTTGGCGGCCGCGAAGCCGCGGTTGTCGCGGTTGCGGATCAGCCGGATCCACGGGAACCGCTCCGCGGCCATCTCCGCCGAGCCGTCCTCGGAGCCGTTGTCGACGACGATCACCTCGAGCCTCGAGCGGCCGCCGCGCGGGATCGACGCGAGGCACGCGGCGAGCAGCTCGCGCGTGTTCCAGCTCACGATCACCACGCTGCAGTCGACGGAAGCGTCCATCGCGGGGATGTCCGGGGAGGGGGCGGAACCGCCGCCGCGAAGCCGGGTCTCGGGGGCCGCGCCGCGGCATGGCGGCCCATCGGCGTGCTGCCGTCCGCGGGGCCCGCGGACCGCGTCCCGGTCGATATCGGTCCTGACGGCGCGCGGCTGAACCGGGGCGTCGGCGGATTGCCCGGCGGGCGACGCCGGGCGACTCCGCGCGGCCGAATGGCGGCCTGGACGCCCGTCCGGGGCGCGGAATCGGCGCACCGTCGTTCACGCGTCGTGCCGATCGGCGGGGTTCCTCGGCGCAGCGTCCGAGAACGCGCTCCTGATCGTGCCCGCAGCGGCCGGTGTGCCGAGCGTTTTGGCCGCCTGTGGCTGGAGACCCCCCGGTGCCGACGTAGGGTGCGCGCGGCGGCCCTGCCGCGGCAGCGATGCTCCTCGGGCGCGGACCGGAGTCCGGACCCGCGGGGTCGCGAAGGGGAGAGGTTCGATGGACTATCTGGTCACGGGACGACGACGCGACGACGGCTGGCCCTTCGCCGGTGAGGTCATGGCGCGAAGCGGGCAGGATGCCGCCGCGATGGTGCGGGGATGGGGCATCGAGCCGGAGTTCGTGCAGGACCTCGGTTCCGGGACGGTCGAGTACCGGATCGGGGACGACGACGGATCGGGCGACGGCGGGGGCGGAGGCGACGTCGGCCGCGGCGACGGCCCCGGCTCGCGCGACCCGTCGGCGACGGCGCTCGGCGGCCGTGGCGACGACGGGGCCACCGGGTCCTCGGCGGCCCGGGCGGGCGTCGTCGGCGCTCCTGCGGGATCGAGCCGTCACGCCGGCCGGCTCATGCCGTCGTGGATGCCGTCCACGTCCGCGTGAGCTCGGCGTCCGGGTAGTACGCGGCGAGGATCTCGACCGCGGTCCGCCCCGCGGCCGCCAGCGCCTCGGCCCCGTACTGGCACAGGCCGGCGCCGTGTCCGAAGCCGCGCCCCGCGAACCGCACCATCCCGCCGTCGCGGTCGACCGCCGGCTCGAGGAAGCTCGACCAGACCGGATCCTCGGTGCGGCGCCGCCCCTCCGTGAGGGCTCGGCGCAGGTCCGGGGCGGAGATTCGCACGGGCGGGCCGGCCGTCGGCACGATCAGGTGCGCGAGCGGCCGCCCGGCCGGGGTCCGGGTCGCGACCTGCAGGTCGCGGATCGGCCCGAGCGTGGTCAGGGCCTCGGGGCCACCCGTGCGTCCCCATCGGTCCAGCTGCTCCCGCACCCGCTCGAGCGTGCGCACCGCCGTCCACCGGAATCGCGGGGCCCGCGCGCAGCAGTCGCCGATCGCGTGACCGGTCAGCGGCGGCACCGCATTGGCCCGGCGGGGGCCGATGGCGGCCGTCGCGGGCATGCCCACTCCGCCGCAGGTGCTGGAGTAGTACCCGGGCAGCACGCCGCCGGCGTAGGTCAGGACGACGCCCGTCGTCGCGCGGGCCGCGGCGCCGGCGGCCGCGAGCTCGGTGACGCCGCGGAAGACCTGCGACCGCTCGTCCGACTCCACGTCCCACGGCCGGCCCGGTCGGTCGAGCAGCTCGAAGGTCGCGAACGAGCGGGCCGCGATCGCCTGCGCCTCGAAGGTCGCCGGACGCCAGCCGGGAATCAGCTCGCGCGCGAGCACCCCCGGCAGGTACGCCTCCATCGGGACCACCGCCACCACGTCCACCCGCCGCCGGCCGGGAACGAGCCGGAGGCGTCCCGGCCAGCGCGCCCCCGCCCAGACGACGTCGCCTGCCGGATCCGGCCGGACCGCGGGCGCGCCGGGGCCATCGAGGCCGCGGGGGCCATCGAGGCCGCGGGGGCCGCCGCCGCGGCGTCCTGGCCCGCCCGAGGTCCCCGGGGCGTCGCGACGGTCGCCGTCCGCGCCGCGGGGATCGCCCGCCGCCACGGGCCGCCCGAGCTCGATGGTCTCGCCGGCGACGCGGCCGGTGCGGCCCTCGCCGTCGACCCAGCTCCAGCCGCGGCGGTCGTGCCGCAGTTCGACGGGCGCGGGGAGCCCGGGGCCGCGCGTGCCGCGTCCGTCCCCGTCCGCCCCCGGCAGCATCGTCGCGCCGGGGCTCGTCGCGCCGCCGGCGATCGCGATCCGCTCGCCCCGCTCGCCGATCCGCACCGGCTCCCCCGGGGGGCGGCTGCCGATCCGCACCCGCACCCGCGGCTCCGCGGACGGCGGCGGCGGCAGCACCGGTCGGCCGGCGGCCGGATCGGCGCCGACGGAGCCGTCCCCGGCCTCCCCGTCGCCCGGTCCGGCCGCCTCCTCGTCCTCGAGCATGCCGCAGCATCCGCCGAGCAGTCCGAGCCCGCCCGCCCCCAGGACGCCGAGCCCGCCGGCCGCGAGTCTTCGGCCGGCGAGCAGGACGCGGCGACGCGACCACGCGGGGGCGGCCGGGACCCCCGGGAGGGCCGGGGCGACCGGGCCGTCCGGGCCGTCCGGGGCGTCCGGGGCGTCCGGAGCCCGATCGCGGCGCGGGGGTTCGGGAGCCGGGGTCATGCGAGCAGTGTCCCGCGTCCGGGTCGTGCCGTGGGCGGGCCGTGAGCCGCCCGGCGCCCGAACGAACACGGCCCGCGCCGAAGCGCGGGCCGTGCGTGGATGCATGGTGGAGCGTCGGCGATCCGCGGGTGGCGGCCGCCGAGACCGGCGAGCGGCCGGGCTCAGGCCGGCAGCGTCCGCAGGTCCAGTCCGTGCTCGGAGAGCTTCTGCTTGATCTCGTCGAGCGAGGTCTGGCCGAAGTTCTTGACGCCCATCAGCTCGGCCTCCGTCCGCGTGGCGAGGTCGCCGATGGTCTGGATGTTGAGCATGTTGAGCGCCTTGCGGGACCGCACGGTGAGGTCGAGGACCGAGATCGGCTTGTTGAGGACCGACTCCGGCGCCTTGCCCTTGAGCTCGGCGTAGACCTCCTTGCGCTGGCGGCTGAGACCGCCCTCGACGCCCTGTCCGAGCTTGAGGCCCTTGGACGAGAGCATGGCCTTGATCTCGACGAGCGACGTCTCGCCGAAGTTCTTGTACGAGAGCAGCTCGGCCTCGGTGATCTTGAGCAGGTCGCCGAGGGTGCGGATCTGCATCTTCCGAAGGCAGTTCCGGGCCCGGACGGAGAGCTCGAAGTCGGTCACCGGGGTGTCGAGGAGGGCCGACTGCTTCGCGAGGTCGCGGGCCTTCTCCTCGTCGTAGTACATGTCCTTGGACGCCTGCACGTCCTTCATGAACAGCCGCGCCCGCTCGTGGTTCGGGTCGGTGTCGAGGACCTGCCGCAGGCACTTCTCCGCCATCGAGATGTCGCCGCGATCCTCGTAGGTGATCGCGAGGTTGATGAGCGTGTTGACGTGCGGCGGATCGAACGTCGAGAGCTGCTCGTACAGCGACAGCGCCTGGTCCTCCTCGCCCGCGAGGTCGAGGTGGTAGGCGAGCTTGAAGCCGTACTCCGGGTTCCCGTCGTCGAGGTTCCAGGCGTCGGAGAACGCGGCGATCGCGGCGTCGCGGTCGCCCGAGGCGGTGGCCTCGAGGCCGGCCTTGTAGCGCTCGCGGGCGGCGTTCGGGTCGCGGACGGCACTGGTGCCGCCGCCGATGACGGTGTCGAGGACGTCGGACACGGGGTCGGACTCCGGGAGGGGAAGGGAACGCGGACGAACCCAGCAGTGTAGCCGACGCGGAATCGCCGGGCGAAGGGGGACGGCCGCGGGCCGGCGGACCGGGCGGGCGGGCCCCGGCGTCGCGCTCCGGCGGCGGATCAGCGCTCGCCGGCCGGCTCGCCGGGCCCCGGCGGCGGCGCCGGTCCCGGGCTCCTCCGGCGGTCGACCGCCGTCCCGCCCTCGCCGAAGGCATCCGGCCCGCCCGGCCCGTCCCGGTCGGCGAGGTCGCTGGGACCGCCGGGGGCCCCGGGATCGCCGGGACCGCCGGCACCGGCGGGCCCCCCGCGCCGCCCGAGCAGGTCGATCGACCGCCAGCGGCCGGACTCGAAGCGGAGGCTCATCGCGACCGCGTACACCGCGATGTAGACGGCGGCCGCGATCCACGGCCCCACCGACTCGAGGCCGGGGGCGAAGGTGACGAGCAGCAGCCCGCCGCCGACGATCAGCGTCCAGCTCAGGATCGCGGTCATGATGCCGGGCCAGATCGTGTCGCCCGCCCCGCGGAGGGCCCCGGTGTAGACGATCCCGATCGCGTCGGCGGTCTGGAACACCGCGGCGCAGATCAGGAGCGTGCCGCCGATCGCGACGATCTCGGCCCGGGCCTCCGGCGTGGTGCCCTCGCCGCCGACGAAGATCGACACCAGCTCGTGCCGGAAGATCACGAACAGCACCGCGCAGACGGTCATGTAGACGATCGCGAGCGTCAGGGCCAGGCGCGCCCGGGCGAGGGCGATGTCGGGACGGCCGCCGCCGATCCAGCGCCCCACGATCGCGTTGGTGGCGGTGGAGAAGCCCACCGCGGGCATGAAGGACAGGTGCATGTACTGCAGGGCGATCCAGCCCGCGGTCATGTGGTGCTCGCCGAAGCGGCCCACGAGCAGCGTCATGAAGATCGCCCAGCACGTCAGCTCGTTGACGTACTGCACCGCCGCGGGCCAGCCGAGCCGCAGCAGGTCGCGCATCGCCCCGAGATCGGGCCGCCACTGGGCCCGCGAGCGGAGCTCCGTGTGCATCCGCCGGCCGAGGAAGACGCTCATCGGGATCGTGACCTCGACCGCGGTGCCCACCAGCGTGCCGAGGGCGGCTCCGGCGAGCCCGAGGGCCGGCACGCCGGGCACGCCCGGCAGGCCGAAGGCGGGCAGGCCGTCCTCGCCGAAGATCAGGACGTAGTTGGCGAGCACGTTCACGACGTTGCCGACGATCGCGCTGAGCGTGATCACGCGCGGCCGGTGCAGGCCGAAGAAGAAGTTGTGCATCGCCCGCCCGGCGAGGGTGATGATCGCGCCGAACAGCAGGATGCGGGCGTAGGACGACTGGAGGGCGACGAGGCGGTCCGGGTCGCCGACCTCCTGCAGCGACGCCATCGCGGCGAAGATCGACGGGATCGCCAGGGCGAGCGGCACGAGCAGCGCGAGCCACGCCGCCGCCGCGAGCCACAGGGCGGCCCAGGCGTAGCGCGGGCCGCGCTCCGGGCGGCCGGCCCCGAGGTTCTGGCTCACGAAGGTGTTCACGACGGTGAGGAAGCCGATCACCGCCGCGATCGGCGTGAACGACCAGATGCCGCCGTTGCCGTGGGCCGCGACCTCGAGCGGGCCGACCTGCCCGACCATCAGCTTGTCGGTGAACTGCATCACCGTGAACGAGGTCATCGTGAGCACGGTCGGCCACGCCTGCGACCACACCTCGCGGGTGGGGCCGAGGGCGAGGATCCGCGGGTCGGGCTCGGCGGCGATCGCGGCGAGGGCGTCCGGGGCCGGGGCCACGCGGCGGCCGGCCGCCTCGGGGACGACCGCGGGGCCGCGCGGGCCGCGCGGACCGTCGGGCCGCCGGACGCCCGAGGACGCGTGGGGATCGTCCGCGACGCCGTCCCCGGCCGCCGCCGCGGCGGCGGACGTCGCGGGCGGAGCGTCGGCGCCGACGGGTCGATCGAGGTCGGGCTGGCGATCGTCGGCGGACATGGCGGGGGGCGGGGCCGCGACCGGTGCGGCCGCATCCGTGGCGCCGGCGGCGGGGCCGCGGAGCTCGGGGGTGCGGAGGACGAGGCGGGAGGCGGGCGGCGGAGGGGACGCCGGGCGCCGCTCGGCGCGAAGCCGGAGAGGCTATCACCGGTCCGAGCCGATGGAAGGCTCGGACCCGGAATACCGTGCCCGCGGCGCGGCGTTCGCCCGGGGGCCCGCTCCCGTCGCCGGGCCCGCCGACCCTCTCCATCGCGAACCCACGTCCGGAGCGCCCCCGCATGGCCATGAACGATCCCGAGGCCCGTCCGACGTCCGACCCCGGCCCCGGTCCCGGTCCCGCGGATCCGGCTCCCGCCGCCGAGGGCGGCGCGTCGGGAGGGCCGCCGCCCGGGTCCGCCTCCGCCGCCACCGCCGAGGCCGAGGCCGAGGCCGGCGCCCGCCCGCCGGGCACGAGTCCCGGCCGCGCCGTCGCGTGGCTCGCCCTCGCGATCGCGGTGGCCATGATCGGCTGGCCCTTCCTCCGGGCGGAGCTGCCGCCGCCGTCGGACCTCCCGCCGGCCGAGGTCGAGCTCGGCTACCCCGAGTGGAGCGGACGCGTGGTCTCTGCGGCCGACATCCGCGGTCGCCCGGGACCGGCGATCGTCGTGGACGAGTGGATCACCGACGCGCCGGCGCTCGGGGACCGCGTGGTGGTGATCGACTTCTGGGCGACGTGGTGCGGCCCGTGCATCGCGTCGATCCCGCACCTCAACGAGCTGGCCGAGTCCTTCGGCGAGCAGGCCGCGTTCGTGGCGGTGACCAACGAGCCGCGGCCGCAGTTCGAGGAGGGCTTCACGCGGATCGAGGCGGCGACCGGCGGCTTCGCGCCGGCGGTCGGCGTCGCCCTGGACCCGGTCGGCCGGATGATGCGGAGCGTCGGCGTCCGCGGCATCCCGCACGCGCTGGTCATGAGCCGCGACGGCATCGTGCGCTGGCAGGGCTCGCCGCGCGACCTCGACGCCGGCACGCTGGCCGCGATCATCGAGGCCGACGCCCGCGCGGCGACGGCGGGATGACGGGCGGCGAGGGCGACGACGGCGGCGAGGTCGCCGGACCGCCGGGGCACGAGGCCCCGGACGCCCCGGACGCCGCATCCGGCCTGAGGCTCCGCGTGCACCCCGGTGCCCTGGCGGTGGTCCGGCTGCCGGCCGGCGCCGCGGTGCCCGCGTGGGCCGAGCGGCCGCCCGGCGCCGGGGACCCCGGCCACGGCCCCGAGCCGCTGCACGCCGTCGTCCGCACCGCCGAGGAGACGAGCCTGGTGCTCGCGGCCGCGCGAGTGCCGCGGCCCGGCGACGCCGACGCCCCCGCCCCCGCCCCCGGCACGGTCGAGGACGACTTCCGCGCCCTCTCGGTCGCGGGCCCGCTCGACTTCGCCCTCGTCGGGATCCTCGCCCGGCTCTGCGATGCCCTCGCCCGGGCGGCGGTCCCCGTCTTCGCGGTGTCCACCTTCGACACCGACTGGCTGCTGGTGCGGTCCGACCGCCTCGAGGCCGCCATCGCTGCGCTGCGGGCCGCGGGAGCGCGGGTGGACGACGGCGCGGCGTGATCGGACCTGCCGAAAGGGTCCGGCGGCGCGGGCTGCGGAAGGGACGAGGCTGGGCGCGGACGGGCGGCGGCGCCGCCGCCCCCCCTCGGCGGGCCCGGTCGGAACCGGGGCACCGGGCATCCGATGCCGTGCGTGGCGGGTCACCGACACCGGGACGGCCCGCCGCTCCGGAGATCGCCGATGCAGTGCCCCCGAGACGGACAGTCGATGCTTCACGAGACCTTCGGCGGCGTGGCCGTCGACCTCTGCCCGGCCTGCGGCGGCTGCTGGCTCGACGCCTTCGAGCTCGCGAAGCTCGACGACGAGGCCGAGTCGGCCGGGGCGGAGCTCGTCGCCCGGATCGAGTCGCTCCGGGCCGGCGGGCGCCCGGTCGACACGACGCCGCGGCTCGCGAGCCCGGTCGATCCCGAGGTCGTGATGATGCGGCGGTTCGCGGATCCCGAGGGGACGGTCGAGATCGACGAGTGCCCGGCGAGCGGTGGCATCTGGCTCGACGCCGGCGAGCTCGGCTCGCTTCGCACCCGCTTTCCCGACGAGTCCACCCGCGAGGAGGCCACCCGCGTGGTGATCGAGCGGGTCATGGCCTGCCCCGAGTTCCAGGCCGCCCGCTCCCGCGAGGCCGGCGACCTGGCGGGGGCGACCCGCGTGGCCCGGCTCCTCGGCTGGCTGACGCCGTGGCGCGATGCGGCCTGAGGCGGCCGGGGCGTGCGCGATCGGCGACTGCAGACGCATCCATGCGCCGCGCCGGCCCCGAACCCCGGCGATTCCGCTTGTGGTCTCCGCCCCGCGGGTGAAGATGGGCACCACGGGGCCCGCGGTCGGTGGGCTCCCACCCGACGACCCGGGATCGGAGGCCCGCCGTGCATCGCATCCGGATCCGGCGCGGTGACATCACCGCGGTGTCGACCGACGTCATCGTGAACGCCGCCGACGAGCGGCTCGTCCCCGGCGGTGGGGTGTGCGGCGCGATCCACCGCGCCGCCGGCCCCGAGCTCGAGGAGGCCTGCCGATCGGTCGGCCGCTGTCCCACCGGCTCCGCCCGGATCACGCGGGCCTACCGACTGCCCGCCCGGTACGTCGTGCATGCGGTCGGCCCCCGGTGGTCCGGCGGCGGTGCGGGCGAGGCCGAGCTGCTCGCCTCGGCCCACGTGGACGCGGTCCACCTCGCCGCCGACCACGGCGGGCGGACGATCGCGTTCCCCGCGATCAGCTGCGGGATCTTCGGCTACCCGGCCGAGCGGGCCGCGCTGGTGGCGATCCGTGCGGTGCGCCGGGCGCTGGCGGACGCCCCGGGGATCGAGCGGGTCACCTTCTTCCTGCTCGACCCCGACGTCGAGGCCGCGTTCCGGCGGGTGCGCGAGGACGAGGCGGTGCGGGTCGCGGCGGGCGCGGCCTGAGACGCGACGGGGCTCGCCGGGGGCCGGCCCCCGGTCCGTCACGGCGGCGTCCTGCGGTGCGGCGCGGCGGTGCGGCGGCCTCCAGGCCCCGCGGCCCCCCGGCCCCCCGGCCCCGATCCCGCCCCC
>CAYLNM010000019.1:0-47120 GCA_964385045.1 uncultured Isosphaeraceae bacterium
GCCGCCGCCACCCCGCGGCCCCGGCCGCGCCGCCCCGCGCCCCGCGGGCGGGCCGCGGTCGTGATCCTCGTCGTGATCACCCTCTTCGCCGTCGTCGGCGGCGGGGCGTGGTGGTGGCTGGCCCAGGGCCGGCTGCCGCTCGCGGGCGGAACGTCGCACGACTTCGGCACCGTGCTGATCCAGGGCGACGAGGTGCTGCTCGCCCACGAGTTCGAGCTCGTCAACCGGCGATCGGAGCCGGTGCGGATCGTGCGGGCGGTGGCGAGCTGCGGCTGCGCGGGCGTCGAGTACGACGAGGATCCGATCGCGCCGGGCGAGTCGGTGACGGTGCTCGGGCGGCTGGCCCTCGAGCAGTCCGGTCCGCGGTCGGCCAACGTCGCCCTGATCCTGGACAACGGCGAGCGGCAGCGGCTGTTCCTCGAGGGCGTCGGCCGCAAGGAGCGGCTGGTGCGGCTCGAGCCGAGCCGGATCTCCCTGCCGGCCGAGGGCACGGCGCAGGTGCTCGTGCAGGCCCGCATCCTCCGCGAGGAGGGCGGCGAGCCGGTCGAGCCGCCGGTGCCCGTGGTGGACGTGCCGGAGCAGGTCGAGGCCGAGTGGCTCGGGTGGGCCTTCATGGAGGCCGGCGAGCCGAGCCTGCTCACCGCCGACGGCTGGCGGGGCCGGGTCGCGCTGCGGTGGACGGGGCAGGATCTCGACCCGGGCGCGGCGGTGGTGGTGACGCTGCCGTCGACCGTGGACGGCGAGCCGGACATCCGGGCGCGGTGCTTCATCACGGGCGTGCGGCAGCCGCCGCCGGCGGCGCCGGGGCTGCCGGGGCCGGTGCCGGCGCCCGGGGCGGAGACCGGGAGCGATCCGCCGGGCGGGAGCGAGCCCGACCCGCTGGCCGCCCCGCTGCCGCGGGTGGGGACGCCCGAGGACGGCTGAGCCCGGCCCGCGGGCCTCCGGGGAAGGGGCCGCCCGGCCGCGCGGGCGCCCGGCTGCCCGGCCGTGCGGCGGGCGGCCGTTCGCCTTGCCGCGGGGGAGCGGGCCCGCCGCGGCTCAGCCCCAGTCCGCGAGCACCGCGACCACGTCGACGACGTCCACCGCGCCGCTGCCGTCGAGGTCGGCGGGGCAGGGGTCGCCGGGCGGGCAGGGGCCGAACGCGGCGAGCACGATCAGCAGGTCGGCGAGGCCGACGAGGCCGTCGCCGTCGAGGTCGGTGGCGGGCGGACCGCCGCCGCCGACGACGCTGACGAGGAGGCGGCCCGGCGCGTCGGAGACGAGCCACGCGAGGCCCGCGGGCAGCACCGGCAGGGCCAGCGACTCGACGGACACGTCGCCGCCCGCCTCCGCGAGCACCCAGCCGTCGCCGATCTCGGGCACGAAGCGGTCGTCGAGCCGGACCTCGAGCGGCGGGAGCTGAACGTCGCCGGACGCGAGCAGGACCGGATCGTCGCCGCCCGGGGTGCCGAGGGCGTCGGGATCGGCGAGCCGGATCATCATCGAGCGATCCACTTCCTGGGGCAGGACGGTCGAGAACACGGACCCGTCCACGACGACCCGGGCGCGGGGCTCGATCTCCAGCCGCGCGTGACCGAGGACGCCGAGCACGAGATCGCCCCCCACCTCCAGTCGCGCGGGCGCGATGCCCGGGCCGACCACGACGAGCCCGTCGCCGCGGTCGAAGAAGCTCGGCTGCTCGCCCGTCGCGTACACCCCGACGAGCAGGTCGCCGCCCACCGTGAGCTCGTCGCGCACCTGGAGATGCCCGAAGCCCCGGGCCCCGACCTCCACCGTGCCGTCCACCGTCGAGGCGTCGCCGGGGTCCACCGTCACTGTGCCGAGGCCGCCTCGGCGGTCGCCGAGCACGAGCTCGCCCGCCGCGAAGGCGGTCTCGCGCAGCTCGCCGAGGTCGTCGCCGCCGACGGTGAGCCGGTTCATCACCACCAGCTCGGCCACGTCGGTGATCGTGCCCCGGGCCCCGTCGCCGGCCACGAGGCGTCCGGCCTCGAGGCGCCCGAGCCGCTCGATCAGCCCGTCGCTCGTGCCGCCGACCGTGAGCCGATCGGTGACGAGCAGCCGCGCGAAGAGTGAGATGGACGCCGGGCGGACCGCGCCCGCCCCGTCGTCGGTCCCGATCACTGCCGAGGCGACCTCGACGGCCCCGTCGCCCGGGAAGCCGAGGCTGATCCGGAGCTCGGTCGCTCCCGGGCCGCCCACGAGGAGGGCGGGGCAGTCGAACGGGCCTTCCCCGGTGGCGAGGACGGTCGCGTCGCTCACGCCGAGGTCGACGGGACCGCCCCGCAGGACGAGGCGGGTCACCTCCACGTCCTGTCCCGTCACGGTGAGCAGGATCGGCACCAGATCCTCGACGATGGCGGTCGTCCCCGGCCCGGGCACCGCGCCGCCCGACCACTGCTCGGGGTCGAGGATGGAGCCGGAGCCGCCCAGCCAGGTGGACGTCGGGCCGTCGCAGTCCGCGGCGAGACTCGGGGTGCCGGCGACCGCGGCGAGGCCGATCGCGAGGCCGAGCGCACGGGGGAAGCCGGCGGTGGTGCGTCCCGCGGCGGGGGGGGAGAACGTGCATGGGAGCGGAGCCCCGGCGGCGGGGACGACGGTCGTGCGGGGGTGGGGTCATCGGCGGTCCCTCGGGGCGATGATCGCGGCGGGGGGCGGACGCGGGCGGGCGGGTGCGGACGGCGGCTGACGGGCGAGTGGTGGTCGTCGTCACTGCCGGTGCGGGCCGGCGTCGAGGAGGCCGTGGGCCCAGGTCCGGACGCGTTCCCACGGCGCCGGGGCGGGCGCGACGGCGGACGTGGAGCGAGCGGCACGGCGGCGGACGATCGACGCCGCGTCGCGCCCGTCGAGGGCGGCGGGCTCCAGCGTGTCGCGGCCGAGGATGCCGTCCGCGGTGAGCACGTGGTGGCTCAGGCCCACGGGCTCGAAGGCGAGCTCGTTGAAGTATCCGTCCTGCCCGAAGGGCGTCGTGCGCGACCACAGTCCGTCGAAGTCGACGCCGCCGGACTGCTCCTGCACGATCTCGTCGGCGACGAGCACCTCGGTGTTCGGCAGCACACGCGTGGAGCCGTCGTAGAAGAGCGTGGCCGGGGCGGAGGCGAGGCCGTGGTTGAAGTACCACGGCTCGCAGAACGTCCCCGGATCGTCCGGATCGGGATAGGTGCCGCCGCCGAACCCGGGGTTGCAGGGATCGGCGGGCGGATCGCCCTGCAGCCAGTGGTGCTCGAGCAGGCGCGTCTTCAGGCTCGGATGCCGGGCCTGCGAGAGGGCAGGGCTCCGGAAGCCGAGGTCGAGCGACCACGGATCCGTCCACCCGCCCTGCGGACCGCCCGGGCCGGCCGTGCGGGCGGCCATGACCGCGGGATCGAACATCGCCGCGGCCGAGAGTGCGTAGCTCGACCAATAGGGGATGGACCCGATGCCGGGGTTCGTCGGGGCGTCGACGTACTGGTACGGCTCGCCGAGCAGCGGTTCGACGACCGGCCAGACCACGGGATCGGTGGGCGCGTAGTACGGCTCGTCGTAGAAGCGGCCGCCGACGTAGGGGGTGAAGCGGGCGTCGTTGACGAAGCGGAAGGAGCCGAAGAACGCGGTCGCGCCGGACGAACTGAAGTTGATCGGCTGGCACAGCGACGCGTTGGCGAGGTTGTTCCCCGTCCGGTAGGCGTAGAAGACGATCGGGCCGCCGGGCTCCAGGGGTCCCCAGCCGAGCGTGACGGGTGGGTGGTCCTCGGCCGCCTGCTCGTTGTAGGCCGTGAAGCCGGTGAACACGTTCGCACCCCAGGCCCCCAGCGAGTCGACGATGGCCGTCCACTGGCGCCCGTTCCAGTCCGCGGCGTAGCTCGCGTCCGCGAGGCCGAGGACGCGCAGGTTGTCGAGCGACACGAGGACGTCGGCGTCGCCCCGCAGGCGGGCGGTCGCGGGGAGCGCGAGGGCGAGCAGCACCGCCGCGCCGGCCATCGCCGCCAGGACGTCGGTGAGGGCGAGCCCGGCTCGGCGCGGGCGGCCGGGGCGTGGGCGACGCGGCGGGCCTGGGCGAGCGGTGCGGTCGAGCGGCATGGTCGGGCTCCGGGAGGCGGGACGGGCGCCGGGAGGGCCGTCCGGACACGGACGGCATGCCGATCGCACGCCCGAGCTCGTGCGATGATCGAGCGTTCGGTGCGACGCCGGCAGCGCGGCGGCCCGTCGGCCGCCCCCCGGTGATACGCCGTGGGTCGTTCGGCACTGCCCGCGATCGACGAGCAAATCCGGCGCGGTGGCGACGCCTCGTGGTGCGGCGCGGGCCCGCCCGCCCGGCGGCTCGCCCCGGATCGGAGGGTCCCGGGTCGCCGGCGAGGCCCGGGTCGTGGACGCCCGCCGGTCCGCCGAGCGACCCGCGGGGCGGCGGTGGGGGATCCGTCGCCACCGTCCGGGGGCCTCGGCACGGCGGTGGGTCGGCGGTGGGGCGGTCTCGTTCCGCGCTCGGATCCGTGCCGCGGGCGACCGCGACGTGGGGGTCAGTCCCGGTGCGGCCCGGGGTCCGGCCGCGGGCTCAGCCACGCCGACAGCCGGCGCGTCAGCGGGGTCGGTGCCGGCGGCCGGGCGTCCCCGGTGGTCGCCGCCGCGAGCCCGCGGCGACGCAGGATCGCCTCGGCGCCCTCGCCGTCGAGGGCGGCCGGGTCGAGGGTGTCGCGTCCGAGGATGCCGTCCGCGGTGAGGACGTGGTGGCTGAGGCCCAGGGGCTCGAGGGCGAGCTCGTTGTAGTAGCCGTCCTTGCTGAGGGGCGTCGAACGGGACCAGGTGCCGTCGTAGCCGGCGCCGCCGGCGGCCCGCTGGAGGATCTCGTCCGCGACGAGGGCCTCGGCGTTGGGCAGCAGTCGCGTGGAGCCGTCGAAGAACAGCGTCGCCGGCGCCGAGGCGAGGCCGTGGTTGAAGTACGGCGGCTCGCAGCCGTCGATGCCCAGCTCCTCGGCGGGGTAGTTCGGCAGCCGGAATCCCTCGAGGCACGGCGTGGGCGGAGGCGGCTGCAGCCAGTGGTGCTCGAGCATCCGGGTCTTCAGGCCGGGATGGCGGGCCTGGCTGACCGCCGGCGAGCGGAGGCCGGTGTCGAGGGACCAGGGATCGGTCCATCCGCCCTCGGGGCCACCCGGGCCGTTCCGGCGGGCCGCCATCACGGCGGGGTCGAACATGGCGGCGGGAGAGAGCACGTAGCTCGCGAAGTACGGGAGGCCCGAGACGCCGGGCGGTGTCGGGACGCGGACGTACTCGGCCGGATCGTCGAACAGCGGCTCCACGACCGCGCCGACCACCTCGTCCGCCGGGGCGTAGAACACGGGGTCGTAGAAGCGGCCGCCGAGGTACGGCGTGAGCCGCGCGTCGTTGGCGAACCGGAACGACCCGAGGAAGCGGTTGATGGAGGCGTTCGGTCCGTTCAGGACGATGGGCTCCGTCAGGCGCGCGTTGGCCACGTTGAAGGAGCCGGCGGGGGAGTGCCGGTACGCGAAGAGCGCCGCGGGCTGGCCCGGGCCCAGGGCTCCCCGGCCGAGGGTGACGGGCGGATGCTGCAGGTCGAAGTCCTCGAGGAAGTTCGCGTACTCGAGGAACCCGTCGCGGGCGTCGTCACCCCACGCGGTGATGGTGTCCACCACCGCCGTCCACTGCCGGTCGTTCCAGTCCGCCGCGTACGCGGCGTGTGCGGTGCCCAGCTCGCGCAGGTTGTCGAGCGAGGCGCCGAGCCGCGACGCGTCGCGGCCCGCGGCCACCGCGGGCACGATGAGCGCGAGCAGCACGCCGCCGGCGGCGCACGCGGCGAGCACGTCCGTGGCGGCGACGCCGGGCGTGCGGCGACCGCGAACGAGGCGGCGAGGGGTGGAGCGGGTGCGGGGCGACGGGTCCATGGCGGCATCTCCGGAGGCGGTCGGGCGTTCGCGCGGCCCGGGCCGGCGTGGTCAGTTCCAGGCGAGCAGCACGAGCAGCACGTCGCCGAGGGTCACGGCGCCGTCGCCATCGAGGTCGGCGGGGCAGGGCGCGGACGGCGGGCAGTCGCCGATCGCCTCGAGGACCAGCAGCAGGTCCGCGAGCTCGACGACCCCGTCGCCGTCGACGTCGGGCGAGCCCGGGGCCGAGGTCACGGTGAGCGTGAGGCGGGTGGCCGTCTGCTCCGCCGACCACGCGAGGCCCGGCGGCAGCAGCGGCACCGAGAGCGACTCGATGGAGAGCGTGGGGTCGCCGGCGCTCGAGGTTCCGGCCTCCGCGATCGTCCACGACTGGCCCTGGGCCGGGACGACGTCGTCTTCGAAGCGGATGTCGGTCTCGGGCAGCACGATGCTGCCGCTCGCGGCGATGAGGGGCGTCACGTCCTCGGGCGCTGCGCCCAGGCCGATCCGGACGAGCCGGTCGGGATCGACGCCGCCGTCGAGGGCGGTGAACCCGATGTCGCCGCCGACCGTGACCCGGCCGCCGGGCCCGACGTCCATGCGGGCGTGCCCCAGGAGCCCCAGCCGCAGGTCGCCCGCGATCTCCAGCGTCGAGTCGACGACGAGGAATCCGTCGCCGCGGTCGAGCCACCCGGAGGGCAGGCCCTCGGCGTGGACCCCGAGCAGCATGTCGCCGCCGACCGCCAGCGGGCGACGCACCTCGAGCAGCCCGAAGCCGCGCGATCCCACCTCGACGTCGCCGGCCACCAGGTTGAGATCCGCCTCGTCCCCGAGGACGGTGTCGACGATCACCTGGCCGCTGCCGGATCCCTGGGCCCCGATGATCAGCTCGCCCAGGTCGAGACGGGATCGCACGATCTCGCCCCCGGCCGCGTCGCCCACGACGACGGGGCCGGCGACCTCGAGCGACCGCACGAGCTCGACCCGACCGTCGGCCCCCTGGCCGACCACGAGCGAGCCCGCGGTCAGACGCTCCAGGCGGTCGACGAGCCCGAGGTCCGCGCCCCCGACCACCAGCCGGTCCTCGATCGCGGCTTCGGTGAAGAGCACGAAGCCGAGGAGCCATCCGATCCCGTCGGCGGTGCCCAGGACGAGCGACTCCGCCTCGAACGATCGCGAGTCGGGGAAGTTGAACTCCAGGTCGAGGGCCGCCGGCGACGGGCCGCCGACGAGGACCGCGGGGCAGTCCACGGGGGCGTCGCCGTCTCCCGTCGACACCGAGAGCAGCGCTCCGTCCGCCTCGAGCGTGACCGGTCCGCCGCGGAGGATCATTCGTCCGACGGCGAGATCGTCGCCTCCGAGGAGCACCACCGACGGTCCGGGGTCCTCGAACACGATCGTCGTGTCCGGTCCGGGGACGACGCCGGTCGACCAGTTCTCCGGGTCATGGAGGAAGGCGAAGGAGCCGCCGATCCACACCGCGACGTCCGCGGCGCACTCGTCGGCCGCGGCGGGCGCGGCTCCGAGGAGCGCGGCGAGGGCCGACGCGGTGACGAGCGCTCGAGCGAGCGCGGAGGCGAGGCGGCTCATGGGTGGGTCTCCTGGTCCAGCGATCCGGGGCGAGGCGGGGCGACCGCGCGCCGCCCTAGCGGTACGCGGCCGGTCGACGTCGCCTGCGCGGGACGCGGATCGGGACGTCTCAGTCACGGTGTGGCCCCGCGTCGGCGAGGCTCTCCGCCCACCCGGCGAGCCGCCGGAGCGGGGCGATCGCCGAGGGATCGGCCGGACTCGACAGGTCCTCCGCCGGCGCGCCGGCCGCGGGGCCGCGCAGCCGGCGGGCGATCCGCCGGGCGGCATCGCCGTCGAGCGACGAGGGATCGAGGGTGTCGCGGCCGAGGATGCCGTCGGCGGTCAGCACGTGATGGCTCAGGCGCAGCGGCCCCGGCGCCGGATCGTCGGCGTCGTACCCGTCGTTCCCGAACGGAGTCGTGCGACTCCAGGTCCCGTCGAAGCCGTCGCCGCCGGATGCGCGGCGCAGCTGTTCGTCGGCCGCCGCCGCCTCGACGTTGGACAGCAGTCGCGTCGAGCCGTCGAAGAAGAGCGTCGCCGGTGCCGAGGCGAGCCCCTGGTTGAAGTAGTATGGCTCGCACCGGGCCTCCGGATCGTCCGGATCGGGGTAGAAGCGGCGGAAGAGCAGGGGATTGCAGGGATCCTCCGGGGCGTCCTGCAGCCAGTGGTGCTCGAGCATCCGGGTCTTGAGTGCCGGATGCCGGGCCTGGCTGACGGCCGGCGAGCGGAGGCCCGAGTCGAACGACCACGGGTCCTCCCAGCCGCCTTGCGGACCCGAGGGCCCCGGCCGTCGCGCCGTCATCACGGCCGGGTCGAACATCGCCGCGGGCGAGAGGCAGTAGCTCGACCAGTACGGTGCCTCGCCGAAGCCGGGCGTCTCCGGGACCGCCACGTACGGCATCGGCTGCTCGAAGAAGGGCTCGACCAGGGGCCACACGACGGGGTCCGCGGGCGCGTAGAAGTCCGGGTCGTAGAACCGCCCGCCGACGTAGGAGGCGAAGCGCGCGTCGTTGGGGAAGCGGAACGAGCCGAGGAACCCGTTGGTCCCGAAGCTCGGCCCGTCGAACACGATCGGCTCGACCAGTCGGCGGTTGGCGAGGCTGAACGGCATCCGGTAGGCGTAGTGGACGATGGAGCCGTCCTCGATGCCCCAGCCGCTCGTGATGGGTGGATGCAGGTCGTTGAACTTCGCGTCGTTGTAGGCGTTGAATGCCAGCGCGGCGTCGTCGCCCCAGGCCGAGATCACGTCGACCACCGCGGTCCACTGACGGTCGTTCCAGTCGGCGGCGTAGGTCCCGTGCGCGATGCCGAGCACGCGCAGGTTGTCGAGCGACGTCTCGATCATCGCGGACCCCCGCATCCCGGAGAGGGCGGGCGTGAGCAGGACGGCGAGGACGGTCGCGGCCGCCAGGGCTCCGAGTACGTCGGCCGGCGCCGCGCCGCGTCCGGTGCGGATCGATCGGCCGCCACGGCGCCGTGTCGGGGCGGGCCGCTCGACGAACGAGGCGTGGGCGACCGGGAGACGATGTCGATCGATCATGGCGCGGCTCCGGGGCCGGTCGGACCGACGGGATCCGGGTCGGCGCCGCGCTCGGAGCGTCCTGGGGCTCGCGCCGAGGCGCCGGACGGAGCCGACGTCCACTGGTCCAGCAGGATGAGCAGATCGAGCGCGTCGACCGCGCCGTCGGCGTCGAGGTCCGCCGGACAGGGGGCGCCGTCCGGGCAGGGGCCGAAGGCGGCGAGCAGCAGCACGAGGTCCGCCAGATCCACATCCCCGTCGTCGTCGAGATCGCCGTCGAGAAGCGGCACCGCCACCACGCGGGCGGTGAGGCCGCCGTCCTCCACCGCCAGCGACCAGCCGAGGCCGGGCGGCAGGGCGGACAGCGTGGGCGTGGGCAGTTCGAGCTCGCCGCCCGCCTCGACCAGTCGCCAGGCCTGGCCGACGTGCGGTACCACGCCCTCGGCGACCGCGATCTCCAGCCCGGGCAGCGCGAGGCCCCCGCCGGCGGCCAGCACCGGGGTCTCGGGGGCCGGCGGTCCGAGCTCGATGCGCACGCGACGCTCGACCGGGCCCAGCGTCGGCGGGACCTCGAGGAACCCGATCGACCCGTCGATCACGGCGCGAGCCCCGTCCCGCAGCACCAGCGACGCGTTGCCGAGCACGCCGACGAGCAGATCGCCGCCCACGTGAAGCGTGGTGGCGGCGCCCGCGAGCCACAGCGTGCCGTCCCCGCGGTCCAGGATGCCCGGGTCGCCGTCGAGCGCGGCGCTGACGCCGAGACGGACGTCGCCGTCCACGTGCGTCGACCGAGTGAGCTCGAGGAGGCCCACGCCGAGATCGCCGATCGCCACGTCGCCCCGCAGCCGGCGGGGTCCGTCGGCGACGCCGAGATCCCGCACGACGCCGGTGCCCGTCGGCCGCAGACCGAGGACCAGGTCGCCGAGGTCGAAGGTCCGCAGCTCCAGCTCCCCGAAGGCCCCGTCGCCGACGATCGTCGTGTCCGCGACGTCGAGGCGCCCGATCTGCTCGGCCACCGCGGCCGAGGCGAGGCCGACGACCAGTCGCGTGCACGAGAGCTCGATGAACTGCCGGAGCGTGCCCGGGGACTCCCCGCCGAGGAGCACGGCATCGTCGACCTCGAGCCGGGCGAAGCCGTTGAGGCCCTCGAATCGGCCGCTTCCGAGGTCGGTGCCGATCCGGGCGGACTCGGCCGTGAACGTGCCCAGCGGGAAGGAGGGAGCGCTCACGCCGGCGAGGACCTCGAGCACGGCCGGGCCCGGCCCGCCGATCTCCACCGCCGGACAGGCGATCGACCCCGACGCGCTCGACAGCAGGCCGCCGAAGACGGTGACCTGCGTCAACGAGCCGCGGACGACGATCCTCCGCACGGGGAGATCACCGTCGAGCAGCTCGGCCTCGTCGCCGTTCGGCGACTCGAAGACGATCGTCGTGTCCGGATCCGGCACGAGTCCCGTCGACCAGTTGTCGGGATCGAGCATCGACCCGGACTCGGGGCCGATCCAGACGGCCGTGACGGCGTCGCATCCGCCGGAGTCACCGGCCGCCGCCGCCCATCGGTCGGCGAGCGCCGCGAGACCGACCACCGGGAGGACCGCCGCCGCGGCCCGGGAGCGCGCAGATCGGACGCGGCATCGTCTCATGCGCGATCCTCTCGCGGGCGGATGCATGGGGTGCGGGCGCGATGCACTCGTCGCCCCCCGGTCGGCAGCGCCCCGTCGCGAGGGGCTCGTCGTCCTCGCGCCCGGACCCTGCCCGCGGGACCAGGCGGCCCGATCGTCGAGCTCGTCCTCGCTCGGTCCGATCGAGGTGGCCGCGAGCGCATCGCCCGGGACGGACGCCCCGGTCTCTCGAGCGGCGGTGGAAGGCCGCGAGGCCGCGGCGATCGTCGTCGTCGCGGCGGGGGCCGCGACGGATCCGAAGGCATGACGGGACATGGCATGACCCCTTGTCGACGGGCCGGCCACCGCGGAGAGATGACGTGAGGCGGTGGACGCACTGGTCCGTCCCGCCGGATACGCCCGGGCCTCGAGCCGGGTTCGGGGGCGCCGGCGATCGCAGCGGCTCGCCCGAGCGATGGGGGGCGGTGGCGGAGCGCGATCGGGTCGCACGGGGGGGTCATCGACGAGGGGCCGACTGCGCCTCGCCGCCGAGCCACGCCGCGAGCCGGCCGGGCAGGTCGACTGCGGCGGACGGCCGCGCCCGCTCGGTCGTCGCCGCCGCGAGGCCGCGCCGCCTGAGGATGGCCGCGGCGCCCTCGCCGTCGAGGGCGGCCGGGTCCAGGGTGTCGCGTCCGAGGATGCCGTCGGCCGTGAGCACGTGGTGGCTCAGGCGGATGGGCTCCAGCGCGATCTCGTTGAAGTAGCCGTCGCCGGCGAGGGGCGTGGAGCGGGACCACGTGCCGTCGAAGCCGGCGCCGCCGGCGGCCCGCTGGAGGATCTCGTCCGCGACGAGGGCCTCGGCGTTGGGCAGGAGCCGCGTGGAGCCGTCGAAGAACAGCGTGGCCGGGGCCGATGCGAGCCCATGGTTGAAGTACCACGGCTCGCAGCGGGCCTCGGGGTCGCGCGGGTCGGGGTAGAAGCGCTGGGCCGCGCCCGGGTTGCAGGGGTCGGGGGGAGCGTCCTGCAGCCAGTGGTGCTCGAGCATGCGGGTCTTCAGGCTCGGATGCCGCGCCTGGCTCACCGCGGGCGAGCGGAAGCCCGTGTCGAGGGACCATGGGTCGACCCAGCCGCCCTCGGGGCCGCCGGGGCCGTTCGTGCGGGCGGCCATCACCGCGGGATCGAGCATCGCGGCAGCCGAGAGGACGTAGCTCGACCAGTACGGCGCGTCGCCGAACCCGGGCGTGGACGGCGTGTCGACGTAGGCGAACGGCTCGTCCAGCCGCGGCTCGACGACCGGGTACACGACCGGGTCCGAGGCGGCGTAGAAGACCGGGTCGTAGAAGCGGCCGCCGAGGTACGCGTTCAGCCGGGCGTCGTTCGGGAAGCGGAAGGAGCCGAACCGGACGTTGCGGACCTGCGACCCGGGGCCTTCGAACCCGATGGGCTCGCAGAGTCGCGCGTTGACGAGGTTGACGTTCGTGCGGTAGGCGAAGAAGACCGGATCCCCTTCGCCGCCCATCAGTCCCCACCCGAGGGTGATCGGCGGGTGGGGGCCCCAGACGGACTGCTCGGCGTTGTACTGAGGCCAGCCCGACGCGTCGTCGCCGTACGCGCCGAGGACGTCGGCGATCGCCGTCCACTGTCGGTCGTTCCAGTCGGCGGCGTAGGTGCCGTGGGCGGCGCCGAGCGCCCGCAGGTTGGCGAGCGAGTCGGCGGTCGCCGCGTCGGCACGGGCGGTCGCGAGGCCGGGGAGCACGAGCGCGGTCAGGATCGCCGTCGCCGTGATCGCGATCGCGAGCTCCGGCAGGGAGGCACCACGGCGTCGTGGCGACGGGCGCGATCGGCGGACGGACGCGGGACATCCTCGAGCGATCATGGTCGGACTCCGCAGGACGGGCGAGGCGGACGGACGAGCGAGTGGAGCGGTGACGCGATGCGGCCGGCGCACGGGCGGCGGTTGGAGATTCAGCCCCACTGCAGCACCAGCAGCCAGAGATCGATCGTGTCCACCGTGCCGTTGACGTCGAGATCCGCGAAGCAGGGGTCGATGACCGGGCAGGGACCGAAGCTCTGCAGGAGCGTCAGCAGGTCGTGCACGTCGACGTCGCCGTCGTCGTCGAGATCGCCGTCGTGCGACGGCACGTCGACGATGCTCGCGAGGAGCGCGCCGTCCTCGACCGCGAGCTGCCACTGAAGGCCGGTCGGCAGATACGGGAGCGAGGGGGTGGGCAGGTCGAGGGAGCCGCCCGCCTCGACCAGTCGCCAGGTGTCTCCCGCGGCGATGGGGACGTCGTCGGGAAGCACCACCTCGAGGGCCGGCAGGGCGACGTCGCCCGCCGCCTCGATCACGGCCGCCTCCTCCTCCGCGGCCGGCCCGAGCTCGAGACGGACGTGACGGTCGACCGCCTCCGGAGCGCCGGGCGCGTCCGCCTCGAATCGGACCGAGCCGTCAACGACGATGCGACCGGGCGACCGGACTTCCAGCAGCGCGTGCCCGAGCTGCCCGAGGACGAGGTCCTCGCCCACCCGAAGCGCTCCCAATCCGCCTTCGACGATGACCCACCCGTCGCCCCGATCGAGGATGAGGGCCTGCTCGAACTCGGCGTCGGCGCCGAGCACCACGGATCCCTCCACGATCAGTGGACGTCGGATCGAGAGGACGCCGAGGCCACGCTGGCCGACGATGGCGTCGCCGCGGACGAGGTGGTCGGTTCCCGTGTGGACGTTCACGGTGCCGAGCCCGGTCCGGCGGGCGCCGATCACGAGTCGGCCGACGTCGGAGGCGGCCACCCAGAGCATCCCGAGGTCGGCCTCTCCGACCACCAGGTCGTCCGCGACCTCGAGTAGGAAGAGCTGCTCCACGGTGCCGACCGCGCCTCGCGCCACCACCATGCGATGGCAGGAGAGCCGGCCGGACTGCCTGATCCCGCCGGTCGCCGCGTCGCCCACCACCACCGACTCGTGCACGTGCAGCTGCCCCGGGAAGAGCTGAAGCCGGCCGGGGCCGTACGTGGTGCCGAGCACCAGCGACGAGGCGATCACCGAACCGGGCGGCGTGCCCGGGGGTGGGGCGCCGGTGAAGACGTCGAGCTCGGCGGGGCCCGGGCCGCCGATCTCGATGGCGGGGCACTCGGCCAGGGGCGAGGCCGCCTCGAGGGTCGTCTCGAGGATCTGGAGCTACACCTTGGCGCCCCGGACGAGCACGCGCCGAACCGAGAGATCGGTCTCGGTGAGGCTCGCCAGCACCGGGGCCGGATTCACGAACTGCACGGTCGTCCCCGGTCCCGGCGTCAGACCCGTGGACCAGCTCCGGGGGGCGTCGAGCTCGCCGGACGGCCCCCCGATCCAGGTGGCGACCAGCGGGTCGCAGGGGACGCTGCCGCCCTCGGCCGATGCGTCGGCCGGCGCCAGGCCGAGGCCGAGCAGCACGGCGATGGCGGCTCCCGGTCGAAGTCGACGGCTCGGCCCGGGGGGAGGTGCGATGCGAGGCTGCAGGAGGCACGGCATGGCGGAGGCTCCGAGACGGCGGATCCCCGACGGATATGCCGGCCGGGATCCGTCGCTGCGCGGTGGGCCGAAGAACCTCTCGGCACCCCGGGCCGGTGACGGACCATGGCCCGGCCGGGGCCGACGGTCGCCGCGGCGTCGCCTCAGCCCTCCACCCGCTCCACCGGGAACCCCTCGGGGATGACCTCCGGCCGGTCGTTCAGCCACCCCACCAGCCAGCGGAAGGCGTCCACCAGCCGCGGGCCCGGCCGGTTGAACATCGCGTCGCCGTCCACGATCACGACGCGGCCGTCCTGCACCGCGGGGAGCATCGGCCACCACCGCTCGCCGGTCACCGCCGCGAGGTCGGCCCGGGTCTGCTCGATGGTGAAACCGCAGGGGCAGATGATCAGGCGGTCCGGCATCGACGCGATCAGGTCCTCGGGCTCGACCGTCCGCGACGTCGCCCCCGGCTCGTTGAGGGAGTGCCGCCCGCCCGCGGCGCGGATCATCTGCGGCGTCCAGTGGCCGCCGACGAAGATCGGCTTCATCCACTCGAGGAACGCGACCTCGGGGCCGTCGAGGTAGGGGTTCACGTAGTCGACCGCCGTCCACCAGTCGCCCCGCAGCTCGATCATCGCGCGGTGCGCCGACTCGACCAGCCCGGTCGCCTCGCCGACCCGCAGCACGTCGTCGAGCACCTCTTCGAACGATCTCGGGTCCAGGCTCACGATCTCGGGGGCCGGATCCATCGTGCGGGCGACGCCGCGCACCGTGTCGAGGTCGATCGAGCACACGTCGCACAGGTCCTGCGTCAGGATCACGTCCGGCCGGAGCTCGCGGAGCAGGTCCGCGTCGAGCGTGTAGAGCGACTGGGCGCCGGCCGGGGCCGCGCCGTCCTCGCCCGGGGCGAGCACCGACCGCACCTCGGCGTCGATCTCGGCGCTCGTCGTCGCGTGCGTGCGCTGGCCGGTCAGGACCGGCAGCTCCTCGAGACCGGCGGGGAAGGTGCACTCGTGCGAGCGGCCGACGAGCAGCTCGCGGCCGCCGTCGATGCGGCACAGCACCTCCGTGGCCGAGGGGAGCAGCGAGACGACGCGGGGACGATCGGCGGACGCACTCACGGACGCTGCTCCTCGAGGACGGGACCGCCGAGGCCGAAGAACCGTTCGGCGTTGGCGTCGAGGGTGCGCTCGAGCTCCGGCAGCGGCACGCCGCGCACCTCGGCGAGCCGCTCGGCCACGTGGACGACGAAGGCCGGCTCGCACGGGAAGACCTTCCGGTGCGGCTCCGGTGACAGGAAGGGCGCGTCCGTCTCCACCATGATCCGGTCGTCGGGCACGAGGGCCGCCGCCTCGCGGACCTCCGGCGCGCCGCGGAAGGTCAGGACGCCGGTGAAGGAGATCATCGCCCCGAGGTCGAGGACCATCCGCGCCTCGTCCGGCCCCGCGGTGAAGCAGTGGAAGACGAACCGGTCCCCCGGGATCGAGGACGCGCGGAGAACCGGCACCAGCTCGTCGAAGGCCTCGCGGCAGTGGACGACGACCGGCTTGTCGATCCGGTCGGCCCGGGCCGCCTCGATCACGGCCAGGTGCTCGTGCAGGATCCGCTCCTGCAGCTCCGCCGCCGGCTCGGCGTAGTGGCGGTCGCGGCCGAGCTCGCCCCAGGCCACGCACCGGGGCGACTCGGCGCAGCGGCGGATCACGTCCCAGTCCACCGGCTCGGCGGCGTGGAGCGGATGGATGCCGGACGTGCACCGCACGCGGGCGTCGCCCTCGGCCAGCCGCAGGCAGGCCTCGGCGTTGCCCGCGGAGGTCGAGACGGTGATCACGCCCCGGACGCCGGCCGCGGCGGCCCGGTCGAGGACCTCGCCCGTGCGGCCGGCGAGCTCGCGGAACGTGAGATGGCAGTGCGTGTCGTACATCGACTCCTCGCGGGGCGCCCGGGCCAGGCGCAGGTGGTGCGGCCCCCCGGGGACGTCCCGAGGTATTCGTCGGGGTGACGGGCGGTCCACCCTTGGCCGCCGCGGTCCACCGCGGGTCGCCGGCGGCCCCCCGAGGCCTCTTCGCGGGACCTCGGCGGAGGCGAGTTTAGCCCCGCTCGGGGGCGGTCCCGTCCCGGCGGCGGAATGACGTTCAAAATCCGAACGTATGACGCCATGCATCCACGAGATCGCGCCGTAAGTGGCGATAAATGCGAAGCGATGCGACCTCCTCGGCCGTTTCGACCGACTTCGTTCCAGTTTGCACGATCTCGCCCGCGGGGGCTATCATCCGCACCCGGTCCGACGCGAGGGATGTCCCGCAGGAACGAACGCGGCATTTCGCCCCTCACGCCGTCCGGAGACGAGTTCGGGTAAGGTCCGCCGATCGACGGTTTCGACCGTCACCTCGGGTTCACCCGCGTTCGCCGAGCGAGGTTCGTTCCATGGGTCGCTACCACTTCGTGTTCCCGCGCTGGAGCAATCTCCTGCTCCCGGCCGCGCTGATCGTGGGCCTCACGGCCCCCCTGTACGTGGTCCTGATGGTGGCGTACGGGTTCAGCCCGAAGACCACCGACGTCGGGTACCAACCGCAGCAGCCCGTGCCGTTCAGCCACCACATCCACAGCGGCGAGCTCGGCATCGACTGCCGGTACTGCCACACGTCGGTGGAGGAGTCCTCGCACTCGGTGATCCCGCCGACGCAGACGTGCATGAACTGCCACAGCCAGGTGCACCTCGAGAGCAAGGCGCTCGAGCCGGTGCGGGAGAGCTGGGAGACGGGCGAGCCCGTCGAGTGGATCCGCATCCACGACCTGCCCGACTACGCGTACTTCAACCACGCGGCGCACGTGAACCGCGGCGTGAGCTGCGTGTCGTGCCACGGGCGGGTCGACCGGATGGAGGAGGTCTACCAGCACGAGCCGTTGAGCATGGCCTGGTGCCTCGAGTGCCACCGCAACCCGGAGCCGCACCTGCGTGATCCGGCGCTGGTCACCGACCTCGGGTGGGAGTTCGACGGCACCTCGGAGGAGGAGCGGCTCTACCACCAGTGGTGGAAGGAAGTCAACCAGATCAACCCGGGCGAGGACTGCTCCGTATGCCATCGCTGAATTCGCCGAACGGCGGCGGCGCGTCCCGCGGGCGTGCCGCCTTCCGCAGCCTCGACGAGGTCACCGACACCGTCGAGTTCCGCGAGTGGATGCACCGGGAGTTCCCCGCCGGCGCGTCCGAGATGCTCGACGGGCCCGACCGCCGTCAGTTCCTGCGGATCATGGGCGCGTCGTTCGCCCTCGCGGGCCTCGGCCTCACCGGCTGCCGCCGCTGGCCCGAGCAGGAGATCGTTCCCGCGACGCTCGGCCAGCCCGAGCGCATCTCGGGCATCCCGGTCGACTACGCGAGCGTCTTCGAGCAGGCGGGCGTCGGGCACGGCATCCTCGTCAAGAGCTACGAGGGACGGCCGATCAAGATCGAGGGCAACCCCGCCCACCCGACCTCGGGCGGGGCGACCGACCTGTTCACGCAGGCGGCGATCCTCGACATGTACGACCCGGATCGCTCGCGCGGCCCGCTCGGCCCGGACCGGGACGAGGAGGGCGCGGCCCCCCCGACGTGGCCGCAGGTCCGCGACTGGCTGCGCCGGCACGCCGAGGGCCTCGGCGACGGCTCCGGCCTCCGCGTCCTCAGCGAGGCGACCAGCTCGCCGAGCGTGATGCGGATGAAGCGGGCGCTCGCCGAGCGGTTCCCGCGCATGACCTGGCACGAGTACGAGCCGGTCGCCAACGACGAGGTGGTCGGCGGCCTCGAGCTCGCCTTCGGCGAGACCACCTGGCGGCGCGAGCTGCGGCTCGCCCGGGCCGACGTCATCGTCGCCCTCGACGCCGACCTCTTCGGCGCCGCCGAGCCCGACCGCGTCACCAACATGGCCGGCTTCGCGGCCCGTCGCCGCTACCGCTCGCCGCAGGACGTCCCGACGCGGGCGTACGCCTTCGAGGCCGACGTCACCACGTTCGGGGCCAAGGCCGACGAGCGGGTCGCGGTGCGGGCGAACGACGTCGCCGCGGTCGCCGCGTACATCGCGGGGGCGATCATGGAGGGCGGCCCGGCCGCCGAGCTCGCGGACGCCTCCGGCGTGATCACCGGCCGGCTCAAGTCCACGCTCGACGCCGCGATCGAGGACCTCCGGGCCCACCGCGGCCACGGCGTCGTCGTCGCCGGCTCGCAGCAGCCCGCCGAGGTCCAGTACCTCGTGCACGCGATCAACGAGGCCCTGGGCAATGCCGACGAGACGGTCGTCTGGCGGCGGCTGCCCGAGGCCCAGACCGCCCACGGCCGCTCGCTGGCCGAGCTCGTCGCGGCCATCGAGGGCGGCGGCGTCGACACCCTCGTCGTGCTCGACGGCAACCCGGTCTACAACGCCCCGGGCGACGTGGACATGCGGGCCCTCCTCGAGGGCGTGCCCACCACCGTCCACCTCGGCCTCTACGCCGACGAGACGGCGCTCGCGTGCGACTGGCACGTCAACCGGGCCCACCCGCTCGAGTCGTGGGGCGACGCCCGCGGCTGGGAGGGAACTCCCGTGATCCAGCAGCCGCTGGTCGAGCCGCTGTTCGACGGCCGGACCCCGGCCGAGCTGCTCGCGGTCCTCGCGGGCCTCGACCTCGACGGCCGCGGCGTCGCCAAGCTCGTCTTCTCCGAGATGAGCGGGACGACCGCCGAGCCGGCGTGGCGCAAGGCCCTGCACGACGGCGTGTCCGGCCCCGCGTTCCCGGCCGGCAGCCCGACCGTTCGCGGCGGCCGCATGGCCGAGGCGATCAGCCGCCTCCGCGCGCGGTGGGAGTCGGCCCGCGGTGAGTGGGAGCTGGTGTTCGCGCCGCACCCCACGATCGGCGACGGCCGCTGGGCCAACAACGGCTGGCTGCAGGAGGTTCCGGATCCCCTCACGAAGCTGACCTGGGACAACGCCGCCGTCATCAGCGCGAAGATGGCCGAGGAGCTCGGCGTCACCGACGGCGACCACGTCACCGTGGAGGCCGGCGACACCTCGATCGAGACCCCGATCGTCCGTCTCCCCGGCCTGCCCGACCGCACCGCGGTGCTGCACCTGGGCTTCGGCCGGGCGTTCGACGGCCGCATCGCGGACGGCGCCGGCACCGACGTCTCGCCGCTCCGCTCGGTCCGGGCGATGGCGTTCCGCCCCGGCGCCGTGGCCAGGGCCGCCGGACGCACCCAGCTCGCCCTCACCCAGGATCACCACTCGATCGACGTCGACTCGACGTTCGCCGGGCAGACGCTGCCCGAGCGTCTCGACCAGATCGTGCGGCGGGCCGACTGGAACGAGTACGAGGCCGACCCGAAGTTCGCCGCCCACCGCGTCCACGTGCCGCACCGGCTGAGCATGTGGACGCCGCCGCCGCTCAACGGCGAGTTCGCGTGGGGCATGACGATCGACCTCAACGCCTGCGTCGGCTGCAACGCGTGCATCGTCGCCTGCCAGGCGGAGAACAACATCCCGATCGTCGGCAAGGAGCAGGTGGTCCGCGGCCGCGAGATGCACTGGCTGCGGATCGACCGCTACTTCGAGTTCGAGAACACCGGGACCGAGGAGTTCCCGGAGTGGAACCCGCACGAGCTGCGGGGCGTGATGCTGCAGCCGATGGCGTGCGTCCACTGCGAGAACGCCCCGTGCGAGCAGGTCTGCCCGGTGGCGGCCACGGTCCACGACCACGACGGCCTGAACGTCATGGTCTACAACCGCTGCATCGGCACCCGCTACTGCTCGAACAACTGCCCCTACAAGGTACGGCGCTTCAACTACCTCGACTACCACCGTCGGGATCCGATCCGCGACCCGCAGATCCTCGAGGTGCAGCCCGACTACTTCACCCGCCGGCAGGCGGCTCCGAACGAGCTGAAGCAGATGCAGTTCAACCCGGAGGTCACGGTCCGCATGCGTGGCGTGATGGAGAAGTGCACCTACTGCCTCCAGCGGATCGCCGACGCCCGCATCGTGGCCAAGAACGAGTGGGCCCGGACCCGGAGCCGGGAGGCCCGCGAGGAGCTCGCCGAGAAGGGCATCGTCGACGCGTCCCGGCAGGAGCGCGAGGTCCACGATCTCCAGATCCCCGACGGGGCCGTCCGGACGGCCTGCCAGCAGGCGTGTCCGGCCCAGGCGATCGAGTTCGGCGACCTGAAGGACACCGACTCGCGGGTCGCCCGGTGGCACCGCAACGACCGCGCCTACGAGCTGCTCGAGGAGCTGCACACCAAGCCGCGGACCAAGTACCTCGCCGCCGTCCGCAACCCGATCGGCGGGGGCGAGGCGGGCCACGGCGGGCACGGCCACGGCGGGGGCGAGGAGGGCGACACGGGCCACGGGCACGACGGCGAGCACACGCACTCGCACGGGCACGACGGCACCCACACGCACTCGCACGGCCACGACGCCACCCACACGCACTCGCACGAGCACGACGCCGAGCACACCCACAGCCACGAGGACGGGGCGACCCACTCCCACTCCGGCCAGTGACGCCCGGGCCGCGGCGGAGGCGGGGTGAACGGCCCCGGCCACCCGTCCTCCCGAGCCGGACCGATCACCACGAGGCTTCTTCGCGATGACCACGCTGCCCTTCGACGCCAGGCCGCTCCCGGGCGAACCCGGCAACAACACGTGGGAGGACCCCGGCCGCCGGCCGCCCCTCGTCCTCAACCACGACAGCTTCACCTCGGTCACCGAGGAGATCTGCCGGGTCAACGAGTCGCCGCGGCCGCCGCTGGCGTGGTACGCCTGCCTCGGCGTCTCCGCGGTGCTGGCGATGGTCTTCGGCGGGCTGATCTTCTACCTGTTCGCCACCGGCGTCGGCGTCTGGGGCAACCAGAACCCCGTGATGTGGGGCTGGCCGATCGTCAACTTCGTGTTCTGGGTCGGCATCGGCCACGCGGGCACGCTGATCTCGGCGATCCTCTTCCTCTTCCGGCAGAACTGGCGCACGGCGATCAACCGCTTCGCCGAGGCGATGACGATCTTCGCCGTCATCTGCGCCGGCACCTTCCCCGGCATCCACGTCGGCCGCGTCTGGCTCGCCTACTGGCTCTTCCCGATCCCGAACCAGATGGCGATGTGGCCGCAGTTCCGCAGCCCCCTGCTGTGGGACGTGTTCGCGGTGTCGACCTACTTCACCGTGTCGCTGGTGTTCTGGTACATCGGCATGGTGCCGGACCTCGCGACCCTGCGGGACCGGGCGAGCAACCGCATCAAGGCGGTCGCCTACGGCATCTTCTCGCTCGGCTGGCGGGGCTCGACCCGCCACTGGCACCGGTACGAGCGGGCCTATCTGCTCCTGGCCGCCCTCGCCACGCCGCTCGTGCTCTCGGTGCACTCGGTGGTGTCGTTCGACTTCGCGGTCAGCCAGCTGCCCGGCTGGCACACCACGATCTTCCCGCCGTACTTCGTCGCGGGCGCCATCTTCGGCGGCTTCGCGATGGTGGTGACGCTCGCGGTCCCCGCACGCCAGCTGTGGGGCCTGAAGAACTTCATCACGATGCGGCACCTCGAGAACATGAACAAGATCATCCTGCTCACGGGCACGATGGTCGGGTACGCCTACGCGATGGAGTTCTTCGTCGCGTGGTACTCCGGCGCCCTGTACGAGGGCTTCGTGTTCGTGAACCGGGCCCTCGGCCAGCACAGCTGGGCGTACTGGACGATGATCTTCTGCAACGTCGTCGCCCCCCAGTTCTTCTGGTTCAAGCGCTTCCGCACCAGCATCCCGATCATGTTCCTCGTCGTGATGTGCGTGAACGTGGGCATGTGGTTCGAGCGGTTCGTGATCGTGCTCTCGCTCGAGCAGGACTTCCTGCCCAGCTCGTGGGCCTACTTCAAGCCCACGTGGGTCGACATCGGCATGCTGATCGGGTCCTTCGGCCTGTTCTTCACGCTCTTCCTGCTGTTCCTCCGGTTCCTGCCCGTCATCGCGATCAGCGAGGTGAAGGCGATCATGCCGCAGGCCCACGGCAGCCACGGCCATCACGGCCACGGCGACGACCACGGTCACGGCGATGACGGCCACCCCGACGGCGGCAGCCACGGGCACGGTCTCGCCCACGACCCGGCCCGTCGCGAGGGCCACCCGGATCCCGCCGGCGGCGACGACGCCGGTTCGAAGGGAGCGAGCTCATGACCACCGTCCCGCAGCCGTCCCCGACGATCACGCCCGGCGCCCGGCCGGCCCCCGGCGCGATCCCCGGTCACTCCGAGGACCGCGAGCCCACCTGGGGTCTCATGGCGGAGTTCGACTCGGTCGACGACATCTTCGAGGCCGCCCACAAGACCCGGGCCGCCGGCTACCGCTGGTGGGACACCCACACGCCGTTCCCGGTCCACGGGCTCGACAAGGCGATGGGCATCAAGCCGACGATCCTCCCGATCCTCGCCTTCTTCGGCGGGCTGACCGGGTGCGTCGCCGGCTTCATCCTGCAGTGGTTCACCAACGCCACGAGCTTCGACGTGCCCTCGGGCATCCCGGGCATCACGGTCCGTGGCTACGAGTTCCTCATCTCCGGCAAGCCGATGCTCTCGGGACCGGCGTGGATCCCGGTGATGTTCGAGCTCACCATCCTGCTCGCCGCCCTCGGCACCGTGGGCTGGATGCTGCTGCTCAACGGCCTGCCGATGCTCTATCACCCGACGCTGAAGAACGCCCGGTTCGCCCGCGCGACGAACGACCGGTTCTTCCTCGTCATCGAGGCCCGCGATCCGAAGTTCAGCGAGGAGAAGGTGCGGGAGCACATGGAGTCGCTGAACCCGATCTCCATCGAAAGGCTCGAGCCGTGATGTTCGAGAGGCCCCCCAAGGTCCTGGTCTACGCGATCGTCGTGGCGACGACCGTCGCCCTGATCCCGCCGGTCGTGATCTACATGGCCCGCGAGCTCAACAGCGACAAGCCGCGGATCCACATCTTCCAGGACATGGACAACCAGGCGAAGTTCAAGACGCAGCAGGTCAACGAGCTGTTCCGCGACAATCGCGCCAACCGTCCGGAGGTCGAGGGGGCCGTCGCCCGCGGCGAGGCCCGGCTCGACGACCACTACTGGACCGGCTGGGTGGAGGGCGACTGGGTGACCGAGATGCCCGACCGCCTGGAGGTCGACCGGCTGCTGCTCGAGCGCGGGCAGGAGCGGTTCGGCATCTACTGCAGCATGTGCCACGGCGTCGCCGGCTACGGTGACGGGGCGGTGCACCACCGTGCGATGGAGCTGGTGAACAACCCGGCCATCGGCAACGGCACCGTCTGGGTGCAGCCGCGGAACCTCCACGAGGAGCAGATCCGCGAGCGGCCCATCGGGCACATCTACAACACCATCACCAACGGGCTCGGCAGCATGGCCGGCTACGAGGCTCAGATCCCGGTGGAGGACCGCTGGGCGATCGCCGCGTACGTCCGGGTCCTGCAGCGGAGCCAGAACGCCCGCCCCGAGGACCTCGGGGACGTCGATCCCACGACCCTCGAGCTGCGTGACCTGCGGCCCGAGGTCGACGGCGAGGACGGCGGCATGGACGGCGGAGCCCAGGCCACCGCCTCCGACGAGGACGCCGCCAGCGAGGGAGCCAGCTCGTGACTGCCCTGCACCCGACCCCGGCCCTCGTGGCCGACGGCCCCCGCCAGCTCGGCCCGCTCGCCGGCCGGACCTTCCGCACCGCGCTGGGCGCGGGCATCGTCCTGCTGATCGCGAGCTTCGTGATCGCCGCCGCGACGTCCATGGACCTCAACCGGTTCATGAAGTCGTACCTGCTGGCGTTCATCTACCTGCTGTCGATCTGCCTCGGCGCGATGTTCTTCGTGATGATCCAGCACATCACGAAGGCCGGCTGGAGCGTCACGATCCGCCGCACGTCCGAGGCGATCGCGGCCAACCTCACGATGATCTGGGTGCTCTTCCTGCCCATCGCCTTCATCGTGCTCACGGCGCCGGACGACGCCTACGTCCTCTACTCGTGGATGAGCGAGAAGAAGGTCGCCGAGGACTGGCTGTACCAGCACAAGCTCCCGTACCTCAACGAGGGCTTCTGGGCGATCCGGTCGGTGGTGTTCCTCGCCGTCTGGGCCGGGCTCGGATGGTTCTTCTACTCCCGCAGCGTCAAGCAGGACGCGGACGGCGACAAGCGTCACAGCCTCGCGATGCAGAAGTGGGCGCCGCTCGGCATCCTCCTGTTCGCGCTCACGCTCACGTTCGCCGGCGTCGACTGGGTCATGGCCCTCGAGGGCCACTGGTTCAGCACCATGTGGGGCGTGTACTTCTTCGCGATGTCGGCGTGCGGCTTCTTCGCCACGCTCCCGATCGTGCTCTACCTGCTGCAGCGCAGGGGGAAGATCGAGAACGACGTCACGAAGGAGCACTTCCAGGACATCGGCAAGCTGCTCTTCGGCTTCGGCGTCGTCTTCCACATGTACATCGCGTTCAGCCAGTTCATGCTGCTCTGGTACGCGAACATCCCCGAAGTGACGACGTGGTACATCGCCCGGACCACGGGGCCGTGGTACTGGCTCATGTGGCTGCTGCCCATCGGGCACTTCGCCATCCCGTTCGTGCTGCTGATCTCGAAGCACGCCAAGCGGACGGTCGCCTTCATGTGCGTGATCGCCGGGTGGATGCTGGTGATGCACTTCGTGGACGTGTACCTCGCGATCATGCCGGAGATCCCGGGCAAGGCGCTCGCCGAGGCTCCGACCCTCGAGGCGTTCAAGGCGACGGCGACGGCCGATCCCGCGCAGTACCTCGGGTGGGCCCCGAGCCTCGTCGACGTGACGCTGGTGCTGGCGTTCCTCGCGATCGGGGTGGCCTTCACCGCCCGGCGGCTCGGGCAGGCCAGCCTGATCCCGGAGCGCGATCCGCGCCTCCACGAGGCCACCCACTTCGAGAACATGTGACGGGGCTCGAGATGGGCGGGCGGGTTCGGGGTCCGATCGGGCTCCGTCCGACCCGCACGGAGGACCCGACGGGCCCGGCCCCGAGGGTTCGTGAAAGATGGAACGAGCTTCGGCCGAGGCGTAGACTCAGGCCGCGGCGAGTGATCGGCGGCAGCCGGCTGCGTCCCGGCTCCGTCGACGGATGAGGACGACGATGAGCGACGTGCACGACACCCGCGAGCTGGCGGTCCGCGACGAGGAGGATCCGGATGCCGGATCCACCTGGACCTGGTTCCTCGCCGGCAGCGTCATCTTCGTGGCGCTGGTGATCGGCGTGGCCGCCCTCTACTACGACATGGCGTCCAAGCGCATCGACGAGGTGCAGACGTCCGTCCCGCTCTCGTCGGTGGAGCGGCTCGACGCCGAGCAGCAGGCTCGTCTCGAGGGCTTCCGACAGGAGCTCCGGGCGGACAGCCCCGAGGGGGCGATCGTGATCCCGGTGGAGCGGGCGATGGAGCTCGTCATCGAGGACCTGAACGACGGGGCCTGAGCGCCCCGCGGTCCGGTGACCGGCCCGCGGACACGGCCCGACGACGGCGACGAACGGAAGGAATGGACCGATGATGCGACGACGGCAGCAGGCGTGGGCGGGTGGACGGCTCCTCGGCGCGGCCGCCGCGCTCGCGACGATCGCCGGTCTCGCGTTCGGCTCGGTCGCCACGGCGCAGCAGCGGCCGGTCATGGCCGACGACGAGGTCGAGGAGCTGCAGCTCGAGCCGATCAACCGGCTCGGCGAGCAGGTGCCGCACGACATCCGGTTCGTGGACGAGGCGGGCAACGAGGTCACGATGGGCGACTACTTCGACCGCGGGCAGCCGGTCGTCCTGACGCTGAACTACTTCCGCTGCCCGATGCTCTGCACCCTGACCCTCAACGGCCTCGTCGACGGTCTGATGGAGGTCGACTGGGTCGCGGGCCGCGACTTCACCATGCTCACGGTGAGCTTCGCGCCCGAGGAGGGCCCCGAGCTCGCCGCGGCCAAGAAGCAGAGCTACCTGAGCCGCTACTCGAAGCCGGGCGTCGAGGAGGGCTGGCACTTCCTCACCGGCGACAAGGAGCAGATCGA
This sequence comes from uncultured Isosphaeraceae bacterium, assembly GCA_964385045.1. GTDB lineage: Bacteria > Planctomycetota > Phycisphaerae > Phycisphaerales > SM1A02 > CAYLNM01. The sequence continues at coordinate 26,044 of CAYLNM010000019.1, forward strand.
CCGCCTCTGCGAGGCGGTCGGCTTCCCCTACGAGTACATCGAGGAGACGGGCGAGTACTCGCACCCGGCCTCGGTGATCTTCCTCGATCCCGACGGCGTCCTGACCCTGCACACCAACGACGTCATGTACCAGCCCGGCGACCTGCGTCTCGCGATCGTCGAGGCCTCGCAGGGCGAGGTGGGCACCTGGGTGGACGACATCCTCCTGTTCACGTGCTTCCAGTTCGATCCGAACGCCAACAGCTACACGCTCTCGATCCTGAAGCTGATGCGGACCGTCGGCATCGGGTTCGTGGTGCTGCTGGCGGTGGGCATCTTCCTGCTGACCCGGCGCGGCTCCGCCCGTCCGGGCGGCGGCGAGGGCGCCGCCGCGACTCCCGAGAAGGTTGCGACCTCATGAGCCTCACCCCGCTCCTGACCCTGCTCGCCCAGTCCGCCGAGGGCCCGGTCGCGACCCGCGACCTCGAGAACGACAGCCTGTGGATGCCCAACCCGGCGTCCACGGTGGCGGGGGACATCGACTGGATGTTCAACGCCATCTACTGGCTGAGCCTGTTCTTCTTCGTCCTGATCGTGGGCGTGATGGGCTGGTTCGTCGTCAAGTACCGCCGCCGCAGCCCCGACGAGAAGGCCGGCTCGGCGATCACGCACAACACCCCGCTCGAGGTCACCTGGACGATCATCCCGCTGCTGCTCTCGATCGCGATCTTCTACGTGGGCCTCGAGGGGTACGTCCGCCTCCGCGAGGCTCCGGGGGACGCCTACCAGGTGAACGTCGAGGGCTACAAGTGGGCGTGGAACTTCGAGCACCGCAACGGCGCGACCTCGACCGGCTGGGTCCGGGTCCCCGCCGGCAAGCCGGTGCAGTTCACGATGACCTCGACCGACGTCATCCACTCCTTCTTCATCCCCGCGTTCCGGGTCAAGAAGGACGTGGTGCCGGGCCGCTACTCCACGCTGTGGTTCCAGGCCGACGAGCCGGGGCTCTACCAGGCGTTCTGCACCGAGTACTGCGGCTCGGCCCACTCGCAGATGACCGCGGTGATCGAGGTCCTGCCGCCCGAGGAGTTCGACCGTCAGATCGCCGAGGACGCCGCGTGGCTCGACAAGGTCGACGCCGACGACGCCACTGCGATGGCCCTCGCCGGCCAGCGGCTCTACGCCCGCTGCCAGTCCTGCCACTCGGTCGACGGCTCCCGGCTCGCCGGTCCGTCGTACTGGGAGACCCATGACCTGCTGGTCGAGGGCGGGGAGCGGGAGATGGCCGACGGCTCGAGCGTCCCCGTCGACATCAACTACATCCGCGACTCGATCCTCGACCCGGGTCAGCACATCGTGGCGACCTACGCCAACGCGATGCCCAGCTTCCAGGGCCAGCTCGACGAGAAGGCGATCCGCGCGATCTACATCTTCCTCGAGGAGCTGGACACGCTCTACGACCGCGATGGCAACCGGCTCGGCGGCTGATCACCGAACACCGCCGGCGCTCGCGGAGGCGAGGGCCGGATCACCCACTCCCCCACGATCTCTCATCACGCAGCGCAGGGCAGCCCGATGACCACGCTCCATCCCACGACCCTCGGAGGGTCCACGAACTACCTCACGCACTCGCGCGGGGTGCTCTCGTGGGTCTTCACCCTCGACCACAAGCGCATCGGGATCATGTACCTGATCTCGATCCTCGGGTCGTTCCTGCTGGGCGGCATCTTCGCCCTGCTGGTGCGGACCGAGCTGCTGATGCCGGGCGAGCAGTTCCTCACCCAGGACCAGTACAACAAGGCCTTCACCCTCCACGGGGCGATCATGGTCTTCCTGGTCATCGTTCCGTCGATCCCGGCGGCCCTCGGCAACTTCGTGCTGCCGATCATGCTCGGGGCCAAGGACGTGGCGTTCCCGAGACTGAACCTCGGGTCGTACTACCTGTGGGTGATCGGGGCGGTGATGGCCGTGATGGCCATGCTCAACGGCGGCGTGGACACCGGCTGGACGTTCTACGCCCCGTACTCCACGGAGGAGATGCGAGAAGGGGTCATCTGGGTCGCGCTGGCGGTGTTCATCCTCGGCTTCTCGTCCGTCTTCACGGGCATGAACTTCATCGTGACCATCCACCGGCTGCGGCCGCCGGGCATGACCTGGTTCCGCATGCCGCTGTTCCTCTGGTCGCTGTACGCCACCGCGATCATCCAGGTGCTGGCGACGCCGGTGCTCGGCATCACGGTGCTGCTGCTGATCGTCGAGCGGGTGATGCGGATCGGCATCTTCGACCCGGCCCTCGGCGGCGACCCGGTGCTCTTCCAGCACTTCTTCTGGTTCTACTCGCACCCGGCCGTCTACATCATGATCCTCCCGTCGATGGGGATCATCTCCGAGCTGATCTCGATCCACAGTCGCAAGCACATCTTCGGCTACAAGTTCATCGCCTTCAGCTCGGTGGCCATCGCGATCTTCTCGTTCCTCGTCTGGGGCCACCACATGTTCACCAGCGGCCAGAGCGCCCTGATGAACGCGGTGTTCTCGGCCATCACCTTCTCGGTGGCGATCCCCTCGGCGGTGAAGGTGTTCAACTGGCTTGCGACGCTCTACAAGGGCTCGATCGCGTTGAACACCCCGATGCTCTACTCGCTGAGCTACCTCTTCATCTTCGCGATCGGCGGCCTGACCGGCCTCTTCCTCGGCACCCTGTCCACGGACGTGCACCTCCACGACACCTACTTCGTCGTGGCCCACTTCCACTACGTGATGATGGGCTCGGCCCTCCTCGCGTTCATCGCCGGCATCCACCACTGGTGGCCGAAGATGACGGGCCGGATGTACAGCGAGACGCTCGGCCGCATCGGCTGCCTGATCGTCTTCGTCGGCTTCAACCTGACCTTCTTCCCGCAGTTCATCCTCGGGTCGAAGGGCATGCCGCGGCGGTACCACGACTACACCGGTCCGGGCTGGAGCGAGGAGCTCACGTCGCTCTTCCACACCCTCCACGCCCTGTCGACGATCGGGTCGTATCTCATGGCGGTCGGCTTCTTCCTCACCGCGTACTACCTGATCCACTCGCTCTTCAAGGGCGAGCGGGCCCCGGCCAACCCGTGGGGCGGGCGCAGCCTCGAGTGGCAGTGCTCGAGCCCGCCGCCGCACGACAACTTCTCCAAGGCGCCGACCGTCGGCGACTGCTACGACTACAGCCCGCTGGAGTACGTGCCCGAGGAGAAGGGCTACCGCTGGCGGGAGGACGTGCCGCGGCCGGGCAGCGGCTGAGCACGTTCGCGGCGCGGCCCCGACCCGCGTCGTCCCCGAATCATCCGTGTCCGGGCCCGAGAGGGTCCGGGCACGCGTCCCCGGCGGCCTCGGCCGCCCCCGAGGCCGGCCCCCCGACCTCACGATTCGCACTCGCACCCCGCTCCCGCGACGACCCGCTCGTTCGCCGCGACGCTCGCGGCGGCTTCACTCCCCCGGAAGGCAGACTCGCGATGGCCCACGGACACGGTGACGGCAACTCCGACTTCGCCCATCCCGCCCCGCTGCGGGCCCTCGTGGCGACCTTCGTCGTCCTGCTCGTCCTGACGTGGCTCACGGTGTTCGTCGTCAACTTCGACTTCGGCGACGCGAACATCTTCATCGCCCTCGGGATCGCGGTCGTGAAGGCGGCGGTCGTGGCCCTGTACTTCATGCACCTGCGATGGGACCGGCCCGTGAACGGGCTGATCTTCGTGGGCTCGATCGCGGCGGTGGCCCTGTTCATCGGCATCACCATGCTCGACGCGAAGGAGTACCAGCCGACGCAGGAGCAGTACCGCGAGCTGCAGAACGTGCAGCGGCAGGGCAGCGCGTGGGGTGACGCCGAGGGCGTGCAGAGCGCCATCCAGGAGCGGGCCACCGCGGCCGCCGCCGCGGCGCCGGCCGAGGGCTGAGGACGCTTCGGGCGGTTTCCGCCGCCCGATCCGCGGGGCGGCCTCGGCGCGGCACGCCGTCGCGGCCGGCTCCGCCGCGCTCCGGACACCGACGATGACGCGTCTGTTCGACGGTCCGCCGCGCTCTCCCTTCGACGACCCGCACGAGGCCGAGTCCGCCGCCCGCTTCGGGATGTGGCTCTTCCTCATCGCGCTGGCCGCCTTGTTCGCGGCCACCCTCCTCGGCTACGTGGTGATCCACGTGCAGCTGTCGGCGGCCGGCAACTGGCCGGACGACCTGCCGCCGGTGCCCGGCGGCCTCGTCCTCTCGACCGTGTTGCTGGTGGTGACGAGCGTGGCCCTGGAGCGGGCGGCCCGGGACGGGCGACGACTCGCCGTCGCGGACGCGGCGCAGGCCGCCGGCGCGGCCGACGCGGGCGAGCCGGCGGGCGCGGGCCAGGCGGACGATCCGGCGTCCGGCGGCGAGTCGGCAGGGGGGGCGCCGGGCCCGGTGGCCGACGGGGCGGCCTCCGAGCGGGTGCGGCGGGACCTGGCGATCGCGGGACTGCTCGGGGCGGCGTTCCTCTTCCTGCAGGCCTTCGCGTGGATCGCCTGGCTGCTGGAGGTGGATGACCGGCTGGCGGGGGCGACGACCTACCGCTTCGCCCTCACCGGCTTCTGGGTGCTGACCGGGCTCCACGCCCTGCACGTCCTCGGCGGCATCCTGCCGCTGGGGCTCGAGACGTGGCTGGCGTGGCGGCGACCGAGCACCGACCTTCGGCGGGCGGGGTCGCTCCGCTTCACCGCGATGTACTGGCACTTCCTCGGGGTGATCTGGCTGCTGCTCTACGGGCTGCTGCTGGCGACGATCTGAGGGGATCGGCCGTGAGCCGCCGTCGCGACCGCGCCCGCGGGCGCGGGGGGCGCGAGGGCTCCGGCGAGTGCGCCCGGCGTGGCGAGGATCTCGGTGTGACGTCCGCGGCGCCCGCGGCTGATGAGCGACGATGAGAACCGCCGGGCAGGCACGCACCGAGCCGACGGCTTCGGACGCGACGGACGCGGGGCCCGCGGGCGGGGCGCCGGGCGCGGAGTGCCGCGTGCGGCCGACGGCGTGCCGCACGCGGCGATCGGCAGGCGGCCGCGTCGGCCCGCGTCGAGCGCGTGCACCAACCGCGTCGGGTGGGATCCGCCGGCCGCGGTCGCGGCTCAGCCGGTGGCGGCGACCAGCCCGTGGACGACCGGCGGCCGCACGACCTCGGTGGGATCGGCGACCGCGAGGACGAGCACCACGAGCAGGTAGAGCAGGCTGGCGAGGAAGAGGCCCTTGGCCCGGGCGTCGGTCCGCTCCTGGACGAAGCGGAGCGCACGGAGGCTGATCCACGCCCCGAGGACGACGGCCCCGGCGGTATAGAGCCAGCCGCCCGCCCCCACCAGCGTGAGCCCGAGGGCAGTGGGGATCAGCAGCAGGCTGCCGACGAGGCTGGTCTGGGCGGTCAGCCGGCCGTCGGGATCGCACGCGGGCAGCATGCGGAAGCCGCCGCGGGCGTAGTCCTCGCGGTACATCCACGCGAGGGCGAGGAAGTGCGGGACCTGCCAGACGAACAGCAGGGCGAAGAGCACCCACGCCCCGGGATCGAGCGAGCCGGTGATCGCGACCCAGCCGATCATCGGCGGGATGGCTCCGACCACGGCGCCCACGAAGGTGTTCAGGGTCGTGAGCGGCTTCAGCGGCGTGTAGACGAGGCCGTAGAGGACGATCGTCAGGCCCGCGAGCACGGCGGAGATCCCGTTCACGAGGCAGGCGAGCATGCCGACGCCGGCCCCGGTCAGGATCAGGGTGATCATGAGGGCCGAGAATCGCGTCACGTGGCCGGCCGGCAGCGGGCGGGTCCGGGTCCGCCGCATCGCGCGATCCCGCTCCACCTCGAGCAGCTGGTTCAGGGCGCTGGCCGCCCCGGCGGACATGCCGGTGCCGAGGATCGTCCACAGGAACGTGAGGGCGGACGCCCCGCCGTGCAGGTGGGACGCGAGCAGCGCGCCGGTCACCGTGGTCCAGAGGACGAGCATGCTCAGGCGGAGCTTGGTGAGCTCCGAGGCGATGGCCAGCGGCGACGGGGGGTCGAGGGCGGGCTCCGCCGCTCGTTGATCGAGGCCGGAGTCGGTCGCGTCGGTGTCCGCCGGGGCGGCATCCGCGACCACGTCCATCGCCAGCGGGCCTCCGGCCGGCGCGGGGACGGCCGCGGCCGACGCGAGGTCGAGCGCGGGCTCGGGCTGGCGGAGGTCGGGCATCGACGGGCTCGGGCGAGCGGAGGGTGGCGGCGTCGTCCGGGGATCGGATCGTCGCCGCGGGGCGAGTTCGGGCCCGTCCCACGGTGGGGACTACCCGGAGAGCGGCATAGTATGCGGGGCGGCTTCGGCGATCCATCCGAGGGGAGGGCGTCCGAGGCCCGGACACCACCACGTCTCGGCCCGCCCGCCGCGTTCGACGCCGATCACCCCCTGATCGGACCTCGGCGCGGGGAGCGGTCGATCGCCGCTGCCCGCCGCCCCCATCGGGCCCGGCCTGCCGCACAATCGCGAGGGTCGCCATGACCGCCACCGACACCGCGTCCGCCGCCCCGCTCGACGACGCCCGCTCCCGTCCGGCCGTCGGCGTTCCCGCCCTCGGTCCCGCCGGCGGCGTCGTCGTCCCCGCCGTCGTTGCGGGCTTCGGCATCGCCGTCCTCATGTGGGCGATCGGCTACATGACGCACCTGCGGCAGGGCATGCTGCCCGGCCCGGTGGTCTTCGCGCTGCTGCTCGCCGCCCTGCTCGGCGGGGGCTGGCTGATCGGCCGGCTCCGCCCCGACCGGCCGGTGGCCGCGGGCGCGATCGCAGGCGCCACCGCGTCGCTGGTGAACCTGCTCATCCTCGGCAGCGTGGTCTCGGGCGAGGAGGGGGGGGCGAGCTTCGCCCTCGCCGCCCTCGGCTCGATCGTCGCGGCGACGGCGGCGTGCGTCGGGGCCGCGGTGCTCGGCGCCCGCAGTCGCGCCGCCGGCACCCCGCGGATGGACGCGGCGGACTGGCGGCACGCGATGGTCGTGGTCACCTGCGTGGCGACCTTCTTCGTGGTGATCGCGGGCGGGCTCGTGACCAGCACCGAGACCGGCCTCGCGGTGCCCGACTGGCCGAACACCTTCGGCTCGAACATGTTCGCCTACCCGCTCGAGAAGATGGTGGGCGGCGTCTACTACGAGCACGCCCACCGGCTGTACGGATCGCTCGTCGGCATGTGCACCATCGCCACCGCGGTGGTGGTGCTCGGCACCCGCGAGCCGCGCCGCTGGGTGCGGTGGATGGCGGTGGCGGCGGTGCCGATGGTGATCGTGCAGGGCCTCATGGGCGGCCTGCGCGTGACGGGCTCCTTCACGCTCGCGGTCGAGGGCGAGGTGCTGCAGCCGAACACGGGGCTCGCGATCACGCACGGCATCTTCGGGCAGTGCTTCCTGGCGTACATGGTGGCGCTGGCGGCGGCGACGGGCCGGGCGTGGCGATTCCTGCCCGCCGCCCCCGCGGACGAGCCGGCGGACCGCCGGGCCGCGGCCGGGCGCGGCCTGACCGCGGCGCTGCTGGTGGTGCTGCTGGTGCAGCTCGCCACCGGAGCCGGCTACCGCCACACCTACACGGTGGAGGAGAAGCTGCCGTGGCCGGCCCACCTCCATCTGACGCTGGCGATGTTCGCGGTGATCATGTGCATCATCGCGGGCATGAAGGCGTGGGCCCGCGACGGCGACACGGGGCGTCCGCTCCGCCGCACCGGCCTGGCGATGAACGTCGCGGTCATGCTCCAGACGCTGCTCGGGGGCGCGGCCCTCATCGCGATCCTCGCCCGCGACGACCAGCCGTACGCCGCCGAGGTGCTGCTCGCGACGGCGCACCAGGCGAATGGTGCGCTCGTGCTCGCGCTGGCCGGGCTGCTCTTCGCGTGGACCCGGCGGCTGCCCGCCCCGCTCACGGACGAGGAGCGGGAGGCCGCGGGCCTGCCGGTCGTGCGCACCAGCGTCGACGTCGACTTCCGGCCTCCTTCGGACCTGTCCGAACCCGCCGCGTCCCCCGTGGACGAGTCCTCGAAGCCGGTTACGGTGTGACGGCCCGAGTCCTCCCGCAGCGGTCATCGTGCGGGGGGCATGGTCGGAGGACGTCCCGAGCCCTCGCGCGCGTCGACGGATCGGCGGGCGGTGGGCCGAGCCGAGGCGGCAGTGGTCGCTGCGGAGGGGCAGTCGCTCGCGGGCACCGGAGGCCGGCGCGATGCGCATCGGTTCCCACGACACGGACGAGCGGGTCGTCATGGTCGCGGACCTCGACGAGGCCGCGGGCGGCGATGCGACGAAGGCGATCGAGCTGATCGAGGCTGCGGCCGCGGCGGGGGCCGACGCGGTCGCCCTGTCGGCGGTGGTGCCGGAACGGCGGTGGGCGGCGGACCAGACCCGCGCGATCGAGGCCGAGGGGCGGCGGCGACTCGGACCCGAGGACGTGCGCGGCCCCGCGGCTCGGGCCGCCGAGCTCGGGCTCGCGGTGGTGCTGTCGGTGTCCGACCGCGACACCCTCCACCAGCTCGCGCACCTCGCCTCGGGCTGGCGGATCGAGGCCGCCGACGCGGACTTCGGCGTCCTGCTCGACGCGGCCGGGGCGTGCGGCATGCCGGTGCTGCTCGAGGTCGCGCACCCGGACGAGGTCCGCCTCGGGGCGATCGTGGCCCGCATCCGGGCCGCGGCCGAGGCCGGCGAGCCGCTGGCCCGGACCGCCGAGAGGACTCCGGACGCGAGCCGCTCGACGGCCGCGGGCGGTGTCGCCATCACGGTCGCGCCGGCCCCGGGCTCGGCCGCGGCCGGCGACGTGATCGGTGGCGCGATCGGCGACGCGACGGACACGACGGACGGCGGCGAGTCGAGCCACGTGGTGGTGATGCATGCACCGACCGCCGGCGGCCGGGACGAGGACCAGGCCCTGCCCGAGATGCTCCTGCTCGCGACGTTCGGCGACGCCGCCGGATATCTCGACCGAACCGCGGACCCCCACGACGCGACCGCGGCCGTCGCCGCCGCCGCCCTGGGGGCGGACGTGATCGTGCGGCCGGTGGACGCGGCGACCGGCGGGGCCGAGGCCTTCGGCCGCTCGGTGGCCGCGGTCCGCCGGGTCGAGGCGATGCTCGCGGTGGGCGCGATGGGCGACGGGTCCGGGGAAGTCGCGGGCGACGATGCCGCGGCCGGCGACGGCGCGGCCGGCGAGCCGGCACGCGACATGGGCCGGGTGATCGTGACCCGCCGCGACCTCGCCGTCGGCGACCTCGTCGGCTTCGAGGACATCGACTGGCGACGGTCGGATCGAGGCCGGACCTTCGGCGACGAGCCGCTCGTCGTCGGTCGCCGCGTCGCCGTCGACCTGCCCGCGGGCACCCCGATCGACGAGGACGTCCTGGCGCCGCGGGCGGGCCGCTGACCCACGGACGCGTCGCGATCGGCCGGCATCGGCGCGACGTGGCGGGGCCGGTGGCACGCGCCGTGGTCCGTTCGGGGCCCACGGGGCGAGGACATCCCCGTCGATCTCCCGGCCGCGACCACCGGCCGCGACCACCGGCTGCGACGCCGAGCCGCGCCGGCGGGCCCCGGCGGGGGGCGGGCGCGGCTCCGGGCCAGTGCGGCACGGGGGCGGGCCCGGCGACGAGCGCGGCGGCGATCGGCCGCCGGCCCGTCGCGGGGACGTCCGGATCGGTGGCCGGCCGTGCGGGCGATGCCGGCGAGGGCGGCCGATGGCCGCGGCCCCTGGCCATCGGGAGCCGGGAAGGCTCATGGCGTCGGTCGGCCCGGCCGACTCCCCCCGGAAGGCCCTGGTCGCGGGCCACGCACCCTCCTCGCGGGCCGCGAGGTGGATGGCGAGGCGCCGGCGTGCCCGGACGAGGCCGGGGCCGGGGGCCGGGATCCGGGGGCCGGGCCGGGAGCACGTCATGCATCAGGATCCGCCTCGTGCCGCGCGGCCGGCCGCCGACGTCCGTCGCCACATCGAGGTGATCGCGACCGCGTGGACGGACGCCGCCGCGCAGGAACGGCGCCTCCGTCGGGTCGTCGAGCGATGGGCGGCCGTGGTCGACGGTGTCCGACCGGGCTCGCCGGTGGCGTTCCGCGAGACGGGTGGCGTCGTTGCCGCGTCGCGCGCGTCGCGCGCGTCCGCGCGAGCCGCCGTAGCCGCCGCCGCGCACGGGTCGCCCGCCGCCGGTCCGCTCGTGCTCCTTGCCGAGTGCGACGGGTCGCTCGCCGAGCGGGCCGAGACGGAGGCGGCGATCCGGCGGCTGCTCGCGGGCGTGCCGGGCGCCGAGGGCGTCCGCGTCCGGGCGCTGCCCATCGGCCGTCTGTCGGAGCTCGCCGGCGGCCGGACGAGGCGGCCGGCGGCGCGGCGCGGATGGATCGAGCACGTCCGGCGGTGGGGCGCGAGCGACGTGGAGCCGAAGCGTGCCGGCAGGACCGACGCCCCGCGACCCGGCGTGCGCCCCGATCGTCCGGACCCGGATCCGGATCCGGATCGGGCCGCCCGCCCCGGCCCCGGCCCTGGCCCCGGCCTTGCGCCCGGCCCCGCCGCGGGAATCGTCCCGGGTCTCGCCGACCTCTCACGGCACCCGGGCCGTCCGCGGACCCGACCGCCGGCGGGCTCGGATGTCGTCCGCGAGCTGGTCGCGGGATCCGTCCGCGGTCCGTTCGCCGACCCCACGCGACCGCCGCCGCCCGCACCGCCCGCACCGCTCGCACCGTCCGTCTCTGCCTCGTCGCCCGCGTCGCCCACGCGGTCCATCCCGCCCGGGCCGCCTCGGCGGCCGGCGGCCGGTGACGCCGGCGCAACGACCCGTGACGACGACGACGACGTCCGCACGTCGCCCGAGGTCGGCCGCGATCACGGCCCGGCCGGCGGCCCCCGGCCGTGGGGCTGGCTGGTGCCGCTCGGCCTCCCACGCATCGTCCCGGTCGTCGACGCGACCCTCCGCGCCGCCCGCCGCCGCCTGGTGCGCGCGGGGGCCGTGGTCGGCCCCGGGGTCGCGGCCTGGGAGCCGCTCGTGCTCGCGATCGCCCACGGGGCGGTGCTGCGGCTCGAGCGGAACGTGGTGCTGATGCCGGGGGTGGAGATCGTCCTCGACCGCGGAGCGGCGCTCGTCCTCGGCGAAGGGACGGTCCTGGGCCCGGGCGTCCGGATCCGCGTCCGGGCCGGCCTCGCGGCCGTGGGGCCGCGAACGCGGTTCGGGGCCGGGAGCGAGGCGGACGTGCGGGCGGGCCTCCTGATCGGACGGGCGGTGCTCGTCGATCCCGGCGTGCGGCTGATCGACGCCGTCCCGGGAGCGCCCGGCACCGCCGGCCCGCTGGCGGTTCCGGACGGCGCGCGCCTCGCCGGCGACCCGCCACGGCGCGACGGGCAGACCGCCGCCTGAGCCGTCCGCCCCGAGCGCGGCGGCCGCGGCGGGCACGGCGGCCGCGGCGGGCACGGCGGCCGCGGCGGCCGCCACGGGCACGGTGGGCAGGACGTGCACGCGGCCGTCGCCGCCCTCGAGGGGGTCAGCGACCGCCGGTGGTGGCCCGGGATCCTCGCTCGCCCGCATCCGCACTCACGCGCGGCACCTCGCCGCCGGTGATCTCCCAGAAGCGGTCGACCATCGACTTCAGCACCGCCATCTGGTATCGCATCGTGCCGATGTCGGCGTGTCCGCCCTCGGGGTCGAGCTCGAGCCGGACCTCGATGCCCGCCTCGCGGCAGGCCTCCACGAACCGCCGTGCCGGGTCGGCGAGCCGGAAGTTGTCCCGGCCGCCGACCTTCACCACGATCGGATCGTCCGCGAGCGATCGTGCGAGCGCCTCCCCCTGCCGCTCGACGAGCCGAGTGAGGTCGTAGCGGCTCCAGTGCTCCACGACCTCGCGGTCGATCGCTCCGGTCGCCGGATCGAAGAAGGGGCGCGGTCTCCCGTCCGCATCCGGCGGCGAGAAGGCCCACTCGAAGGAGCCGAACAGACCGCCGGCGCCGACCACCCGCTCTCGTCGCCACGTGGTGCGAGCCGGCTCGGTGGGCGTGCCGTCCGGCCACACTCCGTAGCGGTACGGCTCGCCGTCGGGACGGATGAATGCGTTCTCGACCGCGTAGAGGTTCATCCCGAACCACGACTCGAAGCTCGCCGGCCACGGCGCGAGCGCCCAGGCTCCGGCGAACGTCTCGGGATGCGTCAGCTGCAGCCACAGCGCCGCCCAGCCGCCCGCGGCGTGGCCGCTCACGAAGCGGCCCCGTGGGTCGAGGCGGTAGTCGCGCTCGAGTCGCGGGATGAGCTCCTCGAGCAGCGCCTGCGCCCACGGGCCGGACGAGGCGCTGTCCACGAACAGCGGATGCCCGAACCGGCTGGTGACGTCGAGCAGCACCGTGACGATGTCGTTGCCGCCCTCGTACTCCTCGAGCGGCCGCAGCGCCCGCGTGCCGACGTGGTGGTCGGTCCCGTGGGAGCCGATCCAGAACCGCGTGGGGTACACGCGGTCGGACTCGATGAAGTAGCCCGGCGGCAGCACCACGGTCCACCCGAGCTCGACGTCCGTGCCGTGGAAGTCCGAGAGCAGCTCGCTGCGGAGCGACTCCGTGATGATGCGCTCGCTGCCGTCGTCCGGCAGGCGCATCGGGCGGACCGGCCGTTCGATCCGCAGCTCGAACGGGACGTCGTCGAACATGATCGACCGCGTCGCCATGGCGCGGCTGGCCCAGCTGCCGGGGGTCGCCGGCTTGAAGGACTCCGGGCTGGTGGGGAGGAAGGCCTGGATGAAGTACCGGCCCGGCTCGATCTTCTCGAAGTCCATCGGCGCGCTGGTGGCGTTCGACGCGTCGATCGTCAGCGTCTCGTCGGGCTTCCAGTCGGTGACGTCCACCCGCACGATCGGACTTCGATCGAAGGGCCGCGGCACCATGAAGGGCGGCCCCCCCACGGAGAAGACGACGAACACGGGGCCGGTGTACGAGTCCCGGATCCCCGGGTCGTAGGTCAGCTCCAGGCTCAGCGGCGGCCGAATCGCCTCGGGCAGCGGGGGGCCCATGTCCTGGGCGGGCGCCGGGGTGGCGGGCGCCAGGGCGGCGGCGATCGCCGCGGCCGTGGCCAGCACGAGCGAGGCCGGGCCGCGGCGGGTCGAAGCGGGCGCGGGCGGGGGGTGCATCACGATGGGTCGTCCTCCTCGCGGGCGGCGGCGCCGTCCCGCGTCTCCTCCTCGTCGACGTCGAACGTGACCGGCTTGATGGTCTCCTGCAGGGCCAGGATCGCGTAGGCGGTGACCAGGGCCGGCTCGCCCTCGAGCCACCGCGGGTGCACGTTCACCCAGGTGCCGTCGGGGCGCTGCCGCTCGACGATGGCGTCGATCAGGTCCTCGCGCCAGTTGCGGGCCTCGCCCTCGATCGTCTCGATCCGGACCTGCTGGGCGACGCGCAGGGCCCGCGCCGCCGCGTGCATGTAGTAGTAGTGGCCCTGCGGCCCCATGCCCGGGTTCTCGTCGAAGGTGTAGTGACGGCGGATCCAGTCGAAGACCGCCCGCACCCGCGGATCGTCCACCGACAGGCCGGCGTACAGCAGGCTCTTGAAGCCCGCGTAGCTCATCGAGCCGTAGCTGCGGAGCCGGCGGGGGTTCCCGGCCGGGATCAGCTCGCCCCGGCGTCCCTCGCCCGCGGCCTCGCTCGCCATCGACTCGCCGCCGTTGGCGGGGGTGTAGGCGAAGCCGCCGTCGTCGCTCGCCCAGTCGGCCGGGTTCGTGGCCGAGAGGTTCTGCGTGCGGCTCACGAAGGCCAGGGCCCGCTGGACCGCGGGCTCGTCGGGACTGACGCCCGCGTCGTAGAGCGCCTCGAGCATCAGCTGGGTGTTGGAGAGATCGGGTCGGCCGCTGCTGCCGTACCCGGCGCCGCCGTACCAGTCGGCCCGCGGCGTCAGGCCTTCGGTCTCGTCCCACTGCAGGCTCTTGAGCGACGCGAGGGCCGCGTCGATCAGCGGCCGGCTCGCGGGATCGTCCTCGGCCGCGAGGGCCGAGATCACGACCGAGTTGACGTAGTTGCCCAGCGGCCCGCGGGCCCAGGTGCCGTCGGGGCCGCGGGCGGCGAGGATCGCCCGCCGGGCGGCGCCCGCGACCTCGGGGTGCGGGGCGTGGTCCGTGGACTGCACGTACGCCCGGTACGCGAGGGCGGTGATCGCGATCGAGACCGGCACGCGGCGGGCCGGGTCGTCGGAGGGGGCGGCCGCGGACTCGTCGGCCCAGCGGCCGTCGGCCTCCTGGATCGCGGCGAGCCCCTCGAGGCCGCGGGCGATCGCGGACCGGGCCCGCTCGAAGCGATCGGGGTCGATCGGCACCTGTCCCGCCGCGCGGGCCACGCGGTGGTCCGGCGGCAGGGGCAGCACCACGTCCTCCGGCAGCTCGGGCAGCCCGAGGTCGGTGATCCGCGTGGTGTCGATGCGGGGGTCGACGCCGGGCAGGACGGGGCCGCGCGGCGCGTCCGCCGAGGCGCCGGGATCGCCGGCTTCACCTGTGTCCTGGCCTGCCGCGGGAGCGGCAGGGGCGGCGAGGAGCAGCAGCGGGGCGAGCCCGGCGGCGAACCGGCCTCCGCGGGCACGGGGGCGGCGCCGGCGCGTGGGCGCGGACGGCGGGACGGCGATCGACGTGGAGACGGGATCGGAGACGGTCATGGGGCCACTCCGGGCGGGGACGGGCCGCGGCTCGCACGGCACCGAGCCGCCCGAGCACGCGGGGACGGCCGATCCTACCGTCGCCCCCGGGACCCGATCGAGACGGCCGCTCGTCCGCCGACGGCCGGCGATTCCGCCGGCGCGGGACCGCGGCGACACGCGATGTCATGCCCCGGCATGCCCCGGCACGCCCCGGCGTGACGCCGTCCCCAGGCGAAACGCCGGTGCCGGCCCGGTCTTGCGGGCGGCCCGGGCTTCGGGCTGCAGCGACGGCGCCGTGCCGCCGCGCCGCCGTGATCCTCGGACCCGGCGGTAGGATGCCGATGCCCATGTACGGACTCGAGGACGCTCCGCTGCCCCCGCCGCCGCTTCCGGGCGAGGTCGTGATGGCCGCCGACGCCGACGAGGCGATCGAGCGGGTCGCGACCGATCTCGTCGAGCACGCGACCAACTGCGTCCGGAAGTTCGGCGACTTTCATCTCGCCCTCTGCGGCGGACGCGAGCCCGGGCGGCTCTACCGCCGGCTCATGTACGCCCCCGAGTTCCGCTGGATCCCGTGGCGGCGGACGCACCTCTGGTTCGTGTCCGAGCGGGCGGTGGACCTCGACGATCCCGCGTCGACCTTCCGCGTCGTGAACGACTTCATCGGCGACCACGCGGACATCCCGCCGGAGCAGTTCCATCCCATCTTCGCCGCGAGCCCGACCGCGGCCGAGGACTACGAGGCCCGGCTGCTCGAGCACCTGAGCTGGCGCGAGAAGGGGCAGGACCGCCTCGACTTCGTGCTCCTCACGGTGGACGCCGACGGCGGAACCGCGGGACTCTCGGCCCGCACCGACGCGGACCGGCTCGAGGGCCGCCTGGTGGGACGGACCGAGGCGACGGACGGTCCGGCGGTGAGCATGCTCCCGCCGCTGCTCAACGCGGCCCGCTTCGTCGCGGTGCTCGCGGCCGGCCCCGAGCATGCGCCGGGGCTCGTGCGGGCGGTGGACGAGGACGGCGATCCCGGCGATGCCCCGATCCGCGCGATCCGGCCGCAGGCGGGCGAGCTCACCTGGTACGTCGATCCGCTGAGCTGCCGCGACATCATGCCGGTCGATGGCGAGGACGCGGCGGACGGAGACTGAGCCTCCCCGGCGTCCGTTGGCCGCGGGCGCGCGAACGGGCCGCGAGACGACGCGCACGCCATCCCGCGGCCCGGTGGGGGCACCGTCGCGGCGTCGCCGCGGGCGGGCTCAGTCGCCGTCGGGCTCCACGAGCTCGACGACGAACGCCGAGTGCAGGTCCGCCACCGGCGTGAGGCCGAGGACGACCCGCTTGCCGGGGGTGATCTCGAGGGTGGTCGAGAGATCGATCGAGGACCCGTCGGTCCCATCGATGCGCAGCTGGGTGCCGAGGCGGACGAGGTCCTCGTCCCACTCCTGCAGGAATCCCTCCCACCGGAACTGCCAGCGGCCGGTGCCGGCGGGCGTGAAGCCGGTCTCGATCCGGAACTCGTCGCCGAACGTCGCGACCACGCTGGTGCGGCCGAGCTCGCGCCAGCCGTCGAGGCCGAGCGCCTCGAGCTGGCGGACGACGGGCCGCATGTCGTCGGACACCGCGCGACCGAGGTCCTTCACCATGTCGCCCGGCTGCGTGCCGAGCCAGGTGAGCCGCACGAGGCGGTCGGCACCCGGCGTCTCGTCCGCATCCTCGTCGTCGGACGCCTCGGCCTCGGCGTTCGCCCGCAGCGCGGCCAGTCGCTGCCGCACCAGCGAGAGCGTCTCGACGACGCGCTGGTGCAGGTCCTCGGGACCGTACACGGTGAGCAGGCCGCCGGAGGCGATCGAGTAGCGGGCGTCGCCGAAGGGGCGGACGAGCGGCTGCATGGCCGCCGACACGACCTGGTCCTCGAGGCCGGAGGCGTCGTAGAAGTCGAGCCGTGACGGAGCCCCGGCCGTCGAGGAGCTCTCGTCGATCAGGGGGACGAGCCGGGCGACCGCGTCCACGAGGTCCTTCGGTCCGGCCACGGCGAGTCGAAGCATGTCGGGCCCGCCGCGTGGGTCGGTCTGCTGATCGACGTCGACTCGAAGCCGCTCGTCGAGGACGGGTCGCAGCAGCGCGACGAGCAACCGAGGCTCGGCGGATCGAAGCGTGAAGAAGCGGGTCGACTGCCGTTCCTGGGCTCCCTCGGCGGGGCGAACGAGCATCGGCGTCGACACGGCGAGCAGCAGGGTCGTCACGAGAAGGAACGCGGGCGGGCGGGCGGGACGACGACGGGACGTCGGGTTCATCGGGGGATCTCCGTGGAGTCGCCGGCCGCCGCTCCGGGCAGCAGCCAGACGATGGTGATGTCGGGGTCGTTCGAGGCGAGGACCACCGGGGCGGCGGTGCCCGCGTCGAGCACGCGTACGGCGGGGTCGAGGGTGGCCGGGTCGGCGGCGAGCATGGGGCGGCGGGGGGCGGCGTCCGCGGTCGCGCCGTCCGCCGCCGGGTCCTCCGCCGCCGAAGCGTCGACGGCGACCGGTCCGGCGGGCGGCGAGCCGGGCGACGGCGGCCCCGCGGGGCCGGGCTGCAGCAGCACCGCCGCCGCCGCCGCGACGCCCGAGAGTCCCGCGAGCGCGGCGACGGCCCGGCGTCGTCCGCGGAGCCGGCCGCGCTCCGCCGCGACCGCGCGCCGCACGCGCGCCTCCAGCTCGATCGGCATCGGCTCGGCCCCGGCCGCCCGCCGCAGCAGGGCGTCGAGCTCGTCGTGGTCGCGCGTCATCGCCTCGCCTCCGCGCCGGTCGTCGGCGACGGCCCCGGCTCCTCCGCCGCCGCGATCGCCGCCGCGACCTTCCGGCGGGCGATCGCCACCGTCGCGCCGACGTTGCCCGGCGTGAGGCCAAGCACCTCGGCGACCGTCGCGCGGTCGAGTCCCTCCACCGCCACGAGGTGCAGCACCTCGCGCTGGCGCGGGGGCAGGGCGGCCATCGCGTCCGCCGCGAGCCGCTCGAGCTCGCCGCGCTCGTCCGGCGACGCCGCGGGCCGGGTCTCGGTCCGGCCGATCGGCGACGCCGGATCCGCCGCCGCCCGGGCCGCCGAGCGTCGCCGGACCGCCGCCCGCCGCCGCCCGTCGCGGTGCTCGTTCACCACGATCCGCAGCAGCCAGGCACGGGCGGCCCGCGGGTCCCGCAGGTCCCGTCGTCGTCTCCACGCGGCCAGGAAGGCGTCCTGCACGAGGTCCTCCGCCTCCGCCGGCGAGTCCGCGAGCACCCGGGCCAGCCGCCAGGCGGCCGGGAGGTGATCGGCGATCAGCTCGTCGACGGGATCGGGCATCGGGGGGTCCGGAGCGGGTGGCCCACGCCACGCGGCCGAGCCCCCCACGGGTCGGGACGCACGCCGGCAACGCTCGTCAAACGCCGATCGTCGGGTTTTCTGCCGCGAGCCGGCGCCCGGTCGGCCGGCCCAGCGCCTCGGCCCCGGGCCGCCTGGCGATCCGCGGGCCCGCCTGTCCGGGCACGCCCGCCGCCCGCCGCCCTCCGCTCCCCGCCGTCCGCGCGACGCCCCCGCGCGGGCGTTCCGGCTCACCCCCGCCCCCCCGCGCACGCACGAGGGCGACCGGCCGTCGCCGATCGCCCTCGCGTGCGTCATGGAGCCCGCCGGTCCCCCGGGATCCGGGGGGGCGACGGCCGCGTTGCCAGGCCGCGGCTCAGCCGGTCCAGGCCGAGAGCAGCTCGAGCACGTCGCCGAAGCCCACGCTGCCGTCGAGGTCGAGGTCCGCGGGGCAGAAGTCGCCGCAGGGGCCGAACTCGGTGAGCAGCTGCAGCAGGTCGTCGAAGCCGACCACGCCGTCGCCGTTCAGGTCCGGGCTCGCGAGCTCGCGGGCCGAGATCGAGACGCCCTTGGACGCCTGGTCGACGTTGCCGTCGCTGTCGGTGACGAACGCGGTGATGAGGTGGATGCCGGGGCTCAGGTCCCGCACCTCGATCAGTCGGCCGCTGCCGATCGGGCCGTCGATGCTGCTGACCCAGTCGATGTCCTGCGCGATCGTCCCGTCCTCCTTGTCCCACGCGTAGCCGTGCAGCACCACCGGTGCCGCCTCGCTGAAGGACTGGAACTGGTTGGGCGTGATCACGTAGACCTCGGGCTGGCCGCTGCCGAGGAAGGCCATCTCCGGCGACTCGACGATGGTCGCGTTGAGCCCGTCGCTGACGATCAGTCGCAGGCGACCCGCCTCCGATCGGGGCATGGCCTCGGGATCGAGGTCGAACGCGCCGCCGGTGAGGTCGGCCCGGAACGGCAGCCAGGCCTCGCCGTCGGGCGAGTAGAAGAGGGCCGCGGTCAGGGCGTCGCCGTCGGGATCGACCGCGCTCCAGCGGATCGTCGTCGGGGCGGCGAAGGCCTCGCCGGCGACGAAGTCCCGCACGCCGGCGCCGCCGCCGAGGTCCGCGAGCTCGGTGCCGAAGGCCTCGACCACCGGGGCCGACGGCGAGCGGTCGATGGCGGCGAGCAGGTCGCCGCTCGCGACGTCGACCACCTCGATCGTCGCGACCTCGATGCCGCGCGGGGCCGCGGGGACGAGCACGTGCAGCGGGCTGGTGTCGCGGACGTGGTTCGGATCCGCGCAGCAGGCCCGGGTGTGGCCCGCGGCCTCGCGCACCCGCCACAGCTCGCGGCCGGCGGCGTCACGGAGAACGACCTCCACCGTGCCGTCGGCGCGGCCGTCGTCCGCGATCGTCGCCGGGAAGAGCATCGCCGGGTCGAGCCGGACGGTGCCCTCCACGTGGTTCACCTCGCCGCTGACGCGGAGCATCGGGGCACGGTCCGCGTCGCCGGCCCCGCCGCCCCCGGGCGCGTCGAGCCCGCTGCAGGCGAGCCGCGAGTCGTTGACCGCGTTGTTGAAGGTCGCCGAGGAGACCCACGCCACCGAGGTCTGCTGGCCCGCGACCATCACGTCGAGCTCGTCGAAGCGGATCTGCGGGACGTTGAGCGGGTCGCGGAGGTGATGCTCCACGTCGATGCTCAGGGTGTTCGACTCCTCGCTGTTGTGGAACTCGCCGAAGAGGTGGCCGATCTCGTGGGCGAAGGTCCGCTGGTGCCGCGAGGCCTGCGTGTTGCCGAAGCCCACGTCGCCCGGGATGCCGATCGCCTGGCCGTTGCCCGAGAACGGGTTGCCGGGCAGCCAGCCGTAGACGAACTCCGGGACCGGGTAGCCGGCCGAGGGGAGCTGCGAGGTGCGGATGTCGCGCAGCGTGTTGAGCAGGGCGTTGTTCGATCCGTTGATGTCCTGCGACCACGTCAGCGGGCCGAGGGGCGAGCGGTGGTAGTTCCAGGCCCCGGCCTTGAAGATGCCGCGGAGGAACCCGTCGCCCACGCCCGGCTCGATGAGGGCGGCGCTGGGCTCGCCGGCCCCGCCCGGCTGGTAGTCGATGGGGACGTAGACGACGTCGACCTCGGCCCGGCACTCGAAGTCGGTGGGGAAGGTCGACTCCCAGACATTGTTCGAGAGGTCGGTCTCGGGCACCCGGAGCGACGGATTGAGCACGACGCGGAACTGCACGTCCTCGGCCTCCGGGGCGATGAACCAGAAGTTCAGGTGGTCGTTGAGGTCGTCCGCCGACGGCAGCGACGGGCTGACGATCGGCCCGTTGATCGAGCGGATCGGCGAGAACTCGGCCTCGACGCCGTCGATGAAGACCTCGAGGACCGCGTCGACGTCCGGCACCGGCTCGTCGGTGTCGGGCGTCTCGACGAACACGCGGACGAAGGTCACGTTGTCCGCGATGGTGGGGGTCGAGAAGAAGCGGATCGCCTGCGTGATCTCGACGTCGTCGATCGCGAGATCCTGGGCGGCGGCGGCGGGGGCGAGGGCCGCGGCGAGCGCGGCGGCACCCGCCGCGAGCGCGCGGCGTCCACGGTGGCGTGGGTGGGACATGTGGGGCTCCGGGGGATCGGGGAGCGGCCCGCGGGGACGGGCTCGGTTCCTGGGCCGATTCGCGGCGATCCGGGGGGCGGATGCCGGCGGGACGGCGGAACGCGGCCCCTCGGGCGGGGCCGACCAATCCTCGAGTGTAGTCGGACCCTCCGCTCGGGCCGCTCCCGGCGGCCCGGATGCGCGGATCGGCGCGAGCGGCGGGCCGCACCGTCAGGAGCCTTCCGCAGGGGACCGTCGATCCTCCGCCGTTCCCCGGCGTCCCGGGATTCGCCGGTCGCCTGGCCCGCCTCGCCCGCTCGGACCTCCGGGAGCGCCCGGAGCCCCCGCCCATCCCCGATTCACACTCGCCCCCGGGGGCCCGGTGGCTCGGGCCGGTCGCGGTCCGGGGTCGTCGGGGGCAGGACGGCCCGACGGCTCGCGGCGCCCGGCCGCGGCCGGCGCGGCGCCGTGCTCCCGCCGGGCCTCGATCCCGCCCGCCGGCAGCTCGGCCATGAATCGCACGTCGCGGCCCCCGGCGACGGCCGCCCACGCGGGGCGCGGACGAGCACCGTCGCGACCGCGGTGGGGCCGGCCGGCGCCGTCCGGGGTG
>CAYLNM010000020.1:0-3405 GCA_964385045.1 uncultured Isosphaeraceae bacterium
CCTTCCGCCCGCAGTCCGGTAGCACCGGCCAGGCCTTCGCCGGCCTCTCGCTGCGCGCTCTCGGCTCCGGTCGTACCCTGATCCTGATCGACGGCCGTCGTGCGCCGAACGCGCCGAACGTCGCCGTCGCGGGGACCGCGGCGCGGGGGGCGGGCGGCGGCGCCGCGGTCGCGCAGGCCGCGGTGCGCGACGCGATCGCCGAGCTGCCCGCGGACACCGGCCGCCTAATCGTCGTGCCTCGGCTCGCCCGGCTCGCGGCCCGGCTCGACGAGTCGCTCGCGGGGATGAACCGGGCCGGCCTGCTCCTCGGGGCGGATCCGGTCGACCAGCTGCTCGGCCTGCTCGGCTTCAGTCGCCACGTCGATCGCCACGCCGCCGTCGTCGCGGGGTTCGTGCCCGATCCGGCCGGCGGGGACGCGCCGGCGGTGGTGGTGCTCGTGCCGAGCCGCGACCCGGCGGCCTTCCTGGAGACGAACTTCCGCCCGGGTCCCGAGCCGGGGACGGTGCGCGACGCGGCCGGCCGCACGCTCCACGTCGCGGCCCGCGGGGGCCACGTGGCGATGACCGCGGCCCGGCACGCCGGCGTCCTCGCGGACGGCGGCATGGGGACGACCGCCGCCGACGCGTGGCTCGCGGACCTGCCGGCGCCGATGCGGTCGATGCTCGCCGAGGACGACGTGGTGCTGCTCTCCAGGACGCTCGGCCCCGCGGCCGGTGGACCGCCGCCGCTGCTCGCGGCCGCGGCCCGGGGACTCGACGCGGGCCTGCTCGCCGGTCCCGCCGCCGCGGTCGCCCGCACGCTGCTCGCGCGACTCGAGGCGGCGCTCGACCCGGCGGGACCGCTCGCCGCGGCCGCCGGGCCGGTGGCCGCGTCGCTGCGGTTCGATCCGCTCGGCCTGATCGGGCGAGCCCGGGTGGCCTGGGACGAGCCGGTGTCCGTGGCGGCGACGCCGCCCGCGGGGACCGAAGCCCCGGCCGGAGCCGGCACCGCGGACGACGTCGACCCCCTCGCCTCGGTGCCGCCCGGCCCGATGCTGCTGGCCGGCGGATGGTCCCGGCCGCCGGGGCCCGGCACCACGTCGATGGACCGCCTGCTCGCCGGTCTCGGCCTCGACGTCGCGCCGCGCTGGCGGGACGTCCGGGGTCTCGCCCTGCACGTCCCGCGGCACTCGGGCGGCTTCGCCACCGGCCTGCTCGCCGGGGGCTCGCTCCTCGCGCGGGGCCCGGCCGCGGTCGCCGCCGCGGGGGAGGCGGGACCGTGGGCCGCGATCCCGGGGTGGGTGCTGGAGGTCGCGTCGCCGGCGTCACCGGACGCGGCGGGGCGGGGGCGATGGACCCTCCGCCGCGCGGGCGGCGGCGGCGGTACCCCGGGGGCCGCGATGCTGGCGGTGCTCGCGGGCGGCCCGCGGGGCCTCGCCGGGCCGCTGGAGCCGGTCGCGGGCCGGGCCATGGTGGTGGCGCGGGTGCCGGCCGGGGCCGGTGGCGGTGCCGGAGCCGGGGTCGACGCCGAGGGCGACCGCGGCGGGGCGGCCGCGGAGCCGCCCGCCACCGCGGACGCCTCCTACGCCGCGGACTTCGCCGTCGCCCTCATGCGGGACCTGCGGCCGTGGACCGCGACGGCCGAGGCGTACCTCGACGCGGCGGCGATGAGCCGATGGGCCGCGGGGGCCGCGGCCGACGCACCGATGCTCGGGCCCGTCGCCCCGATCGAGGGCGAGCTGCCGCCGATCGGCCTCGGGGCCACGGGCGACGCGGACGGGGTGGACCTCCATCTCGTCGTGCCCGCGCCGCTCGCCGCGATCGCCTTCGACGCGGCGGCCGGGGCCGGCCTCGCCGCCCTCGCGGAGCTCGCCGGGGCGCCGGCGGCGGCCGACGACGCGGCGGAGGCGGCCGCCACGGGGGCGGACGGGGGCGCGGGGCGTGGGCCGGGCGGAGACGACCGGCGATGACG
The DNA here is from genome assembly GCA_964385045.1 of uncultured Isosphaeraceae bacterium. Lineage (GTDB taxonomy): Bacteria > Planctomycetota > Phycisphaerae > Phycisphaerales > SM1A02 > CAYLNM01. Next base: position 1,952 of record CAYLNM010000020.1, read on the forward strand.
ACCGACCCGCCGGTCCGGTCCGGGCTCGTGGTCGAGCCGCCCGCGACGGCCCGCCGATGGGCGATCGGCGGCGGCCGCGTGCTCGCGCTGGATCGCCCGGTGGTCATGGGCATCCTCAACGCGACGCCGGACAGCTTCAGCGACGGCGGTCGGCACCTCGATCCCGACGCCGCGGTGGACGCGGGGGTGCGGATGGTCGGGGCGGGGGCGGTGATCCTCGACGTGGGGGGGGAGTCGACGCGGCCGGGGGCGACGCGCGTGCCGGCCGAGGAGCAGGTCGCCCGCACCGCCGACCTCGTGGCCCGGCTCGCCGCGGCCACCGACGCCGCGATCTCGATCGACACCACGCTCGGGTCCGTCGCCCGCGCCGCCCTCGAGCGCGGCGCGGCGATCGTCAACGACGTGGCGGCGGGCACCGAGGACCCGGACCTCCTCGCCGCGGTCGCCGAGCACGGGGCGGGCCTGGTCCTGATGCACCGGCTCCAGCCGCCGGACGAGGACGCGTACAGCGACCGATACGCGGCCCCGCCGGTCTACGACGATCCGCTGAAGACGGTCTGCGCGTTCCTCGAGCGTCGGATCGAGGCCGCGGTCCGGGCCGGGGTTCCCGTGGAGCGGATCGCGATCGACCCCGGGCTCGGCTTCGGCAAGTCGGTCGAGGACAACTTCGCGCTCGTCGCCCGCGGCGCCGAGCTGCTCGCCCTCGGACGCCCGATCCTGACCGGCAGCAGCCGCAAGAGCTTCATCGGGCGCGCGAGCGGGGTGGCGGCGCCGGAGGACCGCCTCGCCGGCAGCCTCGCGGCCGCGGTGCTGCACGCCGCCGCCGGGGCGCGGATCGTCCGGGTGCACGACGTCGCCCCGCACGTGGAGGCCCTCGCGGTCCTCGAGTCGGTCGCGGGGGCCGCGGCTCCCTCCGAGGGAGGCCGAGCCGGGTAGGATGCGACGAACCGGTCGGATCGCGATCCCGCCGCGGCCGCTCGCCGCCGCACCCGTCCCGCGTCCCACCGCCTCATCCCTCCAGATCCAGGAGTCGACCCGATGGCCAGCGACGCCGTGCACGAGTTCACCGACGCCAACTTCCAGTCCGAAGTGCTCGAGGCCAAGGAGCCGGTGGTGGTGGACTTCTGGGCCGAGTGGTGCGGCCCGTGCAAGGCCCTCGCCCCGATCGTGGACGAGGTCGCCGGGGAGTACACCGGCAAGGCCCGCGTCGGGAAGCTCGACACCGACAAGAACCAGCAGGTCGCGGTCCAGTTCGGGATCATGTCCATCCCCACCGTGCTGTTCTTCAAGGACGGCGAGGTGAAGGACAAGATGGTCGGCCTCGGGGCCAACGCCAAGGCCCAGATCGCCGAGAAGATCGACGCCCTGCTCGACTGACCGGGTTCGCCCGCGGCCCCGCCCACGGGCATCTCCGTGCGTCCACGCCGACGCGGCGCCCCCGCGCCGACACGGCG
>CAYLNM010000020.1:3505-44843 GCA_964385045.1 uncultured Isosphaeraceae bacterium
GCGCCGACACGGCGGGTCCGCGCCGACACGGCGCCTCCGCGCCGACGCAGGCCTCCTTCACCCGCTCGGTGTTCCGCGGTGCCTCCACCGGGACGAGCCGTTTCGTCCGCGATGCCGGCGTCGCACCATGGGCCCCGCCCGCGGCGACTCCTATCATCCCCGCCGATGAGCATCACCCGCCTCCGACGGGCCGCGGTCGCCGCGGCGTTCCTTCTCGTCGCGTCCGCGGTCGTCGCCCCGTCGCGAGTCGCCGCGTCCGTGGGCGTGCAGCCGCCGCCGTCGCCGGTGGTCGTGGGCGACCTGATGCGGCTCCGCTCGATCACGGCCGTCGACGTCTCGGAGGACGGCCGGCGGATCCTCTACGCGGTGCGCGGCGCGGTCTGGGCCGACGCCCCGCCCGGCGAGACCCCGGGACCGGGGGACGAGACGACCACCGTGCAGCACCTCTGGCTCGTGGACCTCGCGGGCGACGAGCCCGCCGCCCCGCGTCGGCTCACCAGCGGCGACGTCCGGGACGGCGCGCCCGTGATCAGCCCCGACGGTCGGTCCGTGGCCTTCGTGCGCACGGGCGAGGCCTCCGACGGCTGGGACGGCCTGCCCGCCGCCCGCGAGGAGGAGGGCGACCCCGAGCAGGCGTCGCAGGTGTGGATCATGCCGCTCGACGGGGGCGAGGCGGTGCAGGCCACGTGGTTCCGCCACGGGGCGTCGACCCCCCGCTGGTCCGAGGACGGCGCGCGACTGCTGGTGGCCGCGCCGGTCCCGGTCGGTGCGATCGAGGGAACGCCGCCGTGGCCGGACGACCGCCCCGGGTCCGAGGCGTGGACCGGGCTCGACGACGTCGAGGCGGGCGCGACGCCGGACGGCACCCGGCGGGAGCTGCGACGCTGGCTGCGGGAGCGGGCGGACGACCGCGACCCCCGCGTCATCACCCGGCTGGACTTTCAGGACGAGCGCGGGCTGGCCGGCCCGCCGATGCGGGCCCGGGCGGCGATCGTGGAGCTGCCCGCGGGTCTGCTCGGCGCCGCGGCCGGGGGCGCGGGCGGCGGCGATGCCGCGGCCGGCGACGCGGCCCCGAGCGTCCAATGGGCCACCCGCGGCTTCGACGACGCTCGATCACCGCGGTGGATGTCCGGCGGCGACCGCATCGTCTTCGTGGCGCCCTCCGACCCCCGCGTCCACCCCGACCGGGTGGAGCGGCGGATCCTCGCCTCGTCCTCGGGGCAGGGCCTCGAGGTCCGCACGCTCGTGGACCTGCCGGACTGGACGGTGGGACGTCCGCGCCCGGGGCCCGGCAACCGTCTGGCCTTCGCGGCGCGACGGATGGATCACCCGTCGGATCGTCAATGGCAGGTGGGGCTCGTCGACCTCGACGAGGTCGAGCTGCCGGTGCGCGATGCGGCGGACGTGCAGTGGCTGACGGACGCCGAGAGCTTCGACCATTCGGTGCGGGGGCTCGCCTGGCACGCCGGGCGGGTGCTCCTCACCGCGGCGGTCCGCGGCGGCTTCCCGCTGTGCGCGGCGTCGCCCGGCCTGATCGAGCCCACGGTGCTGGTGGGCGAGCGCGACGGCTTCCCGGTGGGCGTGCACGCCTTCGGCGCGGGGGGCGGGACGATCGCCTGGGCGGAGACCCATCCGACCGCGCCGTCGGTCCTGCGGGTGCGGGCGGGCGACCGCGACCGGCTCGTGCATGACGTCAATCCGTGGGTCGCGGAGCGCGACGTGTCGCTGCCGCGGCGGGCCGTGGTCGAGCGGCCGGGCGGGCTCGAGGTCGAGTACTGGGTGATGGAGCCGGTCGGGCTCGCGCCGCGTGAGCAGGCGCCCCTCGTCCTGCAGATCCACGGCGGTCCCTCGGCGATGTGGGGGCCGGGCGAGGCCACGATGTGGCACGAGTTCCAGGTGCTCTGCGGCTGGGGCTACGGCGTCGTGTACGCCAATCCGCGCGGCAGCGGCGGCTACGGCTACGCATTCCAGCGGGCGAACTTCCAGGACTGGGGGCAGGGCCCGGCCGGCGACGTCCTCGCGGCGCTCGACGAGGCGACCGCGCTGGACTGGGTGGATCCCGACCGACTGATGCTCACCGGCGGCAGCTACGGCGGCTACCTCGTGGCGTGGATCCTCGGCAACGACCGGCGATTCACGGCCGCGGTGGCCCAGCGGGGCGTCTACCACCTCGCCACCTTCTACGGCGAGGGCAACGCGTGGCGGCTGCTGGAGTGGGAGATGGGCGGCAAGCCGTGGGAGGCGCGGATGGATGCGATCCTGCGACGCGAGAGCCCGTTCACCTACGTCGCCGACATGCGCACGCCGCTGCTGATCATGCACGCCGACCGCGACCTGCGGACCGGCGTGAGTCAGTCGGAGATGCTGTACCGCGCCCTGCGGGATCTCGGTCGGCCGGTCGAGTACGTTCGGTGGCCGGAGGCCGGACACGACCTGTCGCGCACCGGCGACCCCGCCCGCCGCATGGACCGGCTCGCCCGCATCGTGGAGTTCTTCGAGCGCTTCGCCGACAGCCGTCGATCCGCGCCGCGGCGAGGCGACTGAGACCCGGCCGGCCGGCGCCGCCCGCCGAAGCCCTCGGCGGGCCCGGCGGTGAGCGGCGGCGCTCCCGGCCGCGGCCCCGGCCACTCCCCCCGAGAGCGATCACGCCCCGGGGGGAGTGGGGAGGAGGAACCGCGGTCACCGCAGGGCGCCCCCGGTCGTCTCCGTTCCGACGCCGGAGGAGGAAGAGGAGAGAGGGGAGGCTCGACGCCGGCCGGACTCGGTGCCGGGAACGCCCGTGCGGCCCCGTCGAGGACGGGGACGACCGCCGTCCCGCACGCCTGCGGAACGACCGCCGCAGGATCGCCGAGTCCGAAGGGCGAATGCGGAAAGGTCACCTGAATTCGCCAAGATGCGTTTTGGCAGTGGGCCCGAAGAATCGCATCGGCCTTCGATTCGGGGCCGAATCCGGCCCGAGGGCCCGATCGTGACCGAGGATCCCCTGATCGTCCGTCCGACCGGGGAGGCCGAGCATCGCGAAGGTTCGGCGCGGGCTGCGCACACCGCGCTCAGAGTGCGCACGAATCCACGCCGAGGCGCCATCCGGCTCTCGAGAGCGTGGTAGGTTGGGCAAAGGGGAGTCCGCAACGTGCCAGAGCATCCCAGCATCGCCATCCTCGTCCAGACCTCGACCGCCTGGGGTCGCGAGATCGTCGAGGGCATTGCCGAGTACGTGCAGGAGCGCGGACCGTGGCTCGTCTTCGTCGAGCCGCGCGGGCTCCACGAGTCGCTGCGGGTGCCCGACCGATGGCGCGGCGACGGCATCATCGCCCGCGTCGACTCGCCGGAGCTCGCCCGACAGATCGAGGAGCTCCGCATCCCGTGCGTGAACGTCGCGTGGTCGTCGGCCGATCCGACCCGCATCCCGAACGTGCGCGTCGACGACGAGGCGTGCGGGGTCCTCGCCGCCGAGCACCTGCTCGAGTGCGGCCTGCCCGCGTTCGGCTACGTCGGGCAGGGCGGGCGTCCCGCGTTCATGAACGAGCGACTGCGGGAGTCCTTCGCCGGTCGCCTCGCGGCCGCGGGCGCCACCGTCCGGCCGTACGTTCCGCCGGGCGCCGGCATGGCCGAATCGTGGCGGGCGGGCCTCGAGCATCTCGCGGGCTGGCTGCGCGGCTTCGGCCGGCCGGTGGGGGTGCTCGCGTTCGGCGACGCCGAGGCCCGCATGGTGCTCGACGCCTGCCGCCTCGCCGAACTGCGGGTGCCCGAGGACGTCGCGATCGTGGCCGCCGAGCAGGATCCACTGATGTCGGCCCTGGGCGGCATCGGGATCTCCGCGGTCAACATCCGGGGCCAGACGGTCGGGTACCGCGCGGCCGAGATGCTGGATCGACTCATGCGCGGCCAGTCGCCGGTGTCGCCGATCGTGCGGATTCCGCCGGCGGGAGTGGTCGGCCGCGAGTCGACCGACGGGACGGCGGTCTCGGACGAGCTCGTCCGCGAGGCGCTGGTCTACATCCGCGATCACATCACCACGTCGCTGCGGGTGCGCGACCTCGCCCGTGAGCTCGGCGTGGCCCGCCGCACGCTCGAGAGTCGCTTCCGCGCCGCGATCGACCGCTCTCCGGGCGAGGCCATTCGGCGGCTGCGGGTCGAGAAGGCCGCGCGCCTGCTGTCCGACACCCAGCTGCCGCTCTCGCGAGTGGCCGAGCTGTGCGGCTACGCCGAGCCGCGGCTCCTGACCGCGCACTTCCGGCAGGTCCACGGCGTGACGCCGACGAACTACCGTCGGGCCCGGCGGCCCTCCTCGGGCGACCCGGCCCGCGGCGGCGAGTCGTCGCCGCCGGTGGTCGAGACCGGTCTCGGCAACGGGGCTCCGGACGAGACCTCGGGGGCGGAGGCCGGCGAGCCGGGCGGCAGCCGCTCGTTCGGGGCGATCGAGGACAAGCCGGAGCCCTCGGTGCCGGTCGAGTCGGGCGCCGGTCACGAGGACCACGAGGACCACGACGACGAGGCCCCCCGCAAGGCGCGGCGGGCCCGGCCGCGGCGCGATCCGGAGTGAGCGTCGGACGGAGCCGATCCTCCGGCGACGAAATCGGGCGGGGGGCCCCGACGATCGGTCCGGCCGCTTGCTCATCGGCGATTGGCGGCTAGACTGTCGCCTCGCGTCACGGCCCGGGCCGTCGGCGCGGCGAGGCGCGTCCCCGCGGGCCGTCTCGACACCTTGGGGCCGTAGCTCAGTTGGGAGAGCGCCTGCATGGCATGCAGGAGGTCGTCGGTTCAAGTCCGATCGGCTCCACGTTCCGCACCGACCCCCGCCCCGGCGGGGGTCGTGTCGTCTCGGGGGCCGCAGCCCCGCCGGCGACCCGGGCGATCGTGCATCGCGATCGAGCCGGCGACCCGGACGCCGATGCCCGACCCGTCCGGTCGCGGTGTCGCGTCGGTGGCCGGCCGTGCAGGCCTCGGCCGCGCGACCGCCGCGGCGGCCACGCCGCCCGCGCCCACCGCCCGGGAGGGGAGCCGACCGCCGTGCCGCCCGAGCTCGAGCCCGTCACCATCCTCGAGCGCGGCGAGCGGCTGCTCGCGGTCCTGAAGCCCGCGGGGCGGCTCGTTCATCGCAGCCGCCTGTCCCACGGCCCCCGGGAGCCGTTCCTGCTGCAGTCGACCGCGGCCGCGGTCGGCCGGCCGGTCCACGCCGTGCACCGGCTCGACCGCGGCACCTCCGGCGCGGTCCTGATGGCCGTGGATCCGGCGGCGGTGCGGGAGGCCCAGGCCGCCCTCGCGGCTCCGGACGCGGGGAAGTGGTACCTCGCCCTCGCCCGGGGCCACGCGCCGGACCGGCTCACGTCGGATCGGCCGCTGCGGAACGAGCGCGGGGAGCCGCGGCCCTGCCGGACCGAGGCGTGGTGCCTCGATCGGCGGCCGGGGGCGGGGCCCGACGGGGCGAGCCTGCTCCTCGTCCGGCTTCGGACGGGCCGGCGGCACCAGATCCGCCGGCACCTGAACCATCTCGGGCACCACGTCGTCGGGGACACGACCCACGGCAAGGGGCACCTCAACCGGGCGTTCCGCGCCGAGCACGGCCTCGCCCGCCTCGCCCTGCACGCGGTGCGACTGGCGTTCCGAGCCGAAGGGCGGCGGTGGGCGGTCCACGCCCCGGTGCCGCCGGACCTCGCCGGTTCGCTCCGCTCGGCCGGGTTCCACGTCCCCTGCGCGGCCGGGGTCGCGGTTCTGGCCGAGTGGGCGGAACGGAGCGATGCGGAGGCCCTCCCGGCCCTCCCGGCCCCCGCGGCCCCCGCGGCCCCGGAGTCGGGGCCGGGAGCGGGCGATCCGCCGCCGGCCCGGGGCGAATCCTGACCGTTCGGGGCGGCGGAGGAGCGGGCCGCCGCCGGCCCTCCCGGGGGCGGGAACGGAGGCGCCGGCCGGCGTGATCGACTCCGCACCCGGTCGGCGACGAACCCCAACGACGGGTTCACAGAACGCACACATCCGGCGCGTATGTTCTGCGTCCGCCCGGAGACGGGAGGGCGGCAGCCGCTGCCTCCCGCATCTCACCGGCATGGAGACCGGGCACACAACTGGACGCAGGCCGCACCATCGGAACGAGTCTGCGCATCACTGAGACCGGTGACGCGGGGCATGGCCTCGCCCGCCGGCACGTGGCCGCTTCGTCACGTTGGCGGAGCGGACGCGATCGGTACGCGATCCGATCACGAACGGGAGTAGATTGAAGATGAAGTTTGGAACCACCACCCTGCTTTGCGGCACGCTCAGCGCGGCAGTCGCGGGCACCGCGGCGGCGGGCAACGCCGTCGACGTCACCGACGACATCACCACCTCGACCACCTGGACGGCGGACAACGTCTACAACCTGACGGGGCAGATCTTCGTCAAGGACGGCGCCACCCTCACCATCGAGGCGGGCACCCGCATCGCCACCACCCCGACCGACAACGGCTCGGGCGCGCTCGCGGTCACCCGCGGCTCGAAGATCGAGGCCCTCGGCACTGCCGACGCCCCGATCGTCTTCACCTCGACCGCCGACGACGGCACCTGGCGGCCCACCGCTCTCGAGTGGGGCAACCTGACCATCATGGGCCAGGCCTACATCTCCGAGAACGTTCAGCCGCTGGGCTTCCCGGAGAACAGCCCGACCCCGTCGCCGAGCAACCGTGCCCTCATGGAGGGTCTGGTCGCCGACGACGCCAATGCGACCGAGGACGTGGTCTACGGCGGCGGCAACGACGACGACAACAGCGGTACGCTGAACTTCGTCTCGTTCCGCTACGGCGGCCGCGTGATCGGCCTCGCCGACGAGCTCAACGGCCTCTCGCTCGGCGGGATCGGCCGCGAGACCGACATCCAGTTCGTCGAGATCATGAACAACGTCGACGACGGCATCGAGATCTGGGGCGGCACCGTCGACCTCAAGTACTTCAGCGTCTGGAACATCGGCGACGACAGCTTCGACGTCGACCAGGGCTGGCGTGGTCGTGCCCAGTTCGGCGTCGTCGTCCAGGGCTACAGCCTCGAGGACGCGTCCCAGGGTTCGGGCGTCGGCGACAATGCCTTCGAGATCGACGGTGCCGAGGACTCCTTCTGGCAGCCCGTCACCACCACGACCCTGTACAACCTGACCGTGATCGGTCAGCCGGGCTCGGACGGCCTGACCACCTGGCGCGACAATGCCCGCGTCCAGTACCGTCAGTCGATCTTCATGGACGGCGGCGGCCAGCTCGTCCGCAACGACGGTGACGATGGCGACGGGGCCTCGGGCTACGGCGCCCAGGGCACCCTGACCTTCGACGAGACCTGGAACACGGCCTACACCGAGTTCTCGTCCGTCAACGCCCCGGACAACCCGGAGGACTTCTACACCGCCCAGTTCAGCGGCAACCTCGCCGAGATCACCGACAGCGTGATCTACAACGTCGCGAGCCTCACCAACGGTGCGGCCGCGAACGTGGAGAGCCTGCTGACCTCGGGGTCGGCCAACAACGTCGACCTCTCGGGCTCCTCGAGCGAGAGCGATCGCCCGATCGTCGCGATCTCGCGTGATCTCACCGACGTCGACGGTGACGGCGTCCCCGGTCTCACCACCGGTCAGGGCGACCTGATGCTGCGGGTCGACGGTGTCGATCTTCGTCCCGCCGGTGCGGCCGTGACCTCGGCTTCGAGCGCTCCTGCGGACACCGACTTCTGGTGCCCGCGGGACTACCGTGGTGCCTACGGCCCGAACGAGAACTGGCTCGCGGGCTGGACCGCGGCCGACGAGTTCGGCTTCATCGCCACCCCGGGCGGCTTCTCGGTCGATCCGTGCGGCAACGATCCGGTCGATCCGTGCCCGACCGACCTCGACGGGGACGATGTCACCGACTTCAATGACCTCCTCGCGGTCCTCAACGGCTTCGGCACCGACAGTGGCGACGTCAACGGCGACGGCGAGACCGACTTCGACGACGTGCTCGGCGTCCTGAACGCGTTCGGTCCCTGCCCGTGATCGGGACCACCGTCGTCCGCCCGGCCTGAGCCGCGCGGCGACCTCTGACTCGTCGGTCTGATGGCGGGGCCCTGCCGGTCCCGCCATCAGGCCCTTTTGTCCGAACACGACGACTTCGCCCACCTGCCGACGGATCCGAATGACCTTGACCCTTCGCCTGACGACGCTTCCGACGATTCTCCTGGTCCTGCTGGTGCTGCTCGCCCCGGGCTGCGACGCCGGTGATCCCGGACCGTCGACCGCGACCGGTCCCTCGGACACGGGAGCGGGTCCCTCGGCCGACACGCGGGCGGACGCCGACGCAGCCGCGGTCGCGGACGCCGACGCCGACGAGACGGTCTCGGCCGAGGTGGTCCCGGATGACGCGACGGCCCCGGCGACCGCCGGCGCGACCTCGGCGGGCGACGTGCTCGGCGACGCTCCCCTCGATCCATGGCGGCGCGAGCTGCTCGCCATGGCCTACGAGACCGCCTCGGCGATCCCGCTGCGGATCCATCACAAGGATCGTGCCGCGGCCCAGCAGCTCGTGATCGACGTCGCGCTCGAGCTCGACCAGCTCGACACGGCGCTGGAGATGATCCGGGGGATCGAGAACAACTGGCGGCGCGGCGACGCCCTGGCCGACCTGGCCTTCCGCCGCGCCGAGCTCGGGGAGCGGGGCGATCCGCTCGGCCTGCTCGAGCTGGCCGAGCGCGAGGCCGCGCTCACCGACGCCTGGCGGCGCGACCGCATCCGCGTCAACGTCGCCCGAACGATGGCCCTCGTCGGCGACGACGGGCGGGCCCGGGAGCTGGAGACGGACGTGGTCGCCGCCGAGAGCGGCGTCGTCGACGCCGTTCGCGCCCGCGAGACCGGGCGGGAGCGGCTCGAGGCCGTCCTCGCCGAGTACGAGACGATGGTGCAGGCCGGCGGCTTCGATCTCGCGCGGAACCTGCTCGGGGCCGCGGTGCAGCTGTACGAGCGCTTCTACGACGACCCCGGGGCCCGGGAGGCGATCGACGCCTTCATCCTGCGGGCGTGGGTCACGCTCCCGGCGGACATCCGCATCCACCGCTTGGCCGACCTCGCCGACGTGGCGCTGGCCGCCGGCGACGCGGAGACGGCGATGATGCACGTCGACCGGGCCCGCACCATCCTCGACGGCGTGCGGCTCGCCACGGAGTTCGACCTGCCGCTGTCGGCTCGCATCGCGGTCCGCCGGGCCGAGGCCGGCGACCAGCGAGCCGCCGTCGTGGAGCTCGAGGAGTCGATGCTCGCGAACGAGGCGGGCCTCGAGGCGCTCGGCCGGATCTTCCGGGCCGAGGCGCTCGCGCCCGTCGGCGAGGCATGGACCCGCCTCGGAGAGCCGGATCGAGCCGCCGCCACCTTCCGCCGCGCGGTGGAGGAGGGGGCGAGGACCGGCAACGCGCGACCCCGCGCCCAGGATCTGTCGGCTACGCTGGCCGCGATGGCCCGGGCCGGATTTCGACCCGGCGAGCCGCTCATGGAGCGGGTCCGGGAGATCATGGACGGTCTCGGAGAGCCATGGTGATGCGGCATCTCGCGGCCTGGTCGGTCCTCGGGCTGGCCGTGCCCTGTGCGGTCGCCCTCGCGGCCCAGCCCACCGGAACCCTTCGTGGCGTCGTCTACGACGACGACTTCGACGCCCCGCTGCCCGAGGCGACGGTCACGATCGTCGAGCTCGGCCTGAGCACCACGGCCACCGAGGAAGGCACCTACGTCCTGCCGGAGGTGCCGCCGGGTCGGTACACGATCACGTTCTCCAAGACCGGCTACACCCGCCTCGTGCGGGCCGACGTGATCGTCACCACCGGCCAGCTGACCGACCTCGACGCCCGCATGACGGGCGACTTCGCCGACCTCCCGCCGTTCGAGGTGGAGGAGGTCACGATCAGCGGCACCGAGGCGGCGCTGCTGCAGCTCCGGGTCGAGGCCCCGCAGCTGCTGGACTCGGTGAGCGCCGAGCTCATCAGCCAGGCCGGGGCGAGCGACGCGGCGGACGCGCTGCGGCTGGTCTCCGGCACCACGGTGCAGGACGGTCGCTTCGCGGTGATCCGCGGCCTGCCGGACCGGTTCGTGGTCTCGCAGCTTAACGGCGTCCGCCTGCCATCGGCCGACGCCGACACCCGCGCCGTCGAGCTCGACCAGTTCCCGGCCGAGGTGATCGAGTCGCTGCAGGTCAGCAAGACCTTCACCCCCGACCAGCAGGGCGACGCCTCGGGCGGCACCGTCAACGTCGTCCTCAACAGCATCCCCGAGGAGACGATCTTCCAGATCAAGGGATCGATCGGCTACAACTCGCAGGTCGGCGACCGCGAGGACTTCCTCACCTACGACGGCGGGGGGATCAACTTCTTCGGCAACGACCGCGGCAGCCGCGACCTGCCCGAGGACCCGGCCGACTTCGGCGGGGCGGTGGGCGTCAGCGAGGGGCCGGCCCCGGTCGAGTACAGCTGGGCGGCGGCGGTCGGCGGTGGACACGAGTTCGACACCGGCGTCCGCATCGGCGGCTTCGCGAGCTTCTTCTACGAGCGCGGGGCGACGTACTTCGACAACGGGCGCGACGAGTCGTGGTGGCAGAGGGAGCCCGGCGGCCCGCTGGTGCCGACGATCACCGGCGGCGAGCAGTTCCGCACGAGCCTCTTCGACGTCCGCGAGGGCAGCGTCTCGGTGCAGTGGGGCGCCCTGCTCAGCGGCGCGATCGAGAGCGAGAACAACTCGATCGGCGTCACCTACCTCTACACCCGGGACGCCGAGGACACCGCGACCCTCGCCGAGGACACCAACGGCAAGGAGTTCTTCTTCCCGGACTACGACCCGGACGACCCGGAGCACCCGGGCAACGATCCCGAGAACCGGGACTTCGCGCCGTACCTGCGGTCGCACACGCTCGCGTACCAGGAGCGGACGACCGAGACCTTCATCATTCGCGGCGACCACCGGCTGCCGGTGGGCCCGGTCGGCATCGAGGATCTGCTCGAGGTCGAGGAGGTCGAGCTCGACTGGACGCTCTCGTCCTCGCGGGCGACCTTCTACGAGCCCGACAAACGGCTCTTCGGTGCGGTCTGGCTGCCGGGGTTCGTCAATCCCGGCTTCCCGCCCTTCATCCCGCCGTTCGAGGTGCCGCCCACGTACACCGAGTTCCTGCCCGCGGATTCCGCGAACCTCGGCAACCTCCAGCGGACCTACCGCGAGATCACCGAGCAGAGCGACCAGCTCTCGGCCAACCTCACGATCCCCTTCGAGCAGTGGACGGGATCCGAGGGCTACGTCAAGCTCGGATACTTCAACGACGAGGTGGTCCGCGACTTCGACCAGGACACCTTCTCGAACTCCGAGTCGGTGTCCTTCCAGGCCGACTTCGATACCTTCTGGTCGGACTTCTTCCCGTTCCAGGACGTGACCATCGACCCCAGCGAGATCGACGTCGACTATCGCGGCGAGCAGCGGATCTCCGCGTGGTACGCGATGCTCGACCTGCCGATCTGGGAGCAGCTGAACATCGTCGGCGGCGTGCGGCTCGAGGACACCTTCCTGTCGATCCGCAACTTCCCCGAGGAGTTCGCGATCTTCTACCCCGGCGGGGCCCCGGTCTTCGTGACCCCCGGCTCCACCGACGTCGACTTCAAGCAGAGCGACGTGCTGCCCTCGGTCGGCTTCGAGTTCCGGCCGCTCGAGTGGGTGACGGTCCGCGGCGCCTACGCCGAGACGATCGCCCGGCAGACCTTCCGCGAGATCACGCCCATCCAGCAGCAGGAGTTCCTCGGCGGCGACGCCTTCATCGGCAATCCCGACCTGCTGCCGGCGGACGTGCAGAACCTCGACTTCCGCGTCGACCTCACGCCGTACGACGGCGGCCTGCTCTCCGTCTCGTGGTTCCGCAAGGACATCGAGAACATCATCGAGAACGTGCAGCGGCTCGGCGGAGCGAGCCTCGCGTTCGTGACGCCGGTCAACTACCCCACCGGCCGGCTGCAGGGCTGGGAGTTCGAGGTCCGCCAGCGGATGGGCCGCCTCGACGAGCGGTTCGACGGGCTCAGCCTCGGAGCCAACGTGACGCTGATCGACTCGACGGTGACGCTGCCGGAGGAGGACGCCGCCGACCTCGCGGAGCCGTCGGTCGGCGCCCCGATCACGCAGCGGGACGCGACGGGCGCCCCGGAGTACCTCTACAACCTCTTCCTGACGTACGATCTCGCCGCCACGGGGACGACGTTCTCGGTGTTCTGGACCGCCCAGGGCGACACGCTCGTCGAGGGCGCGTCCGTGAGCGAGGGCAACTTCATCCCCAACGTGTACGCGACGGACTTCGGCACGCTGAACATGAGCCTCAGCCAGCGCATCGGCGAGCACGTGCGGATCACCTTCCGGGCCCGGAACCTGACGAACCCCGAGATCCAGGAGGTCTTCCGCTCGGAGTTCACGGGGCCGGACCAGCTCAAGACCTCGTTCACCCGGGGCATCGACTACTCGCTCGGCGTCAGTGCGAACTTCACCTTCTGACCCCTCGGACCCGTCCGGGCGATCCCGCCCGGAGCCCATGGACAGGCCACGATCATGACACGACGACCCTCTCGACGACCCCGCGCCGTCGGTCGCCGCACGGCGCGGCTCGCCCCGCCGACCCTCGCCGCCCTGGTGGGCGGCTTCGCGGTCATCGGCGGGGGCGATGCCCCGGCCCAGGACGGCGTGGCGGGCGTGGACGGGGTCCGCGCCGCCCTCGAGCAGATGGTGGAGACGCGGCGAGTCATCTCCCGCGAGCGGCAGGAGTGGGAGCTCGGCCGCGAGCTGCTCCAGGCCCGCATCGAGGTGGTCCGCGACCGCATCGAGGACCTGCGGGGCCGCATCGCCACCACGGAGGAGAGCATCGACGAGGCCGATCGCCGCCGCGAGGAGCTGCTCGCCGAGAACGAGGAGCTCAAGGCGGCCTCGGCGAGCCTCGCCGAGATGGCGGCGACCCTCGAGGCCCGCACCGCCGAGCTGCTCGCCCGGCTCCCCGAGCCCCTCCAGGCTCGGGTGCGGACGCTGAGCCAGCAGTTCCCGGAGGACCCGGCCGACACCGACCTGGCCCTGTCGGTCCGCTTCCAGAACGTGGTGGGCGTCCTCAACGAGGTCAACAAGTTCAACCGCGAGATCACCGTCACCAGCGAGCGGCGGATCGTCGGCGGAGGCAGGACCGAGGTCGAGGTCGCGGCGATGTACGTCGGCGTGGCCTACGGCTACTACGCGAGCATCGACGGACGCTTCGCCGGCCGCGGCACCGCCGAGGACGGCGCGTGGACCTGGGTCGACGAGGACGCGGCCTCCGAGGCCATCCGCCGGGCGATCGCGATCCTCGAGAACGAGGCCGTCGCCGACTTCGTCCAGCTTCCGATGACCGTGGACTGAGCGAGAGGACGCACCGATGACGTACCGCACCCTGTCCGTCCTCCTCGTCCTCGTCGCCGTGCTCGGCGGCGCGCCCGCCCCCGCGGCGGCGCAGCAGGGCGACGCGTTCACCGAGGCCTCCGTCCGCGTCGAGCGCGAGCTCGAGAACGCGATCGCCGAGCTCGACCGCCTGCGCGAGCGGATCACCGAGGAGCGGATCCCGATGGCGGAGGAGCTCGCGGCCCTCGAGGCCGAGCTGCTCACGGTCCGCCGGGAGTTCGAGCAGACCGCGCGCCTGCTCGACCGCCGCAACCTCGACCTGAGCACGCTGACCCAGGAGATCGAGGCCCGCAAGGAGGAGACCGCCTACCTGTCGAACCTGCTCGGCGAGTACATCCGCAACCTCGAGGCGCGGATGCACATCACCGAGCTCCAGCGCTACCGCGACGAGCTCGAGACCGCGCGGCTGGCGATGGAGAACACCAGCCTCGCGCCGGAGGAGGTCTTCGCGGCCCAGGCCGGCATGCTCGAGACGTCGATCGGGCGTCTCGAGGACGCGGTGGGCGGCGCCAGCTTCGAGGGCACCGCGGTCGGCCCGCAGGGCGAGATCCAGCTCGGATCCTTCCTGCTCGTCGGGCCCTACGCGCTCTTCCGCTCGGACGACGGGCAGGTGGTCGGCATCGCCGAGCAGCGTCTCGGCTCGCTCGAGCCCACGGTCATGCCCTTCGGCGAGGAGCCCGACGTGCTCGCGGCCGACCGGCTGCTCGAGACCGGCAGCGGTCAGCTCCCGCTCGACCCGACCCTCGGCAACGCGGTCAAGGTGGAGGCGACCCAGGAGACCCTCGTCGAGCACATGCAGAAGGGCGGGCCGGTGATGGTCCCGATCCTCTCGCTCGCCGCCCTGTCGCTGCTCGTGGCCCTGTTCAAGTGGGCCCACCTCGCCTTCGTCCGCAAGCCGTCGCAGAAGAAGCTCAAGGCCTTCCTCGGCGCGGTGGCCAATCGCGACCGCCACCGGGCGATGGAGCAGGCGCGGGCGATCGGGGGGCCGACCGGGCTGATGCTCGCCCGCGGCGTGGAGCACATCCACGCCCCCCGCGAGCTCGTCGAGGAGATCATGTACGAGACGGTGCTGACGACGCGGCTGAGGCTGCAGAAGGCGCTGCCGTTCATCGCGATCTGCGCCGCGGCCGCGCCGCTGCTCGGCCTCCTCGGCACCGTGACCGGCATCATCAACACCTTCAAGCTGATCACCGTCTTCGGCTCCGGCGACGTGAAGACGCTCTCGGGCGGCATCTCCGAGGCGCTCATCACCACCGAGTTCGGCCTCATCACCGCGATCCCGTCGCTGCTGCTGCACGCGTTCCTGTCCCGCAAGGCCAAGGGCGTGATCGACGGGATGGAGAAGTCGGCGGTCGCCTTCGTGAACCAGCTCGGCAAGACCCCGTTCGGCCCGGGGTCCGCGGGCCAGCCGGCCGGCGGCCCGCCGATGAGCGATCCCGCGCCGGCCGCCCCGGCGCCGCCGGTTCCCGCCGGGGCGACGGCCGAGCCCGGATCCCGCCCCGACGGCGGGGCGAACGCCGGCTCGAACGGGGGCTACACCGAGGTCGAGACCCGTCCGACCGGGGCCCCGGCCGCCGTGCCCGCCGGGACCGGGTGGAACGCCGAGCCGGGAGGCTCGTCGTCCCAGTGAGCGCCATGACCGCCATGACCGCCATGACCGTCACGTTGGCCATGACCGCGGGGGCGCCCGCGGGGCCCGCCGCGTCCGCCGCCGCTCCGGGGGCGGCGGCGCCGGACGCCCGCACGCCGCCGCAGGAGCTCGCCGCCTTCTGGAACGACGCGGTGGAGATCTGGCTCGGCGGCGGGTGGGCCATGATCCTGCTCGCCGCCACGGCGCTGATGATCTTCGCCCTCGGCTGCAGCGTCTGGCTGCGGCTGCGGGCCAAGGGCTTCCAGTCGCTGCCGGAGGAGACGTGGCGGCAGTGGATCTCGTATCCGTCGCTGCGGCGGGGGGCGATCGGCGAGCTGATGGACTTCGTCACCGGCACCCGCACGCTCAAGGACAGCGCGGTCGTCTTCGAGGACCTCCGCACCACCGAGATCGTGCCCTTCGAGCGCGACCTCCGGCTCATGCGGGTCTGCGTCACCGCCGCCCCGCTGCTCGGCCTGCTCGGGACCGTCACCGGCATGCTCTCGACCTTCTCCGCCCTCGCGACCGGCGGTGGCGGCGACGAGACGATGTCGCTGGTGGCCGCCGGCATCTCCGAGGCCCTGATCACGACCGAGACCGGCCTCGTGGTGGCGCTCGCCGGCCTCTTCTTCCAGTACCGCCTCGCCCGCAAGCACGAGGAGTACAAGGCGTTCCTCGCCCACCTCGAGACGGTCTGGAACCAGCACCTGCACTGGGACGGCGTCCGGAGCCGGCCGGCCGCCTGAGCCCGACCCCGCCCTCTCCGCGATCCGCACGCCGCCCCGACGGGCGGAGGAGCACACCAATGGGACGATTCCGCGGCGCATCCGAGGACGCCGACACCGGCTCGATCGACATCTCGCCCCTGATCGACTGCGTGTTCATCCTGCTGATCTTCTTCATCGTCACCACCACCTTCGTGGAGGAGACGGGCGTCGAGGTCGACAAGCCGCAGGCCGCCTCGTCGGTCCAGCTGGAGAAGACGAGCATCCTGCTCGCGATCACCGACGAGGGCCAGGTCGTCTACGGCGGCCGGGAGATCGGCGTGGGCGGCGTGCGGCCGCTCGTCCGCCGGATGCTGCAGGAGGAGTCGGTGCCGGTCATCATCCAGGCCGACCGGGTCGCCCAGTCGGGCATCCTCGTCCGCGTCATCGACGAGGCCAAGCTCGCCGGGGCGGAGAAGGTCAGTCTCGCCAGCCTCAAGCCGGCCGGCTGAGGGGAGTCCGCGATGCAGATGCCGGGACAGCCGTCGCCCCGCGCTCGACGCTTCGCCCGCGTGGGACGCAGCGTGGCCCAGCGCCTCCTGACCGTGGTCGGGGCGTTCGCGTTCACCCTGCTGTTCTTCCTCGTGCTGCCGCTGCTGCAGCAGATCAACCAGCCGCTCACCGCGGACCTCGCGCTGACGTCGGTCGACACCCAGCTGCCGCCGCCGCCCCCGCCGCCGCCGGAGGAGGAGGAGCCCGAGGAGGAGGAGGAGCCGGAGGAGCCCGAGGCCCCGGACCTCTCGGAGGACCCGCAGCCGCTGGACCTCTCGCAGCTCGAGCTCGCCCTGAACCCGGGCATGGGCGGCGGCTGGTTCGAGGGCGACTTCGCGGTGTCCCTGCAGGGCGCGACCGCCCGGGCGGAGCAGGTGGAGGAGCTGTTCGCGGTCTCCGACCTCGACCAGCAGCCGCGGCCGATCTTCCAGCAGAGTCCGGAGCTGAACAACCGCCTTCGCGCCCGCGGTCCCGGACAGGTCTTCATCATCTTCGTCGTGGACGAGCAGGGGCGGGTCGAGGACGCCCGCGTGCAGAAGTCCACCGATCCGATCTTCGAGCGGCCGGCCCTGGCCGCGATTCGCCAGTGGAAGTTCGAGCCCGGTCAGCGGAACGGCGAGCCTGTCCGGTTCCGCATGCGGCAGCGCTTCGACTTCCCCGGGAGCTGAGTCCCATGCATCGCCTTCGCACTCGTCGCCGGCCCGCCGGACGTTCCGCGTCCGCCGGGCTCCTCGCCCTCGGGGCGGCCTTCGCCCTCGCCCCCGCGTCCGCGGCCCCGGCCCAGGACTTCGGGCCGTCGCCCGACACGCGGCGACCCGTCCGGTCCCTCGTGCAGCCCGAGGACGTGCAGCCGATCGAGCTGCGGTTCTGGAGCGACGAGGCGTTCCGCAGCGACTTCATGGCCTCCTACATCCCGGCCACCGACATCGAGCCGGAGGTGACGGAGGACGAGCGCGAGGCCATGCAGGAGATCCTGCGGCTCGTCAACGACGGCGAGCGGGACGCGGCGCTCGAGCGACTCGAGCGCATCCGGACGCCCGCCGCGAGCGCGGTGGTCGACTTCACGATCGCCAACGTCCACTTCCAGGAGGACCGGCTCGAGGAGGCGGCCTCGGCCTACCTCGAGGCGGTCCGCAAGTTCCCGAACTTCCGCCGGGCGTGGAAGAACCTCGGCCTGATCCGCGTGAAGCAGCAGGACTTCACCAGCGCGCTCACCGCCCTCACCAAGGTGGTGGAGCTCGGCGGGGCGGATGCGACGACGTTCGGCCTGCTGGGCTTCTGCTACGGCTCGATCGAGGACTCGATCGCGGCCGAGTCGGCCTACCGGATGGCGATCCTGCTCGCCCCGGGCACGCTCGACTGGAAGATGGGGCTCGCCCGGTCGCTCTTCCAGCAGCAGCGGTACGCCGACGCGGCGGCCCTGTGCGAGCGGCTCATCGAGCGGAATCCGACCGACGCCAAGCTCTGGATGCTGCAGGCCAACGCCTTCATCGGCCTCGGGGATCCGGGCCGGGCGGCCCAGAACTACGAGATGATCGACCAGCTCGGGGCCTCCACCGTCGAGACCCTGAACATGCTCGGCGACATCTACATCAACGAGGGCCTGTTCCCGTCCGCCGTCGACACGTACGAGCGGGCGATCGAGCTCGACCTCGACACGCGGCCCGAGCGGGCCCTGCGGGCGGCCCGCGTCATGGTGGCCCAGGGCGCGTACGAGGAGACGAAGGAGCTGCTCGCCACCATCGAGGACCTCTACGGCTTCGCCCTCGAGGACGGCGATCGCACCGAGATGCTGCGGGTGCGGGCCCGCATCGCGGTGGCCGAGGGCGAGGGGGAGGAGCAGGTCCGGATCCTCGAGGAGATCATCCGGATGAACCCGCTCGACGGGGACGCCCTGATCCTGCTCGGACAGCATCACTACCGCAACGAGGACGCCGAGCGGGCGATCCTCCTCTTCGAGCGGGCCGCGGGGCTCGAGGGCTTCGAGGCCGACGCCCGGGTCTGGCACGCGCAGGTGCTCGTGAGCCAGCAGAAGTACCAGGAGGCGCTGCCGCTGCTCCGCCGGGCCCAGGCGGTCCGCCCCCGCGAGTCGGTGCGGGAGTTCCTCGAGCAGGTGGAGCGCTTCGCGACCCGCGGCTGACGGGGGACGGGGCACGGGGCGGCGGGGCGTCGGGCGGCCCCCGAGGCACGACGCGGTCCTCCCGCCGGCGTCGGTCGCGGCGGCCGCGTCGCGCGCCGGGGACGGATCGCGCGCGGGAGGGGCGGCGCAGGGGGCGCGGGGGGGCCGACGGACGGGCTGACGTCGCCCGCGCGGAATTGAGACCGCTTCTCAGCCGCGGGGGCGTGGCCACGCCTGCATCATGACGGATCGGCGCACCCGCGAGGCCGGGCGCGCGATCCGTGGAAGGTGGCCCCCATGACGCACGACGCCCGTCCGCCCGGTCCGGACCCCGACGACGCCGCGGCCCCGGCCCCGGTCCCGCCCCCGTCTCCGCCGGCGATCCGGGCCCGAGACGGCGGCGTCAGCCGGCGCTCGTTCCTGCAGACCGCCGGGCTCTCCGCCGCGGCCGCCGCGGCGGGCGGCACCGGGGCCGCGAGCGCGGGGAGGCAGGACGCGACCGGGACGGCCGAGGCCGCGGCCGACGTGCCCGTCGCCGGCCCGTCGCCGGTGCCGGTGCGGATGCGGGTCAACGGCGCGGCGGTCGCCCCCGAGGTCGAGCCCGCCACCACGCTGCTCGAGACGCTGCGGCACGAGCTGGGCCTGACCGGGTCCAAGCAGGTCTGCGACCGCGCGGCGTGCGGCGGCTGCACCGTGATCGTCGACGGCGAGCCGATCGCCTCGTGCATGATGCTCGCCCACGACGCCGACGGTCGCGCGGTCACGACGATCGAGGGCCTGCGGCGACCCGACGGCTCGCTGCACCCGCTGCAGGCGTCCTTCGTCCGGCACGACGCCCTGCAGTGCGGCTACTGCACCCCGGGCTTCGTGATGGCGGCGGCGGCCCTGCTCGAGCGGACGCCGAAGCCGACCCTCGACGAGATCAAGGAGGGGCTCGCGGGCAACGTCTGCCGCTGCGGCACCTACACGAACATCTTCAACGCGGTGCTGGAGGCCTCCGGGCAGCCGCCCCTCGTCGACGGGAGGGCCTGAGCGATGCACGGACCGATGCACGAGACGGCGCAGCCGGCGACGACCGCGACGCCGGCGACGGATCCGGCCGCGGCCGTGGCGGCGGGGGCCGCGGCGCCCGCCGGCCGCGACGGCCGCTTCGACCCGACGCGGGCCGCGACGGCCAACCGTCCGCAGAACGACGGCACCTCGATGGACGACGTCACCAGCCGGCTCGACGGCGTGGCGAAGGTCGACGGCTCGGCCCGCTACGGCCGCGACGTCATGCCCGAGGACGTCGTGTACGCCCGGTTCATCCGCTGTCCCTACGGCCGCGGGCGGCTCGCGTCGGCGGACGAGGCGGCGGCCCGCGCGGTGCCGGGCGTCCTCGTCGTCCGCCTCGACGCCCGCGAGGGCGACTTCCACGGGCGCCGGGTGGGCGTGCTCGCCGCCGAGACGCCGCGGGCGCTCGATCGCGGCATGCGGGCGCTCGCCGTCCGGTGGGAGGTGGCGGGAGCCGTCGACCGCGGGATCGAGGACCGTGCGTTCGACGATCCCACGGCGGCCGAGGCCCGCGGCGGGGTCGGCGACGCGCTGGCCGAGGCGGACGTCGTGGTGGAGGCGGTCTACACCACGCCGGTGCAGACCCACGTGTCGATCGAGACGCACGGCGCGGTCGTGATCGCCCGGCCCGACGGGGCCACCGGCTGGATCAGCACCCAGGGCGTGCAGGCGGCCGCCGACGGCCTCGCCCGCGCCCTCGACGTGCCGCGGGCGAGCACGGAGGTGATCGCCGAGTACGTGGGCGGCGGCTTCGGGTCCAAGATCGCCGGGGCCGACAGTCAGGGCGTGGAGGCGGCGCGGCTGGCGCGGGAGCTCGGCCGCCCGGTGTGGCTCTTCCTCGACCGCGAGGAGGAGCACCTCGACTCCGGCAACCGGCCCTCCAGCCGCGCGTTCGTGCGGATCGGGGCGACGCGGGACGGCCGCATCCTCGGCGGGCAGATCCGCACCGCGGGCGACACCGGCGTCGGCCGGCGGGGCGGCGGCGTGGACGTGCCCTCGGGCCGGTACGACCTCGGGGCGCTCGATCGCGACCACCGCAACGTCCCGTGCAACGCCGGGCCGCCGCGGCCGATGCGGGCTCCCGGCAAGCCGCAGGGGGCGTGGGCCGAGGAGATGCTGCTCGACGAGCTCGCCGCCGCGTGCGGGCTCGACCCGGTGGAGCTGCGGCTGCGGAACGAGCGCTCGGACGCCCGCCGGCGCATGTACGAGGACGGGGCCCGCCGCATCGGCTGGGAGCGAAGGCGGCCCAACGGCGAGCAGACGGGGACGATCGTCACCGGCTACGGCGTCGGGTCGACGAACTGGGGCGCGTTCCCCAGCCGCGGCGAGGCCGAGGTGGTGATCAATCCCGACGGGTCGGTCGTCTGCCGCCAGGGGGCCCAGGACATCGGGACCGGCCAGCGGACGGTGATGGGGGTGTGCTGCGCCGAGGCGCTCGGCATCCCGCTCGACCGCGTCACGAGCGAGGTCGGGCGTTCGAGCCTGCCCTACGGCCCGATGTCGGGCGGCTCGGTCACGCTCACCAACACCGCCCCGGCGATGGAGGCGGCGGCGGCCGACGCGAAGGCCCGCCTGATCGACGCCCTCGTCGACCGCGAGGGCGGGGCGGCCGAGGACTACGACGTCGCGGACGGGCGGGTCCTGCGGGGCGGCGAGCCCTTCATGGACTGGGACGAGGCGTGTCGCCTGCTCCCGCGCCGCGTCACCGGCACCGGCTCGTACGCCGGGGGCCGGCGGAGCGGCGGCCATCCCGGCACCGGCCACTCCGACGGCGTGCAGTTCGTCCGGGCGACCGTCGACCGCGAGACCGGCGTCGTCACCGTCGACCACGTCGTGGCCCTGCAGGCGTGCGGCCGCATCGTCTGCCGCAAGACGGCCGAGAGCCAGGTCATCGGCGGCGTGATCCAGGGGGTGAGCTTCGCTCTCTTCGAGGAGCGGGTGCTCGACCGCGTGACCGGCGCGATGGTCAACCCGAACATGGAGTGGTACCGCATCCTCGGCTCCAAGGACATGCCGCGCATCGAGCCGGTCCTGTGGGACGACGGCGGCACCGGCGTGCGGCCGCTCGGCGAGCCGCCGGTGATCCCGACCGCGGGGGCGGTCGGGGGCGCAGTGGCCAACGCCCTCGGCGTCCCGATCCGCTCGCTGCCGCTGCGGCCCGACCGCATCCTCGCCGCCCTCGCCGCCCGCGACGCCCGCGACGCGAATGCCGCCCCCGACGGAGGTCCCGCATGAACCCCTTCACGCTCGTCCGTCCCCGGTCGCACGAGGAGGCCGCCCGCGTGCTGGCCTCCGGCGACTACCGGCTGCCGGTCCTGAAGGCCGGAGGCATGGACGTGGTCGATCACCTCAAGGAAGGCCTGCTCGAGCCCGATGCCCTCGTCGACGTCAGGGGCGTGCGGCGTCGTCCCGGCGCCCCGGTCGCCGAGCGCGACGGCGACCGGATCGTGCTCGACGCGACGGCGACCCTCGCCGAGCTCGCCGGCGACCCGCTCGTGCGCGGATCCGCGCCCGGGGTGGCCGAGGCCTGCGGATCCGCCGCCACCCCGCAGGTGCGGGCCGTCGCGACCGCGGCGGGGAACCTCCTGCAGCGGCCCCGGTGCTGGTACTACCGCTACGACCAGTTCGACTGCCTGAAGAAGGGCGGCGACCGCTGCTTCGCGATCGACGGCGAGAACGCCTACCACGCGATCTTCGGCGGGGCGGGCTGCCACATCGTGCACCCGAGCAACCTCGCGGTCGTGCTGTCGGTGCTGGACGGTCACGTCCATCTCGTCGGCGGGCAGCGCGATCGCCTGTCGATGGCCGAGCTCTTCGTGCCGCCCTCGCGGGGGGTGCGGCGGGAGCACGTGCTCGAGCCCGGTGAGGTGGTGACGCACCTGTCGCTCGCCCCCGCGCCGCGCAGCGCGTACCTCGCGATCAAGCACAAGCAGTCCTTCGACTGGCCGCTGGTGAGCGCGGCCGCGGCCCTCGAGCTCGACGGCGGGCGGATCCGCGCGGCCCGGATCTGCGCCGGGGCGGTGGCCCCGATCCCGTGGCGGCTGCCCGCGATCGAACGCGCTCTCGCCGGCATCGACCCGCGCGACGACGACGAGCTGCGGGCCGCGTGCGCCGGGGCCGCGGACGGCGCCCGGCCGCTGCGCGACAACGGATACAAGGTCCGCCTGCTGCCGGTGGTCGTCCGCCGGGCGGTCCGGCTGGCCGCGGGCCTGCTCGCGGTGGAGGAGGACTGATGGGCACCAACGAGACCGTTCGACTGCAGCCGGCCTGCCTCGACCTGCGGCACAAGCTCATGGAGTGCGACGTGCGGCACATGGTCCCGGGCATGGTCGACGACTCGAGCGACACCCGCGTCTTCTTCTGCGGGCGCACGCAGGATCAGTTCGGCCCCGACGGGGCCCCGGTCGACCCGGACTCCTGCCACACCGGCCGGGGGTGCTACTGCCACGCCCCGCGGCCGCGGACCGTCTGAGGCGGCCCGCGGACGGTGCGCCCGATCGGGATCCTGCTCACGGCCGGCCGCGGCCGGCGGATGGGCGGCGGGAAGATGCTCCGCCGGCTGCCCGCCCCGGACGGACGGCCGCTGGTCGGCGCGTCCTTCGAGGTGCTGGCGCGGGCGTGCGACGACGTCGTCGTCGTGCTCGGCGGGGCGGACGCCGAGGGCGTGTGGGCGGTGCTGAGCCGAGCCGCGGCGGCCCTCGAGCCCGAGGTGCGACTGGAGCCGGTGACCGGCCGGCCCGGCGCCCCGATGCTGGCCTCGATCCGCGCGGGACTCACGCGGGCCGCGGCCCTCGACGAACGCGCCCCGGCGCTGGTCCACCCCGGGGACGTCCCGCACGCCGCCGCCGCCACGGTCGACGCCATCCTCGCGGCCGCGGCCGAGGACGCGGCGACGGGGGGCCGGGCACGGGCGTGCATGCCGACGACGGGCCCCGGCGGCCGGGGCGGGCATCCCGTGCTGCTGCCGCCCCCGGTCGCCCGCCGCGTGCGGGCGCTCGACGAGGACCATCCCGGCGGCCTTCGGGCCCTGTGGGAGGCGGAGCCGGCCCTCGCCCGCCGCGTGCCGGTGGACGACCCGGGATGCCGACGCGACGTGGACACGCCGGCCGACCTTGCCGCGGCCGCGGCTGCGGCCGGGGGCGGGGCCGGGCGTGCGGCCAGGGGCGGGGCCGGGGCTGCGGCCGAGGGTGCGGCCGACGACGCGCCCGGGGCGGGGGTGGTCGCCGAGGGCGGGCCGCGGGCCGGAGCCGGGACGGTGGAGCCCCATGCGGCTGGCGGGACCAGCGGCGCCGCGCCCGTGGGCCGAGGAGACGCTGCGTGCACCCGGTGACGATGCTCGAGCGGCTCGCGGCGATGCTGGATCGCGGGCCGGTCGCCCTGGCGACGGTCATCGAGGTGGACGGCAGCGTGCCGCGGCGACCGGGGGCGATGATGGCGCTCGGAGCGGACGGCGCCGAAGCGGGCACGGTCGGCGGTGGGGCGATGGAGGCCCGGGTGCTCGCGGCGATGGCCGCGACGCTCGCGGCTGCCGGAGGTGGCGTCGGAGCGGGGGGCGAGACCGGGGCCGGAGGCGACGCCGACACCGGGCCGTCCGTCCGCCGGGAGTCGATCGATCTCGGCGGCGACCCGGGAGACGTCCGCGACGGCATCTGCGGGGGGCGAATGACGATCGAGGTGCGGCGGCCGGGGCCGGCGGATGCGGCGGCGATCCGGACGGCGGTCGAGCGGCTGTCGGCCGGCCGGGGCGTCGCGCTGGCAGCGACGAGCGGGGGCCGCGGCCTCGTGCTCGACGAGCCGCGCGACGAGGAGCCGGAGGGGTTCTCGGCGGACCCGGGCGCCGGGGACGACGCCGGGGACGACGCCGCGGGCGACGCCTCCGTCCCCGCCTCCGCCGCCTGGCGGCTGGTCGTCCGGCCGCGTCCGCTGCTCCTCGTGGTCGGGGCCGGTCACTGCGGCGAGGCCCTCGCCCGGCAGGCGCGACTGCTCGACCTCGACGTCGTGCTCGAGGACGACCGTGCGACGGTGCGGGAGCGCCTCGACGTGCCGCCCGGCGTCCGCGTCGCGCCGGGGCCGACCCGCGACACCCTCGCGGCGATCCCGCCCGGACGCGAGCTGCTCGCGGCCCTCGTGACCCGCAGCTTCCGGCAGGATCTCGCGGCCCTCGAGGCGCTGCGGGAACGCCGTCCCGCCTACCTCGGCGTGATGGGCAGCGGGCGGCGGCTCGGCACCGTCTTCGCGCTGCTGCGGGAGCGAGGCTGGACCGCCGAGGAGCTGCGGATGCTCGACGCCCCGATCGGTCTCGACGTCGGCGCGGAGACGCCGGGCGAGATCGCGGTCTCGATCGCGGCGGGCCTGATCGCCCACCGCGCGGGCGCCGCGGATCGGCCCGCGCGCGGTGCCGTCGCCGCCGAGGCGTCCTGAGCACGCCCCCCCGGGGCCGCATCGCCGCGCCGTCGCCTCGTCGGGCGGCACCCGGCTCGGCGGGGGACGTCCCCGCCTGCCCCCCGTTTCCGCCGGCTCGTCGTCCCCGCCGGCCCCTCGTCCCCGGGCGGGCCGTTGCCCCATCCGCAGGACCCGCATGCCTTCACGGCCGCTGGCCGATCCGCGCGACTCCCGCATGGATCGCGGGTCGGGTCCGGTCAGGCTTGCCGTGTCGTCCCGGCGCCGTCGTCCGGCGGGCGGGCGACGCCCGGAGGGGCCGCGTGACCGATCGCCTCGACCATCTCGCCCCCGGCATCGACGACGTCCACCGATGGGCCGCGGCCTGCCTCGCGCCCACGCGGCTCGAGATCCTCGTCGCGCTCGGCGTCGAGGGCGAGTGCTCGGTGGGACGACTGGCCGCCCACCTCGAGCTCGACCGCTCGGCGGTCAGCCACGCCCTCGCCGCCCTCCGCGAGGCCGATCTCGTGCGGGTACGCACCGACGGCCGTCGCCGCCTGTACCACGTCGGTCCCGCGTTCCGGCTCGAGCGCCGCGACGGCGGCTTCGTGATCGAGCTGCGGCGCGAGGACGGGTACGCCCTCACGCTCAGCCGCAGCGCCGCCCCGCTCGCCCCCGGCGCGGCCCGCACGCGGGACCCGTGAAGCACGCTTCATCCGCGCGGCGCGGGGGCGGGCGGGACGTACGGTGCAGGCGTCCCGCCGGCCCGGGATCGCGTGGATCAGCGCGAGGCACGCGGCCGGGCCGGCGGCGTCCTTCCCTGCTCGCGGTGCCGACCTCCCGGCCCCGCGCTCCCGAGGCCGGGGGGGGCCGGGTCCGAGGAGAGCCCGCCCCTCCCGGTCGGGGGACGCCGTCGATCCGGCGACCACGCGCCCGCCCGTGACGAGTCCCGATCCGGGCGAGGATGCCCCGCGAGCCGCGGCGGCCCGCCCTCAGCTCGCGATCATCCGCTCCCCTTCGGCGTCCCAGCGCATCACTCGATCCTGCCGGTACGCCTCGACGCCCATCTTGATCGCGACCATCGTCGAGCAGCCGAGGTCCACGTCGCAGGCGAGGCGGGCGCCGTCGCGAATCGCGTCGAAC
Source organism: uncultured Isosphaeraceae bacterium (assembly GCA_964385045.1). Lineage (GTDB taxonomy): Bacteria > Planctomycetota > Phycisphaerae > Phycisphaerales > SM1A02 > CAYLNM01. Next base: position 29,494 of record CAYLNM010000020.1, read on the forward strand.
CAGTTGCCCTTCTGGTCACGGCGCCGGTGCGGCTCGAGGTCGAAGGCGAGGTCGCCCGGCTCGGGCAGGACGTCGCCCGCCTCGCCCTCGCCGCCCGCGTCCGCGGCCGTCGCCGCGTCGCGGGCCGCCGCCGAGAGCCGCTCGACCACGTCGACGTTGGCGGTTCGGAACTCCGGGCTCCACACCCGCTGCTCGTGAATCCGCAGCCGCGGATCGACGTCGAGGGTGCCGAACTGCCCGCGGATGACCATCGGGAGGTCGCCGTCGTTCGTCATCACGCTGATGAGCACGACGGTGTGCTCGCTCGGGTAGTCGACCATCATCATGAAGGTGTCGGGGATGTCCCGCTCGTCCTTCTCGAGGTAGCGGCCGCCGCTCGCGACCACGCGCTTCGGGTACTCGCCGGCGTGACCGCTGATCGCGAGCAGGATCGGGGCGAGGCGGTGGTAGAGCAGGTCGGTGGCGAGCCCGCCGTTGTAGGCGAAGTACTTGCGGAAGCGGAAGAAGTGGTCCGCGTTCCACGGGATCCGCTCGGCGAGCCCGTGCTCCCAGCCGAGCCAGCGGTCCCACCACACGTAGCCGGACCGGCTCCGCGGCGGCTCGGGCGAGGCGTCGGGCTCGATCGGCCAGTTGAACTGCCCGCCGCGGCTGTTGCGGTTGTAGGTGCCCTGGCTCCACACCGGCTTGCCGATGCGGCCGCGGGCGATCGCGTCGCGGGCGGCCCAGATCCGGCCGTCGCTGGTCATCTGCGGCCCGACCTGCAGCACGCGGCCGGTGCGGCGGACGGCGTCGCGGCAGGCGAGGGCCTGCTCGATCGTGTGCGACAGCGGCTTCTCGACGAAGACGTCCTTGCCCGCCTCCATCGCCTCGATCGCGATCTTGACGTGCCAGTGGTCGGGGGTCGCGATCAGCACCGCGTCCACGTCGGGATCGTCGAGGACGGCCCGGTACTCCATCGTGCCCGCGTCGGGGCGCCCGATCAGGCCCGCCGCGTCGTCCACGCGGCGGCGGTACACGTCGCACACGCGGCTGACGACGACGTTGTCGGCCTCGGCCCGGTCGACGAGATCGCGCACGTGCCACTGCCCCATGCCGCCGGTGCCGATCACGCCGAGCGACAGCCGCTCGTTGGCGCCGGCGACGCGGGCGTGGCTGGCGGCCGAGGTCAGGGACGAGGCGAGCGGCAGCGACGCGCCGGCCGCGAGCGAGGCCTGGACGAAGCGGCGGCGGGACAGGCGGGACTCGGACTGGGCCACGACGGCTCCTCCACGATCGGATCGGCACGGGGCGGCGTGCGACGGCGTGGAGCGCCCGGCGGTCGACGTCGACCACGGGCGGTCGCGGCCCGATCCCCGCGGCGACCACGGTATCGGAGGCGGGGGACGGGGGGAACCGTGCGGTCGCCGCGCCGGTGACCGCGCCCCGGCGGCCACGACGCGGCCGGTCGCGGTGGGGCGGGCGTCGCGCGGCACGGGTCGTCTCGTGCGGCGCAGGCGACGACGCGTTCAGCGGTGCGCGAGACGACGTCGCCCACGGACGTGGGGTCCACGCCGCGAACGCGTGGTCCGGGTGATCGTGATCGTGACCGGGCGGGGCCGCGTCGCCGCCGCGTGACGCGGGCCTCAGCCCTCGGGGGCGGCGGGGTCGGCGGGGTCGGCGGGGGCGGCGGTGGCGGCGGGGGCGGCGGTGGCGGCGGTGGCGACGATGCGGAAGCGGTCGGGGTCGAGCTCCGGATCGTGCTTCACCACGCCGCCCGGGGGCTCGGTCGTGATCGCGAAGAGATACGGATCGAATACCTCGAGCTTCGCGTCGATCGGGATCTCGATCGTGTCGGTGCCCGGGGGCACGTCGAACACGCCGCCGTCGACGGCCGGGAACTGCTCCGCCCGGTCCTCGCGGCCGCGGTCGAACAGCCAGAGCTGGTACTGCAGCTCGCCGGGATCGTTGACGGGAAGGCCGCGGACCTGCAGGACGCCCTGCTGCCGCGTCTCGCTCCAGACGACCTCGCCGGTGACGCCCTCGGCGACGCCGGGCACGCCCGCGAGCTGCACCGTCATCGTGTCGGGGGCGACCGTCTGCAGCCGCTCGGCGGTGAGCGGAGGCTCGCTGGGAGCCTGGGGCAGGACGACCAAGGCCAGCACGGCGGCCGCGGTGGCCCAGCCGAGCCACGGCAGGAGCGTGCCGACGACGCCCGGGCGATCGTCGCGGGGCTCCGCGGCGACCGGCCTCGCCGCGGGCGCGGGGGCAGGGGCGGAGACGGAAGCCGCGGCGTCGACGCGAGGCTTCGTGCTCCGCGTGGCCGTGGGCTCGGCCGCGGGGATCGCGGCGGGGTCCGACGGGGCGGAGGCCTCGGCCTCGGCCTCGACCTCGGCCATGAAGGCCTCGGCCCGGGCGGGATCGCGCCGGACGGGACCGGCGGCCGCCGACGATCGGGTGGGCCGGCCGTGGGCGACGCGCACCGCGTCGGCCATCAGTCGCTCCCGGAGGGCCACCGGCAGTCCGGGAACCTCGACGGGATCGTCGATCATCACCGCGAGGGCGGCGGCGGCGGCGAGCCGCTCGAAGTCCTCGAGCTCGTCGGGCGTCTCGCCGCCGGCGATGCGGTCGGCGAGGGCCGACTGCAGCTCGCCGACCTCGTCCTCGTCGAGGCCGGTCACGGCCCGCTGCGCGAGCAGGGCGGTGACGGGGTCGAGCGCCGGCTCGTTCGCGTCGTCGGGGGTCGGGATGGGATCGTTCGAGGGGCTCACGCCGAACGCTCCACGGGGCTCGCCGCGGACTCCTCGGCGGCTCGCTCGACGAGCTCGCGGAGGCGGATCATGCCACGGCGGATCAGGGTCTTGACGGTGCCGAGCGGCAGGTCGAGCCGACCGGCGATCTCGGAGTGACTCGCTCCGGTCGCGAGGGCGAGCTCGAGCAGCTCCCGCTGTCTCGGGGGCAGCTCCATCATGGCGGCCCGCACCCGGCCGACCTCCTCGGCCTCGGCCACGGGCACGGACGGGTCGGCGGGGGCGTCACCGGTCACGGCCCGGACCCCGGGCAGCTCGGGCGACGCACCCGCCCGCTCGGTGGCCCGCTCGCGGAGCTGGCGCTGGTGCCGCATCCGCCGGCCGCGATCGATGAGCCGGCGGCGGGCGATCATGGCGACGAAGGTCGTCTCCTCGCCGAAGTCGTCCGTGTACCGCTCGGCGTTCTCCCAGAGGGAGATGAACACCTCCTGGACCGCGTCCTCGACCTCCGTCCGGGCGGGCAGCATCCGCCAGGCCAGCTTCCAGACCAGGGGCCCGTAGCGGTCGACGCACGCCCGCATCGCCGCGGCGTCGCCGGCGGCCACTCGGGTCAGGATCGATGCGTCGGTCCCGTCGCTCACGCTGGGGAGTCCCTCTCGGTGGGGGCGGATCCGGGCCTGGAGGCCGCTCCGCCGCGTCCGGCCCGGGCGTCCGACTCCGTGCAGGAGCGGCGGCCGCGGCATTCGGACGGCGACGCTCACGTCGCGTCCGACCGGGCAGCGTAGCCCGGATGCGTTCGCCGCGTCCGCTCCGGCGGACGTGGGAACGTGGTGAAGGACTGGAGACGCTGGGACACGTGGATGCTCCCGGGCGGACGACCGGTCCACCCGAGACCGAATCGGTCACGCCCGGAAGCCGGATGCAGGGCGGGAGGTCTTTCCCTCGGATCCGTCCGAGGCGGGGCCGCGCCGTCCGCACCGGCCGCCGACTCGAAGGCCGCGGGCCGGGGCCCGGGCCGCCGCGTCGGACCGCGTCGGGCCGCGGCGTCGGGACGAGGGGCGCGGGCGAGGCGTCGGGATCAGGGGCCGGGTCGAGGCGTCTCGGCGAGGCGTCGGGGGCGAGGCGTCGGGGGCGAGGCGTCGGAGCGAGGCGTCGGGGCGAGGCGTCGGGGTCAGGCGTCGGAGCGAGGCGTCTCGGCGATGCGTGGGAGGGCGCGTCGGGTGTCCGGCGGTGCGTGCCGGCCCACGGCCGCCGGGCGTCCGCCGCCCCGCGGTCCCGTCGCGGCCCGGGCGTCGCCGCGGCCCGATCGGGCGTGGCCCTCGAGCTCGGGGCCAGCGGCCCGTGCACCCGCTCCGCCCCGCACTGCCCGGCGTATCGCTCGAGGCCCTCGGCCACCCGTCGTCGGTGCCTCGCGGTCATCCGCACGCCGGGCTCGCGGTGGGCCGCGAGCACCCGCAGGCGACCCGCCTCGCGATCGAGCCGCACGTCGACCCGGGCCACGAACCGCTCGCGGTCGAGGATCGGCAGCACGGAGTCGCCGTGACGTCGCCGCGCCGCGGGTACGAAGGCCTCGAAGCGGTCGTCGAGCCCGAGGGCCCGCGGGGCGCGGGACCGGGCGCGGATGGCGGGATCGGAGGGACTCAGCGGCCGGGCGCGGTCCGGGCCGTCCGGCAGTCCCGCGGCCCTCCGGCGCCAGTCCGGCACGGCGACCGCGGCCCGCGGCGGCTCGTCGCCCGCGCCCTCGAGCCGGACCGGGACCAGCTCGCCGCGGCGCACCGCGGCGCCGCACCACGCGGCCGCCGTCCGGACGTCGATCGCCTCGAGGGAGCGGGCGACCTCGGCCGGCGTGGCCACGCCCAGTCGCTCGATCGCCGCCCGGGCGGCCCGGTCGCGGTGGGCCGCGGGCGACGGCGGCTCGGCCGCGTGCGGCCCGGGATGCACGTGCTCGGCGAGGTCGTGGAGCTTGGCGAAGCCGCGGCGTCCCGCGATCGCGACCAGCCCGGCCCGCCACGCGGACTCCAGCCCCGCCTTCTCCGGCGTCCATCGCCACCAGCCGCGGGCGGCCCGTCCCTCGGCCGCCACCGCCGAGGCGGGGCAGGGGCGGATGGCCTCGACCCGGGCGAGCACCCGCCGCACCGTCGTCGCGACCCGCGGACCGATCCGCTCGCGCCACCACGCGTCCGGGGTGACGCCGCGGGTCCGCACGCGGCGGAAACGCAGGTGCCACGCCGGATACCAGTCGATGCGGATGAGCGACGCGTCGTGCGTCCAGTGCTCGAAGAGCCGGCGCTCGCGCTCGGCGAGGCGGCGCAGCGTCTCGGGGCGGGAGCCGTCGTGCCGCGTCATCAGGACGTGGTCGTGCGCCCGGGCCGAGACCGCGATCGCGTCGAGCTGCACGAAGCCGAGCCGGGCGACGGTGCGCTCGATGCCGCGGGGCCCTGAGGGCCGGTCGGGGTCGGCGAGCAGGTCGGCGGCGCCCAGCAGCAGTCGTCGCGGGGCGGCGACGGGCACCCGGTCGGGCTCGGGATGCGCCGGACGTGCCGGACGCGCCGGAGCCGACCGGCGGGCGGCTCGCTCCCCTCGCCGCCCGGACGAGGCCGGCGTGCCGCCGCCGGTCGTCCCCCGCCGTCGCCGCGGCTGGCGCTCACACCTCCGCGGGCACGAGCTGCGTGCGGCACAGGCGGCCGTACAGGTCGCAGCGGTCGAGCAGCTCGGCGTGGGTGCCCTCGTCGACGATCCGGCCGTCGCTCATCACCACGATCCGGTCGGCGTCGAGAACGGTGGCGAGCCGGTGGGCGATCAGCAGGACGGTGCGGTCGCGTCCGAAGGCGGCGATGGCCTCGGTGATCAGCGCCTCGCTCTCGGAGTCCACCTGGCTGGTGGCCTCGTCGAGGATGAGGATCGCGGGGTCGCGAAGGATCGCGCGGGCGATGCAGATCCGCTGCCGCTGACCGCCCGACATCGACTGGCCCTGCTCGGCCACGTCGGCGTCGTACCCGCCCGGCAGCGCCTCGATGAACGCGGTCGCCCGTGCCTGCTCGGCCGCCGACCGCATCGCCTCGTCCGGGGCGTCCGGACGGCCGAGGCGGATGTTGTCGGCGATCGTGCCGCGGAAGAGCACGCTCTCCTGCGTCACCACCGCGATCTGGTCCCGCAGGCTGCCGAGGCTCGCGGCGGCGAGGTCGTGCCCGTCGACGAGGACGCGTCCCTCGGTGGGCTCGAGCAGCCGGGGCACGAGGCCCAGCAGCGTCGACTTGCCGCACCCGTTGGGGCCGACGATCGCCACCCGCTCGCCGTGCCGCACCTCGAGGTCGATCCCGCGCAGGGCATCCTCCTCGGCCCCCGGATAGCGGAAGCGCACGCCCTCGAATCGGATCGACGCGGCGTGCCGCGGCAGCGGCGTGGCCCCCGGCGGGTCGTGCTCCGGCGACTCCTTCATCACCTCGAGCATGCGGCGGGCGATCGCGTCGGCCCCCTGCAGGTCGTTGACGAGCTGCGAGAGGATCTTGAGCTTGCTCCCGGCGATGCCGAGCGCGCCGAGCGAGAGCACGACCTCGGACATCAGGATCTCGCCCGCGATGATCTGCCGGGCGGCGAAGAGCATCAGGCCGCCCACGATCAGGAACGCGAGGGCCTCGGTGACCGGGCTCGCGAAGGCCCGCGTGACGTACGCCCGCAGCTCGTTGCGGATGACGCGGCGGTTCACGTCGTCGAATCGGGTCGCGAGCTCCTCCTCCGAGCGGGTGGTCTTCACCACCCGCAGGCCCTGCACCGCCTCGGTGGCGATCCGCAGCAGCTCCTCCTGGCCCGCGAGGGCGCCGTGGGTGCCGCGGCGGATGCGCTTGCCGACCTTCCGCAGGAAGACGGCCATGATCGGCACCACGAGCAGGGCCACGAGCGTGATCGTGCGCCCGAGAGCCAGCGCGACCACGAACATCACGACCGCCTGCAGGCTGCTCGCCACCGCCTTGCTCATGACCGCGATCAGGCCGCGCTGCAGCTCGGCGGTGTCGCGGATGATCCGCGAGATGAACTCCGACGCTCCGCGGCGGGCGACCGAGGCCACCGGCATCGACAGGGCGGTGCGGAAGAGGTCGGCCCGGGCATTGGCGATCGAGCGCGTGGCGACCGTGATCGACAGGTACTGGTGGGTGAAGTTGGCCGCCGCCCCGATGATCGTGAGCACGCCCACCGCCGCGATCAGGGTGGCCACCCCCTCGAACCGACCCGACGGCAGCAGATCGATCACGCCCTCGGGCACCCCCACCGGGAGCCCCAGCAGGGTCTCTCCGCGGGCGTTGAAGTCACGGGCCATCTCCGGCAGGCCGCTGGTGCCGTCGCCCGACACCATCAGCCGCACCATCGGGAGCAGGGTGACGAGCCCGGCTCCCATGTTGCCCGCCGACACCACCGCGCACAGCATCGCCGCCACCAGGCGCCCGCGGTCGCGGACCGTACGCCGGGCGAAGGTGAGGAAGTCGCGCATGGAAGCTCCGGGGGCGCCGTGGGCACCGGACGGCGTGATCGCTCGCGGGGCCGGGCGAGGGAGGAGGACGAGCCGCGAGGAAGGAACGCGAGTATACGACGCGGTGCGGGGGGCCCCGGCGGCGCCGGCCCTCGGTCGCACGGGCGTGGGCAGAAGGGAGCGAGCCCGGGCGGAGGCCCGCGAGACGAGGAGGCCGGCGCGGGCGGGTGGCCGGCCGCGAGGCGCGGCGCCCGCGCCCGCGATCGCCGCCTCAGCCGCCCCGCCGGATCACGAGCCGCGGCGGCCGGCCGTCGGGCCGCACCACCTGGCGGTGGCCGTCGGGCCAGCGGACCTCGATCTCCAGGGGACCGGGGCCGCCGGGGGCGACGTGGACCTCGGGGGCGCTGCTCGACTGGAAGCCGCCGCCGGTGAAGAGCCAGCGACGGTGGGTCCGCCGGCCGTCGTGCACCCGCAGCTCGGCTCCGAGGCCGCGGTGGTTGCTCGTCCCCGGCCGCTCGTCGCGGAGGGCGATCGTCACGCCGCGGCCCGACACCGCGTCGGCGGCGAGGCTCTCGAGGATCCGGGCGGGGCCGTTGAGCTCGGCCACCACCGCGTCGACGTCCCCATCGCCATCGAGGTCGCCGAAGGCGGCGGCCCGGTCCAGCCGGGGCGTCGCGAGCCACGCGTCGGCGGCGGCCGGGCCGGGCTCGACCCGCTCGAAGCGGTCGCCCACCCGGGCGAAGAGCAGCGGCGGCTGCCGCCAGGTGCTGTCCATCAGCTCGGGGGTCGCCTCGGGGTACACGTGGCCGTTGAAGGACAGCAGGTCCTCGTCCCCGTCGTGGTCCCAGTCGGCGAACCAGCAGGCCCATCCGAGGAAGGGCCGGCTCACGATGCCCAGGCCGTGGCGGCGGGTGGCGTCGTCGTGGTAGTCGGGGCTCACCGACAGGTGCAGCGTGTTGGTGTCGCTCGAGAAGTTGGTCGAGAAGAGATCGGGCCACCCGTCGTCGTTCACGTCGGCGAGGCCGTAGCCCATCGTCGCCTGCGGCGAGCCGTCGGCGTTGGTGGCCAGCCCGGTGGCGAGGCCGACGTCGCGGAAGCGCACCGGCCCGTCGGCCGACGAACGACGCCAGACGTGGTTCGGGTTCGAGTCGTTGCCCACCACCACCTCCCGGGTTCCGTCGCCGTCGAGGTCGACGATGACGAGGTTGAGTCCGAGGCCGGCCGCCCGCGGGACGACGCCCCAGTCCTCGGTGCGGTCCACGAACCGGCCGCCGCCCACGTTCTCGTAGACGACGTCGGCCTGCGGCACGAGGCCCCGAGGCCCGCCCATCACCTCCGTGCCCTGGAAGCTGGCGCGGGGCGGCGGGGCGGCGGGGTCGAACTCGAGGTAGTTCACGACGAAGAGGTCGAGGTCGCCGTCGCCGTCGAGATCGCCGAAGGCGGCACTCGTCGCCCAGCGGTCGTCGCCGAGGCCGGCCGCCGCGGTGACGTCCTCGAAGGTGCCGTCGCCCCGGTTGCGGAGCAGGACGTTCGGTCCGTGGCGGCAGACGAAGAGGTCGTCGCGTCCGTCGCCGTCGGCGTCGCCCACCGCCACCCCGAAGGCCCAGCCGCGGACGTCGATGCCGGCGGCCTCGGTGACGTCGGTGAAGCGAAGGTCGCCGTCGTTGCGGAAGAGCCGCGAGCCCGGGCCGCCGGTGGGGTCGTCGAGCGTCGCTCCAACCGCGACGAAGACGTCGAGGTCCTCGTCGCCGTCGACGTCGATCAGGCCCACGCCGCCGCCGTTGACCTCGAGGATCTCGCGGGTCGGCATGCCGCCGCACCGCACGACGACGTCGAGGCCCGTCTCGGGGCCGTGCTCGCGGAAGCGGATGCCGGCCGCGGGCGGCGCCGCGTCGGGGCCGCCGGCTCCGGTCGCCGGGGCGGCCGGAGTGTCCGGGGTGTCCGGGGTGCCGGATGCCCCCGGGATGGAGGGGCGGCCCTCCGGCGCGGCGGGGGGCGAGGGCGGCTCGCTCCCGCCGCCGCATCCGGCGGCGACCACGCCGAGCGCCGCCGCCGCCGGGAGCCGGGCCCACCACCGGACGAGGCGCGGCGTCGCGCGCCGCCGAGTCGTGGGACCCGCGGTCACGGTCGCGCGTCGCCGGCCGCGACGCGGCTCCGGGCGGCCTCGGCTTCCGCCTCGGCCCGCTCGGCGGCCCCGGGGTCGCCCAGCCGCCGGGCGAGCCGAGCGAGCCGGGCCCAGGCCTCGTGGTGATCCGGCCAGAGCTCGACCGCCCGTTCCACCGCGGTCCGGGCCTCGGCCGGCTTGCCGAGGTCCGTCAGGGCGTCTCCCAGGCGGGCCCAGGCCTTCGCGACGCTGCGCTCCCGCCCGGGCTGGTCCTTCTCGAGCTCGATCGCCCGGCGGAACCGCCCGGCCGCGGCCTCCGGGCGACCGCGCTCCAGGTCCACCAGACCGAGGCCGAAGTGCGTGTCCGCGAACTCCGGCTGCATCCGGACGTGGCGCCGCCAGAGGCGCTCGGCCAGGTCGAGGTCGCCGAGGTAGAAGCGCCCCCAGCCCGCGAAGTAGATCGCCGGACCGTAGTCGGGGCGGCGGGCGATCGCGTTCGTCATCCACGGTGCCGCCTCGCTGTACTGCCGCTCCCGGTGGTAGGCCAGCCCGAAGAGGAAATGGGCGATGCCGTCCTCGGGATGCACCGCGAGGTGTCGTCGCAGCCGCACGCGGGCGACGTCCGGGCGGCCGGCCTCGATCATCTGGAACAGCGGCACCAGCGCCTCGGGGAGCGGGGGGGTCTCCGCGGGAGCGACCGTCTGCGGCGGAGGCAGGGCGTCGAGGACGACGGCCAGCGGGTCGACGTCGTGGTCGGGTCCGCCGGTCGCGGGCGTCGGCTCGGACCCCGTGCCTGGCTCCGTCCCGGTCGCGACCGCCTCCGCTCCGGCCGGCTCGGGGGCCCCGGCGGCCTCCGGGGCCGCATCCCGGCCGGCATCCGGGGCCGCGGCGTTCGCGGCCGCCTCGGGGCCCGGCTCGGGAGCGGGCTCGGCGTCCCCGCCGTCGCAGCCCGCGAGGACGGCGATCAGGACGGCCGCCCCGGCCGCCCCGGCGGTCCGGGCCGCCGCGGTGGGCGGGAGCGGGACGGTCCGCCCGCCGCCCCGGCGGCGGGCGGCGGGCGTTCGGTTCTCGGCCGGGTCGGGCACCGGAGGGCCTCCGAGTGGGACGCGAACGAAGTCTACTTCGCTCCCCCCCGTCGAGAGGCCTCGCCGGCCCACGGACGGAGACCACTGGTCGCCGAGATTGCGCTGGCACTGGTCGCGGACGCCGGTAAGGTGCGGCGATGGGGGCCGGCCGTTTCGGCCGTCTCCCGCGCCGCCGCGTCCGCGCCCACCCCCTCGGGACGGACGCGTCGGCACGCGTCGAGGAGGAACGGCGCGGCCCCGGCCGCGTCCGACGATCAGCCCCCAGGATCCCCATCCATGCACGAGAACGATCGCGCCGCGGAACGACGCCGTTCCGGCCGTGCCGCGCTGGCCGTGTTCGCGTGCGGCCTCCTCGGCATCGGCGGCCTCGCCGCCGGCGCCGAGGACGCCGTGACGCTGGACCTCACGCTCGCCCGCTCGGGCGACGCCCCGTTCCGCGTCGACCTCCGCAAGCCGCTCGGCGGCGAGTCGGCGGTCGTCGACGCGCGGTCGGTCGACCGCTCGAGCCGCATCCGCACCGAGCGCACGGGCCGCGGCTTCCGCGTGCGCGTGAGCCCGTCGCCCGCCGACGGCGCCGCCGCCGCCGGCGACCTGGTTCGCCTGACCGTGGCCGAGGTCCCGGGCGGCATCGAGGCCGCCAGCGCCCGCGTGCTCGCGGCCGACGGCACCGAGGTCGGTCACGTCGAGGTCTACGGCGAGTCGCTCTACGCCACGTGGTACGCCGGCGAGGCCGCCCGCCGCGGCGGCGAGGTGGTGGTCGAGGTCGCGACGCTCGACCTCCCGGTGCTGCCCCAGCGGCGGATGGGCGAGCCCGTCCGAGGTCTCACCGCCGACGAGCTCATGCGGTGGACCGACGGCCGCGTCGACTACGACACGCAGATCACCGCGGAGATGGGTCTCGGGCCGGTCTTCAACAAGGAGAACTGCGCCAACTGCCACAACGCCCCCCTCGGCGGGACCGGGACCCAGAAGGTCACGCGGTTCGGCCTGCAGGGCAAGGACGGCTTCGATCCGCTCGAGGAGTTCGGCGGTCCGCTGCTCCAGGCGGGCGCGATCGACGTCGCGTGCATCGAGACCATCCCGGACTTCGCCAACGTGCAGAGCCAGCGGGTGACCAACGGCATGATGGGCTACGGCCTCGTGGAGGCGATCCTCGACGAGGACCTGCTCGCCGGCGAGTCGTCGGGCGGCGCCGTCACGGGCCGCGCCAACATGGTCGAGCCGCTCGAGGAGCCGGGCTCGCTCCGCGTCGGCCGCTTCGGATGGAAGGGCTCGATCGCCACGATCCTGACCTTCTCCGCCGACGCCTCGATGATGGAGATGGGCCTGACGAACCGACTCATCCCGTTCGAGAACGACCCCAACGGCCCCATGGTCGAGCCCCCGATCGAGGACTGCGACGACGTCCCGGATCCGGAGGACTTCCCCGACGAGAACGGCCGGGAGTTCATCGACCGCGTGACGGACTTCCAGCGGTTCCTCGCCCAGCCGCCGCAGACGCCGCGGTCGGGCATGGCCGGCGAGGCGATCTTCAACACGATCGGCTGCGTGGAGTGCCACGCCCGCGACTTCGTGACGCCGGACGATCCGAACCTCGAGGGCGCCCTCCGCGGCGTCGAGCTGCGGCCGTACTCGAACTTCCTGCTCCACGACATGGGCCTCGCGGCGGACTTCATCCCCGAGAAGGAGGCCACCGCCCAGGAGATGCGGACGCCGCCGCTGTGGGGGCTGCGCCGCCGCCCGGTGCTCTGGCACGACGGCCGCTTCAACGCCGGCACGTTCGAGAGCCGCGTCACCGACGCGATCCTCGAGCACGGCGCGCTGCTGAGCGAGGGTGCCGAGTCGGCGTCCGCGTTCGACGCCCTCTCGCAGGACGACAAGGACGCCCTCATCGCGTTCCTCGGCTCGCTCGGGCGGCCCGAGTACGACGTGAACGGCGACGACCTCGTCACCCTCCCCGACTTCGTGGCGTTCGCCGACTGCTACGGCTCCACCGGCATCTCGCCCGACGATCCGTGCGCCATCCACGACCTCGACCAGGACGGCGACGTGGACGACGTCGACCTCGACGGCCTGCTCATGGTGTGGGACGGCCCGTTCGAGGACTGCAACGGCAACGGCATCAACGACATCGCCGACATCATCTCGGGCGTCCTGCCCGACGCCGACGGCGACGGCATCGTGGACGAGTGCACCGTCGCCTGCCCGGGCGACGTGGACGCCAGCGGGGCGGTGGACTTCGACGACCTGCTCGCGGCCCTCTCGGCCTTCGGCTCCAGCGACGGCGGCGACGCCGACGGCGACGGCGACACCGACTTCGACGACCTGCTGGCGATCATCGCCGGCTTCGGGCCCTGCCCGTGACTCCCGACCCCGGGGCGGCGCCCGCCGCCGCCCCCCCTCGTGATCCCCTCCCGGGGCGTGGTCCCACGCCCCTCGAACTCCCCCGGAGACGCGCGACCATGTCACATCGGCTCACCGCGACGGTGACCCTCGCGGCCCTCTGCGCCGCCCCCGCTGCCCTCGGGCAGTGGGTGACCTTCGAGGACGTCACCGCCGAGCGGATCCCCACCGCCGGCGGCCTGAACGACCCCTCGCTCACCGTGAACGACGACGAGGAGAAGGACTACGCCTGGGGCGACGTCGACAACGACGGCGACATCGACCTGATCGTGGTCCGCAAGCAGCCCTTCACCAGCACCGGCAAGCGGGTCAACCTGCTGCTGATGAACGAGGGCGTGGCCGAGGGCCACTCGATCGACGGCGTGTTCGTCGATCGCACCCTCGAGTACGCGACCGCCTCGGACGTGGCCGGCGACGACGGGTTCCTGACCGCCACCAACGACCGCGACGTGGTCCTGGTGGACCTGGACCTCGACGGGTGGCTCGACATGGTCACCGCCCCGACGCTGACCGACAACCAGTCCAAGGCCCTCTCGCACCCGCGGATCTACATGAACCTCGGCGAGGAGGACGGCGTCTGGCAGGGCTTCCGCTACGAGGACGCCCGCATCCCGCAGATGCACCCGACCGCGGGCCCGCGCTTCTGCTCGGTCGCGGCGGGCGACGTCACCGGCGACGGGTATCCCGACCTGTACTTCGGCGACTACGACTCGGGCGGCGGGCAGATCTTCGACTACAACAACAAGCTGCTCATCAACGACGGCAGCGGCTTCTTCGTGGACGAGTCGAACCTGCGTCTCACCTCGGAGATGCGGCTGTCGGCCTTCGGCGCGGCCAGCGTCATCGCCGACATGAACAACGACGGCGCCCTGGACGTGGTCAAGCAGACGTCGCTCAACGCGCCGCAGCACGTCGCGGTCACCTGGAACTCGTCCCAGAACCCGGGCGAGTTCGTCGACTACCAGATCATCAATCAGGACGCCCCGTACTTCGTGTCGGTCGGCGACCTGAACAACGACGGACGCCTCGACGTCGTCGTGGTGGACGACGGCACCGACACCTACCACCTGAACACCGGCCCGTCGCAGGGCAACCTCGCCGGGTTCCAGCAGCTGTCGTTCCCCTCCGGCCCCTCGGCCGGCTTCGGCGGCAACTCGCTGATCGCCGACCTGAACAACGACGGGTTCCAGGACGTCATCATCACCGACGTGGACGTGGACATCCCGGGCTGCCAGCGGGTCACCGCGATCTACCGCAACGACGGAAACGTCCCGAACGTCGGCTTCGACGTGCCGCCGAGCGGCCTCTCGACGTCGGAGCTGCAGGGCGTCCACGACATCGCGCTGATCGACTTCGACCAGGACGGCTGGCTCGACATGATCCTGGGCACCTGTGACGGCACCCGCGTCTACCGCAACGTGCCGCCGCAGGGCGTCGACTTCGAGTACCCCGAGGGTCGCCCCGACCTGCTCGTGCCGAACGAGCCCACCGAGATCGTGGTCACCGCCGACGCGTTCGGCGGCGAGCTCGAGGAGGGCTCGCTCGTCCTCCGCTCCTCGATCGGCGGCCCCTTCGCCTCGACGCCGTTCGTCGCCCAGGGCGACGGCACCTTCGTCGCCGAGCTCCCCGGCGTGCCCTGCCTGCTCGCCTCGAGCTGGTACGTGGAGGCGTCGGTGAACGGTGCCCAGTTCACCAGCCCGCCCGCCGGACCGGCCGAGCCCTGGACCGCGGTCGCCGCCACCGGCACCGAGGTGGTCCTGAGCGACTCGATCGAGGGTGACGTCTCGGCCTGGACCGTGAGCCAGTCGGGTCCGCCGATGTCGGGCCTCTGGGAGGCGGCCACGCCCAACGGCACCGTCTACCAGGGCGGCATCGCGGCTCCCTTCGAGGATGCCACGCCGGGCGACGGCTCGGTCGCCTTCGTGACCGGCAACGGCCCCCCCGGCGGCGGAGCGACGAGCTTCGACGTGGACCTCGGCCCGACCTTCCTCGAGACCCCGGTCTTCGACGGTCGCGGCCAGACCATCGTGCGGTTCAACCGCTGGTTCTACTGCAACAACTCCAACGACATCCTGGAGGTGCAGATCTCGTCGAACGGCGGCACGAGCTACACCACCGTCGAGTCGCTCTCGACGGGCGAGACCACGGGCGAGTGGGAGGAGGTCACGTTCCGCGTGGCCGACGTGGCGCTGCCCTCCGCGACCATGCGGATGCGGTTCGTGGTCCAGGACCAGCCCAACGACTCGGTCACCGAGGCGGGCATCGACGACTTCTCGGTCGAGACGCTCGTGTGCACCGCGGCGTGCCCGACCGACGTCGACGGCTCCGGCGCGACCGACTTCGGCGACCTGGTCGCCGTGCTGTCGGCCTTCGGCGGCGCGTGCACCGGCTGCCCGGAGGACGTGGACGGCGACGGCGAGGTGGCCTTCGGCGACCTGCTCGACGTCCTCGCGGCCTTCGGTCCGTGCCCGTGACCTGAGACCGCACGCCGGCCGCCCGTCGGCCGGACGCGACGATCACGACGCGGGCCCCGTCCTCGGACGGGGCCCGCGTTCGTGCGCGGGGGC